>NZ_JBWDTQ010000020.1:0-174277 GCF_056312425.1 Nocardiopsis sp. TRM 82005
GCGCGAGAACCTCCCGGCCACTTATCAGGCCATCGCCGGACTGGTCTCCGACCGCACCGCGAACATCTGAAAAGCACGGCAGACAGGGCCATCACGCCTCACCGGCTATCACGCACCAACTCGTAAAGAACCCGGTACGAAACAGCTTCATGAGTTCCTTTTGTCTCAGAGAGGCGACTTGCAGGCCCGGATACTACGGACCGTCAGTGCCAGCCATACAACCAGCACACCGATCAGGGCCGCAGTCGCCACGATGGCGTAGTAGGGAAGGTTGAAGGCCAGGGTCGAAGCGGCCAGCGCAGCCGCGCCCGACCCGAAGGCCAAGTGCGCTGTAGGTTTCATGATGTACATCACTCTCTGCAGTCGACTGCCTTCAACTTAACACTCGCTCAGCCCACGTGGGCAAACGTCGCAAAAACCTAATACATGGACAAAGGGAACATATTTATGAACAACGTATCTTTGTGGCTTCCGTCCCGTTGACAAAAGAAGCAGGTGCTGAACTGCCGAAGAGCCCGGTCTACTGACGCAAGAGCTCTCAACTACGCGGCACGGAGTTGGCCACATGCGGCCCCGGACCCACATCCGTTGCGCCCACTCGGCGCCAGATCACGTGCGGCCAGCGCTACCGCGAAGACGGCAGACCAGAGCGGCTGGTGGGAGTAGGTGTGCGCCTAGCCGTCACGGTAGACCGCTCATCTTGTGGCCGGGTGGAGGTTGTCGCATGCGGCCAGAGAACACACTGTGACCGACCACCAGTCCTGTCTTGAGATCCCATCCTCAGGTCAGGTCACCCAGCGGTGGGCGGTGCTGCTACGACGGCATGGCAGCGCCGTGAGAACTTTCGGGCATCCCAACCTGCACTTCAGCCATTAACTTCAGGAAGCCCATCTCGAGTCACCAGCGGACTTGATCCGCGCCTCGCTGACCGTAGGAAATGCTCGGTGGTTGCTCGGCTGTTCCGGGACACCATGGCACGGGGTGGTCTCCGGTGGCACGTAGGGGGATACCGCCGCCCGGATGAGCCGGAACAAATCGCCGTATAACGGGACGTTCCGCCCGTACACACGCGGACTTTTAATCCGCGGGTTCAGGGTTCGATCCCCTGGGGCCCTACCACACGGAACCCCAGGTCAGAGCGTGTTCATCACCGCCACCGACCTGGGGTTTTCTCGTGCCCGGAACCTCGGAGGAGCTCCATACAGGCTCCCCAGCGCGAGATGGGCGCTCCCACCTCGCGAGGACCTCGCTCCCCACGGGGCCGCACCCGGCCGAACAACACCCCGCCGGGCCGCCACGGGCGCTTCGGGCAGGCCGAAATCACCGATGAGATCGATCGTTGGGGCGCAGCGACTGCTTCACGGCGGGGGCGGCCGAGTCGAATCCCGAGTGCGTCGCATGGATGACAAGTAGATAGAACGCCCTGTATATTTTAGTCATGAACACCACACCACAGCAACGAAGGCGTCGTCGTCCTTCCGCCGCTCGAGCCCGTTTGCTGTCCGCCGCCGACGAGCTGTTCTACACGCGCGGCATCGACGCGACAGGCGTCGACGCCATCATCGAGACGGCCGACGTCGCCCGGATGACCTTCTACAAGCACTTTCGGAGCAAGGAAGCCCTGGTGGTCACCTATCTGGAGTCCCGGGACGCGCGCTGGCGGCGGTTGCTGGAACAGACGCTCGACGCCGCCGGTGAGGACCCTCGGGCCCGGATCCTCGCGGTGTTCGACGCGTTGGGGACCTGCCATGCCGAGCCCGATTTCCGGGGATGCTCATTCGCCAATGCCGCCGCCGAGCTCGCCAGCAGCGGGCACCCGGCGCGGGCGGTGGTGACCGCGCACAAGCAGGCGCTGCGCGCGGACCTGAGCGCCCTCGCGCTGCGCGCGGGGTTCGCGGACGCCGACAGGCTCGTCGACACCCTGCTCATGCTCTACGAGGGCGCGACCACGACCCACGCCCTCGAAATAGTGGATGACGCCATCGGCAAGGCCCGCGTCGTGGTAGAAACGCTTCTCGATTCATGGCCGAAAGATTCTGGCGATGCATAACCCCACTGCCGCCCTCACGTAAACCGAGCGGCGCCGATCAAGCCCTGCGTCAAGACACAAAAGAAAGGCCGTAATGGCGGAAGAAGGGAACCATCGGCTGTCAATCGTGTGGAGAGTGGGAATCGCGGGACTGGCAGCACAGGGTATAACTTTCGGGTTCGCCCGGTACGGCTACGGGCTCTTTCTGCCAGAGATTCGCCGCGAATTTGATGTATCTGTTTCCATGGTGGGACTGATAGGAAGCGCGACATACGTCAGCTACCTGGTCGCGTTGCTGTGTGTCGGTTTCCTGTCCTCCCGGATCGGCCCCCGCCCGTTGATCATCGCTGGTGGCGTATCGGCCTCCGGCGGCATGTTAATGGTGGCCCTCGCCGACAGTATCGGCGTGTTGGCGGCTGGGCTGGTGCTGGCCGGCATGAGTCCCGGCTTTGCCTGGGCACCGTGGTCAGACGCCGTCGTCCGTCTGGTTCCGGAACAGAAGCGCGAGCTCGTGATGGCGCTCATTCCGACCGGCACGGCGTTCGCCGTAGCGGTGACCGGCCCGGTGGTGATCCTCATGGGCGGGCCCGCCTGGCAACTGGCTTGGCTGGCCTTCGCGGTCGTGGCCGTCGTCGTAACGTTCTATGACGCGTGGCTGTTGCCCAAGGGCCCCAATCGAACCCGTTCCTCGGAGGGTTCCCAACCACGGTTCCGGTTGAGCTGGTTCGCCCGTCGACAGGCCGTCCCGCTGTACCTGACAGCACTCTCGTACGGACTCATCGGCTCGTTCTATTGGACCTTCGCGGTCGCTGCCGTATCACAGGGCATGCCGGAAGGAGATACGACCGGCCCAATTTTCTGGACCATCATGGGAATCGCGGGCACCGCCGGTGTCTTTACCGGGGTCCTCATCGCCCGACAAGGGTTGCGGAGGACGCAAGCGTACTTGTTCCTGGCCATGGGGATCGCCATCGCCCTGCTGGGTGTGGCACCAGGATCGCTACCTGCCATCGCAGCGTCCGCCATACTGTACGGTCCAGCGTTCATGGCTGGTTCCGGACTACTCGCGGTCTGGGCCTACCAGGTCTTCCCCGAGCAGTCATCGACCGGGTTCAGCTCGGCCGTGTTCTTCCTCGGGATCGGCACCATTGTCGGGCCGGGAACACTCGGAGCGTTCGCGGATGCATACGGCCTTTCAACTGCGTTCCTACTCACCGCGGGAATCACCGTCCTCACGCTCCTTGCACGACCGACGAAAGAAACCACCCGAAAAACCGATCAGGCAACCACGGCAACCACAACCTAGACCGGCAGACGAAATAACTCGCAGTCCTTGCTTTTCCATCAAGCCAGCTGGCCCCGAGCAGCACACTTCCCCAAGGAATCCTTATTGGGGTCGCCTCAGTTCAACAAAAGAGTTAAGTGAGAAGTCGGGCCAGCTACCCCGGGTCACCGCATGAGATGCGCTGACCGCGCGAAGCCTGTAGCACAGGGGGCGGCAGGCCCTGCCGCTTCGAGGCGACGATGTGCCCTGGTGGCGATTTTCCCGGGCCTTTCGAGCGCAGCCGCGTACGCGTTGCACAACACCCACACCTGTGGAGGCACAGCGCTGGATGACCAGGATCCAATCCTGCCGTCACCGGAAAAAGAGAACTCCCGCACCCAAGATCCGTTCCTTGCGGGAAAACCAAACACTTCCGGCTCCGAGCACGTACGTCAGGACCTACGGGGCCGACACCGATGGTGGATAAGGAGTAGAGCGTGAACACCACAGTAGGAGACCCCAGACGAGTAATCAGCAACCTCTTCCATGGGGTACGTGACCTGGCCAGCGAGATGAACCGCATAGCAGACGCTATGGCCCGCCTCGATGTGAGCACTACGCATAGTGTGATCGGCGCCTGGAAACCCGACACGGACGTCTTCGCTCGCGCCACCGACCTGGTGGTCCGCTGCGAGATTCCGCAGGTGCGGCCCGAGGATGTGGAGGTCACCGCGTCCCGGGGCCGCCTCACCATCACCGGTACGCGCCGACACGACCCGGGCCGGGACACCGTCTACTACGCCACAGGGCGGTTCGGTGACACGTTCCGCCAGGAAATCACTCTGCCCGCAGGTGTGGAGCACGACGACATCCATGCCGTATTCGGTGACGGCCTGCTGGAGATCACGGTGAACAACGCGGCCCACCCCCCGAGGACGGTCCGGGTCACGGTCAACAGCACCGAGGAGGTGCCCCTCCCCCGGCCCCCAGGCTCGTGAAGCGCGCTCTGGCGTCCCGCAACAGGAGGTACGACGTCCTTGGCGGTGCCCCGGTACTCGCCCAGCCAGGCGAAGGGCCGCTCGACCATCCGCCGGCGGGGCGCCGACGAGGATGAGAAGTGTTTCCGGGAGCCCATGGGACTCGGCGCCCGCCCCGTCCGTACCGTGGGCGGCCAGGATGCGGCCGGTGCGCTCGGGAACCAGGGCGGTGACCGAGAACACCTCGTCCGACCGGGCTGGAGGAACGCGCACGGGGTTCCCCGGCGACGTCCCGGAGAACCGCCGAGAAGAGGTCGGGACCGGGGCGGTGGTGCACGTGGCCGCCGACCGCAAGGCCGTCGCCCTGGGGACGACGTCTCGGAGCCGGTTCCGGGCAGCGGGACCCTCCGGAGTCCCGGGCCGAGGCGGGCACGTCCGGAACGGCCTGGGCGAGGGCGGGGAACGCGGCGGGAAGTATCGTGGGCACCGGTGGGTCGGTCGGAGCGGGCTCAAGTACGGAACAGCTGATCAGAACCGTACTTGCGGCGGTCGAGGAGGATGGTGGCGCGCGCACGGGGGCGTTCGGTGGCCCCGAGCTCGCGGAGTTCGCTCCCTACGATCCGGGAACGCCACCCGCGCCCGGGGCGAAGGCGTTCGCCGAATCCGGCCGGGGATCCGATGCCGTGGTCATCGGTCCTCCCGCGTACCACGGTGCGGTGTCGGGGCTGGTGAAGAACGCCCTGGACCATTTGGAGGAGCTGCGCGACGACGTCCGCCCCTGTCTGGACGTACGTCCCGTCGTATCGATCACGGCCCTCCCCGGCGGGCGGCCCGGCCGGGGTGTCCCGGTGAGGGCGCCGAAGGCTTCCTGGGCGCCGGTAAACAACCAAGAAGAGGATGTCCGTCATGGAGTTGAAGTCAGCGCGGGAGATCGAGCGCATGCGTGTCACCGGGGAGTTCGTCGCCCAGGTCCTCACCGAACTCGGTGACCTCGCAGACGTCGGCGTCAACCTCCTCGACCTGGAGCACCACGCACGGGAGATGATCCGCCGGCGCGGGGCGGAGTCCTGCTACTGGGACTACGCCCCGTCATTCGGGGAGGGCCCGTTCCGCAACGTCGTGTGCCTGTCCGTCAACGACGCGGTCCTGCACGGGCTGCCCCACGACTACACGCTCCGCGACGGCGACATGCTCAGCATGGACATGGCGGTCGGGATCGACGGCTGGGTGGCGGACTCGGCCCGGACCGTCATCGTCGGCACCGCGGCGGAGGAGGACCTGCGGGTCGTCCGCGCCACCGAGGTGGCGCTCGACGCCGCCGTCGAGGCCGCACGCCCGGGTAATCGCCTGGGTGACATCTCGGCCGCGATCGGCGCGGTGGCGGCCGACTACGGTTACCCCGTCAACACGGAGTTCGGCGGTCACGGCCTCGGCCGGACCATGCACGAGGAGCCCCACGTGTCCAACAAGGGGCGCGCGGGCCGCGGTCTCAAACTGAAGGCGGGCATGACCCTGGCGCTCGAACCCTGGTTCGCCCGGCTGACCGACCAGGTCGTGTTCGACCCGGACGGCTGGACGATCCGTTCGGCCGACGGCTCGCGGGGCGCCCACTCCGAGCACACGGTCGCCGTCACCGCGGACGGCCCCCTCGTCCTCACCGAGCGAGTCCTGGCTCACTAGACCGCCGACCGGGCGTCCTGGGTCCAGGGCACGCCGGCCGGAGCTCGGACACGTGTGCCGGCCCCGGGATGTCAGCTCCGGTGCTCGGGGAGCCACTGGTGGGGCGGCCGTGAACGCTGCGCTCGTAGGACGGTGTCGTGGGTGTGGTGTGTGCCCGCGGGTGCGGGAGCGGTGCGTGGGCGGGTTTCGTCGACCAGGATGGTCCAGTCGTCGTCGAGGAGTTCGGCGATGTCGGCGGGCTGGTAGTAGTCGCTCGCGATGTCCTGCTTCCGGTGTGGCGGCAGGTCGGCGAGGTCGTGGCCGACGAAGAGCAGGGTGCCGCCGGGTGCGACGGTGGCCAGCAGACCGCGGAGCGCGGCGTGGTGCGGCTGGCGCGGAAGCGGAAAGTACTGGACGGAGACCAGGTCGAAAGAGTTGGCTGGGGCCGGCGTGGCGGTGAGGTCCGCGCGCGCCCATGCCACGCGTCCGGTGGTGTCCGTGGCCGTGGTGGCGGCGCGTTGGAGGGCGGTCCGGGAGATGTCGACCGCGGTGACCTGCCAGCCGTGCCGGGCCAGCCAGTGTGCGTCGGCGCCCTCACCGCATCCGACGTCGAGCGCCTGCCCTGGCTCGAGGTCGGCGGCCTCGGCGACGAGGACCCCGTTGGGGGCGCCGCTGAAGACCTGGTCCCGGCCGCGGTACATCTCGTCCCAGTACTGTGCGTCCATTGTCCCTGCCTCGGGGTGGTCGGGGTCCCGGCCCCGGTGGTCGAGGCCGGCTGTGGTCGGGAGCCGTGGAGCCGGTCGCCCGGGATCCGTTCGCGGAGGCGGGCTGGAACCGCCGGGGCATCGCGACCGCGTCCGGGACCAACCTGCCCCACTGATGACAGTTTGACAAAGTTCTTTGCGGTAACAGCAAAACTGTGAGCACACTGGAAGCATGAGCGATGAGTTCGACGCCGTGCTCAGCGCGGTCGGCCCGCGACTACGCGAGCTGCGTCGCCGCGGTGGAGCCACCCTGACCGCCCTGTCGGAGACCACCGGTATTCCGGTCAGCACCCTGTCCCGGCTGGAGTCCGGTCACCGCAAGCCGGGCCTGGAACTGCTGTTGCCCTTGGCGAGGGCCCACCAGGTACCGCTCGACGAACTCGTCGGCGCCCCGGCCAGCGGCGATCCACGGGTGTATCCACGGCCGATCACCCGCAACGGCATGACCGTCGTTCCGCTGACCCGCAAGCCCGGCGGACTACAGGCGTTCAAGCAGACCCTCCCGGCCGGCCCGAGCGATCTCGAACCCGAACTCCGGTCCCACGAGGGATACCACTGGCTGTACGTCCTCAACGGGCGGCTGCGCCTGGTGCTCGGCGATCAGGACCTCGTCCTCACCGCCGGCGAGGTCGCCGAGTTCGACACCCACCTCCCGCACTGGTTCGGCAACGCCGACGCGCGGCCGGTCGAGTTCCTGAGCATCCTCGGCCCCCAAGGCGAACGCTTCCACATCAGGGTCCGTCACCGACGCGGCTGACCGCTCCCGCTCCCTGACACGTGCCGCTCACACCTCGGTGACGTACTGATCCGTGGTTCTCAGTAAGCTTCGGGGACCACCTCCTTTTCCTCCGAGCACGCCCGCCGTGCCCGCGACAGCCTTCGCCCCACCAGCGACCGAAGTATCCTGGAGCAGACCCCGCCGTGTCCATCTTCGAAGCAATCGTCCTTGGCCTGGTCCAGGGGCTGACCGAGTTCCTCCCCATCTCCTCCAGCGGGCACCTGCGCGTGGTGTCGGCGTTCTTCGGATGGCCCGATCCCGGCGCCGCCTTCACGGCTGTCAGCCAGATCGGCACCGAGCTGGCCGTGGTGATCTACTTCCGGGAACGGATCTGGGCGATCCTGTCGACGTGGACCAGGTCGCTGGCCAACCGGGACCTGCGAAGCGACATCAACGCGCGCATGGGCTGGTACGTCATCCTGGGGTCGTTCCCCATCGTGATCCTCGGCCTGCTCCTGGAGGACCAGATCGACAGCGTCTTCCGGGACCTGCGCCTGGTCGCGCTGAACCTCATCATCTTCGGCGTGTTCCTCGGCATGGCGGACAGGTACGCGCGCAAGCACCGGGACCTGGAGGACCTCAACGTCCCCCGCGGCCTGACCTTCGGTTTCTTCCAGGCACTCGCCCTGATCCCGGGTGTCTCCCGTTCGGGCGGAACGATCACGGGTGGGATGCTGCTCGGCTTCAAGCGCAAGGAGGCGGCCGAGTACGCCTTCCTGCTGGCGCTGCCCGCGGTCTTCGGGTCCGGCGTGTACAAGCTGGCCGACATCGGCGGCAACGAGTACGCCGGGTGGGGAGCCACCATCGTGGGAACGGTCATCGCGGGCATCATCGGCTTCGTGGTGATCGCCTGGCTGATGCGCTTCATCTCCACACACAGCTTCATGCCGTTCGTCTACTACCGCGTCGGCCTGGGCATCCTCATCCTGGCCCTGGTGAGCTGGGGCGCGCTCGACCCCCGGGGCGGCCACGAGTCCCAGCCGGCCCAGAGCGATGTCATCGCCGCCGAGGAGACGCCCGAGCAGGAGCAGGAGCCCGCCGCCGAACCGTCTTCGGAGCCCTCCGCCGAACCTTCCACCGAGTCTTCCGAAGAGCCCTCCGAGGAGTCCGAGCCGACTGTCGACCCGGTGACCGGCTGGGAGGTCGACCCCGAGGTGGGGCTTCCGCGCAACCCCGACACCGGCCTGTACCACGACCCGGACCTGGGGATGGACGTGGACTACGACCCCTCGACCGGAATGGCCACCAACCCGGTCACCGGAGAGGCCTACGACCCCAAGGATGCCGGATAGGCCGGGGATGGGTCCGGCCGCGGGTACGCCGCCGGACCCCGGGGCGCGGTCAGCCGCCGAGGTTCCTCACCGCGGTGTCCAACCGCCGTGCGAGGGCCTCGGCCTCCTCGTGTGTCGGTTCCCCGCCGCCGCGCTCCGGTGCGAGGTCCTCTCGGTCGGCCACGCGCAGCGCGCCCTCGTAACGCGGACCGTCGAGCTCGGTCGCCTCGACGACCTCGGCACGGCCCCGGTGGACGATCAGCACCGGGTCTCCGTCCTTCCGCAGCAGCCGAGCCACATGCTCGGCACGGACGATCTCCACCACTGCCTCCTGGTCGCTGGTCGGCCGGAACACCTGCTCCCCTGCATTCCCGGAGTACGGCGGACGGGAACATGCCCGTGACATGCGCGGTGCCGGGTCGGTCCCGACCCGGCACCGGGCCGGGGCCGACCACCGTTCCGCCTATTGGAGCGCAGGCATTCGCGGAACATATCTCCCGCCCGGACGAACAACGGGCCGCACCGCCCTCGGGGGCCGGGTGAACACCTCCTTGAACTGGCGTTTCCCCAAAGCGAAAAGGGGGCGAACTCCAGTACGCTTTATCCGCCCCTTTTTGTTACCGACGAGTATCCTCGGCCCGCCCGGCCCGTAGGCCGGGGACAACGCCAGGAGTGCCTGCCAGGGCGGGGCTTCGGCGCGGAAGGCACATGATGTGAGGCGCGACACGGGCACTTCAGGAAGATCCAGGTCGGAACGCCGAAGCCCCTTGTTCCCGTGGTACGCACAGATAACCACGGTGCCCACGTGGCCTGTGTGCATTAAAGTCTCCATACTATGGGGCATTCAGCGAGAAGTCCGTCGTCAGAGGACATAAAACGACCGGCCCAGCAGAGCACCACCGAACTGGCCAGGGCGCTCTCCGCCCATCTGGGAACCGAACTCACTCCGCGCGAGTTCACGCTCGCGGACGGCACGCGAATCGGAGTCGACTGCGCCGACGGAGACCAGCCGACCGTCCTGGCCCAGTTCGCGCCCCAGCACGGGCCGGTCAAGTCAGCGCAGCGCAACAAGGTCATCGCGGACGCCTTCAAACTCGTCTGGCTGCGCGACCGCCACTTCCCGGACGCGTGCGTCCTCCTGGTACTGGGCGAGCCCCTCGCCAAGCTCTTCGGACGCGGCGCCTGGCTACCCGCGGCCTTCGCCACCCACCGGATCACGGTCGCTCTCGTCGACGACCGACACAGGTTTCGCGTTCTCGATATCAGTATGTGATCAACGCTTCATAACGTGTTAATGATTAATCCCTAACATTCGACCCGTCAACGATCCCCGCGGGCCGTCGACATGTTCGCTTCCGCCCGCTCTCCATCGAAGGTCCCGGCTCCCTCATGTCCGGAGACAGCTATTTGGAGGGTGTCCCATGGGTCTTTCCCCATGCGGTCGTGCTCACCGGCGCTCCCAACCCGCGTACCGCCACGGCCCCCCGCGATCCAGCCGCCGCGCGTGCCCGCCCGGGCCGCGCCGTGTGTCCCGTTCCGCTCCCGTGCCGCCCGGCCTCCTGTTCGGTCGATGACGCCGCACCCCGGTGACCTGCGCGTTCTCTCCGCCCTCCCGACACCCGTCCACCACGAGGACACGGTGTGCAATCATCCGACCACACATTCCAAGGAGCAGGTATGGCATCCCCACGACCCGACCGCCCCGGGCCAGCCGGGGGCCGCGCGGCCCCGAACAGCCCCGCGCACATCCGCGTGCACCGGTTCGAAGACCAGGACGCCGCGTGAGCGTCGACCAGATCGAGGTACGCGGACTCACCAAGACCTACGAGGGCGGTGACCCGTACCGCCCCGCACTCGACGGCATCGACCTGGACATCCCCCGCCGCCACTTCGTCAGCCTCATCGGCCCCAGCGGCTGCGGCAAATCCACCCTCCTACGGGTGGTCGCCGGGCTGGAGGACCACGACACCGGCGACGTCACCGTCTTCGGCTCCTCCCCCAAGAGCATGTGCGAGGCCAAGTCGGTGGGCCTGGTCCCCCAGAGCCCCGCCCTGCTGCCGTGGCTGAACGTGCGGCGCAACGTGTCCCTGCCCTCCCGGGTCAACCGTCGGTCCGGCCGGGGCAGCGAGGACCCCGACCTCCTGTTGCGCATGGTCGGTCTGGACGACGCCGCGCACAAGTACCCGCACGCGCTCTCCGGCGGGATGAAGCAGCGGGTCGCCATCGCCCGCGCCTTTGGCCTGCGGCCCGACCTGCTGCTGATGGACGAGCCCTTCTCCGCTCTGGACGAGTTCACCCGTGAGGCGCTCCAGCTCCAGCTGCTGAGCCTGTGGGAGCGGATGTCCACGACGGTCGTGTTCGTCACCCACTCGGTGCGCGAGGCGGTCACCCTCTCCGACGAGATCGTCGTGATGTCGGCCAGGCCCGGCCGGGTGCACGAGGTGCTGCCCGTCGACCTGCCCCGCCCACGTGACAGGGCCGTGGTGACCGGACCGCTCATGCACACCCTGGAGGACCGGGTCCGCGCGTCCTTGCAGTCCGCCTGGGCGGCCGGAGCCGCCCCCGACGACCCCATCCCCCTGTGAGAGGAGGAGAGACCATGGCCACCAGTGCACCCGTGCGCTCCCGTCCCGGCGGAAGGGCTTCCACGACGCACCGCCGCACCGCACGCGCACGCCGCTCCGCCTTGAGGCCGGGCGTGTGGCTGCCCACCACCGTGGCGGTGCTGCTCGTCGGCTTCGCCTGGTCGACGGTCGCGGCGGACCAGCCCTACCTCCTGCCGCCCCTGCCGGAGGTCGGGGCCATCCTCGTCGAGGAGCCCGTGCTGTTCCTGGCCAATGCCTGGTCCACCCTCAGCATCGCCCTGCTGGGCGTGGCCTGCGGCGCGGGCACGGCGTTCGTCCTCGCCCTGTTGATGTCGGAGGTCCCACTGCTGCGGCGCGCGATCATGCCGCTTGCGGTGGTCCTGAACGTGACCCCCGTCGTCGCGCTCGCCCCCGCCCTGGTGGTGGCGTTCGGGTTCGGCATGACCCCCAAGGTCATCGTCACCGCGATCATCACGTTCTTCCCCGTGCTCATCAACGTGACCACCGGCCTGCGGTCGGTGTCCGTTCCCGTCCTGCACGTCTTCTCGACCCTGCACGCCTCCCGCATGGAGGTACTGCTCCGGCTGCGTGTCCCCAGCAGCCTCCCCTACACCCTCGCCGCGCTGCGGGTGGTGTTCCCCCTGTCCATCGTGGGCGCCGTGGTCGCGGAGTTCGTCGCGGCCGGGTCCTCAAGCGGACTCGGCACGATGATCCGCAACGCAGCCGCGACAGCCCGGTTGGAGTACGTCTACGCGGCCGTCGCCTGCCTGGCCGTGATGGGCGTGCTGATGCTCGCACTCATCACCATCCTCGAACGCAGGCTGCTGTTCTGGCACGAGTCCCAGCAGCGAACCACCTCCTAAGGAACCCCCATGATCACTCCACCCTCGCCTCCCCGTAACCGGCGCTCACGTCCCATCCTGGCGACGGCGGCGGCATCGGTCCTCCTGTTCACCGCCGCGTGCGCCGGGGAGGAGGGAACCGAAGAAACGTCCGAGGTCACCGCCGTGATCGACGACGAGCGCTGCGAGACCAACCGCGCGGCCGGGACGGTCACCTACATCACCGGCTACCAGTACCAGGCCTCCGTGAGCATCCTGGAGGCCATCGCGGCCGACGCCCTGGGCTACTTCGACGCCGTGTGCCTGGACGTGGAGATCCAGCCCGGCAGCGGCGACACCATCGGAAACTCGCAGCTGGTGTCCGCGGGCACCGCCCACTTCACCTCGCTGGGCAACGAGGCCGAGGTCCTCCAGGCAAACGAGGCCGGGCACGACGTCATCGGCGTCGCCACCTACGGGCACGTGCCCATCTCCAGCCTGTTGACCGGCACCGACATCGAGAAGCTCAGCGACCTGGAGGACACCACCCTGGGCCACAAGGGCATGCTGCCCGCGCCGCTGGAGGCCATGCTGGCCTCCGAGAACGTCGACATGGACTCCATCGAGATCGTGGAGGTCGGCTACGACCCCAGCGTGCTGCCCCGCGACCAGGTGCAGGCGCTGACCGCGTTCCGCTCCAACGAGCCGTTCCTGCTCGCGGACATGGACGAGGAGTACAACGAGTGGCTCCCCGAGGACTACGGGATCGTCGGCTCGTTCGGCGTGATGGCCACCAGTCCCGAGTGGGCCGAAGAGAACCCGACGGTGGTCGAGGACTACCTGCGGGCGCTCTCCCAGGCGTTCACGTACTGCCAGGAGAACGGCGAGGAGTGCGTCGGATACGCCGCCGACCTGGCCGAGGCCGGGTACGAGGTCGACCACAACCTGCGGGTCTGGAACTCCGAGCACGAGTTGGTCAGCGCCTCCACGCCCGACGACGCCGTGGTCGGCTACATCGACCTGGGCCTGACCGAGGCCGAGGGCCAGACCCTCGTCGACAACGGCCAGCTCGACGAGATGCCTGACGTGGAGCCCCTGTTCGATCCCCGCTACCTGGAGGCCGTCCACGTCGCCACGGAGGTGGCCTGGCCCGGCGAGTAGGTACCGGACGGCAACGAGTATCACGCGCCCCGGTGCCGCGTACAGAACGCGGAACGCACGGCACATGGTCCGCGCGGCGCCGGGAGCGCACCACGCGCACAGCGCACGAGAGCGACAATCTAGGAGCCAAGGATGGCAACAACAGGCGGGCCTCCGGCCACCGACACCGAGTACGGCGTCTTCCTGCCCATCGGCAACGGGGGGTGGATCGTCTCGGAGACCGCGCCGCGCCCGGAGGCGACCTACGAGTACAACAAGAAGGCCGCGGTCCTCGCCGACGCCTACGGGCTCGACTTCGTCATGTCCATGGGCAAGTGGCGCGGATACGACGGCGCGACCGACCACTGGGGACAGACCCTGGAGTCGATGACGATGATGTCGGGGCTCGCCGAGGCCACCGAGCACGTCAAGGTGTGGGCGACCGTCCACACGAACCTGTTCAACCCGGCCGTCGCCGCCAAGATGTACACCACCCTCCAGGACATCAGCGGTGGACGGGCCGGAATGAACATCGTCGTGGGCGCCTACGCGGACGAGTTCGCGCAGATGGGCATGTGGCGTGAGGACCTCGGCCACGCCGACCGCTACCGGTACACCGAGGAGTGGACCACGGTCCTCGAACGGTTGTGGACCGAGGACTCGGTGACCCACGACGGCGAGTTCTTCCAGCTCGACGACTGCCGCTCCCGCCCGCACCCCGTTCCGGCGCCGACCCTGATCAGCGCGGGCCGCTCCGACACCGGACTGAACTTCCAGGCCCGCCACTGCGACGGCTCGTTCCTGACCGCGCAGGACCTGCCCGGCCTGCGCGATGCCAGCCGTGACGTCAAGGAGCGCGCCGCCAAGCAGGAGCGGAGCATCAAGACGTACTCGATGCTCACCGTCATCATGGCCGACACCGACGCCGCCGCCGAGGAGCGGAGGCTGGAGTACGGGCGCGGCGCGGACGTCGACGCGATCGTCAACCTCAAGCTGTCCTGGGGCCTGCCCCTGGACAAGGCTCTGTCGCTGACCTCCGAGCGGCCCGAGGACGAGGCGTTCCAGACGCCGTTCGCCACCGGTTCGCCCGAGACGGTGGCCGGGCGCATCCGCGAGATCGTGGAGTACGCCGAGCTCGACGGCCTGATGCTGATCTTCCCCGACTACCACGTGGACATGGTGGAGTTCGGGGAGAAGGTCCTCCCGCTGCTGCGCCCGGACCGGGAAGCGGCCGCGAAGCAGGGCTGACACGGCCTCACCGGCGTGTCAGGCCGTCCGTGACGAGCGTGCGGCCCTCCGGGGAAGGCAGCGCTCGCCATGGATGTGCGGTGGCACTTCGCCGGCCCGCCCCGGCCCGCCCCGGCTCGCCTGGCCGGGTGGAGGTGACCGGGCGCGGGTCGGCGCGGCCCTGACGGTTGAGCCCGGCCCGATCGGGTAGCAGCCTTCGTGTCCTGGCAGGTCAGGCCGCTCACCGCCGCTGACCGGCGCGAAGCGGCCCGGCCCTCGCATGAGACGGAGGGACTGACGATGAGCGTCAAGCACGGCATCAAGGGGCTACAGGAGATCCTGGGCGAGGTGAGCTTCCCCGCGGGCAAGAACCAGATCGTGGAGCACGCCCTGGACGCGGAGGCCGACGAGGAGTTGCTCAGCGCTCTCCGGTCGATTCCGCCCGCCGACTACAACGAGCCCAACGAGGTACTGCGCTCGGTGCCTCTGTCCCGGTCCGACCCGGATTCCCATCCCGAGTCCGCCCGCGCGCAGCACCGCCGGGAGCACCGCAAGCCCGGCATGTCCGAGTCGACGAAGGAGACCAGGCCGGTCAACCCCATCGAGGAGGAGCTGGGCGAGAACCGCAAGGCCTGATCCACGCCCCGGGGTCGGCCGCGGCCGACCCCGGGGACGCGCACGCCACCGTCCCGGGTGCGTACGGCGAGTCGGCCCCTGCTTCGGTGCCCCGCCCGTTTCGGACGTCCTTACGTCAGGCGGCGAACCCGAACGGAAGGACCCGCGTTCGGGGCGAACACGGCCTCAGTCGTACACGCTGGACCGGTGGCCGACGTGGACGACCCAAACGATCAGCCTCTTCTCCTCCACTGTGTAGATCACCCGATAGTCGCCCACTCTGAGGCGGCGCACCTCTGGCGCGCCGATCAGCGCCGTGGTGCCGAGTCCCAACGGGCCCGTCTCCAGTTCGGTGAGCTTGAGGAACACGTTCAACGCGACGTTGCGGGGAAGCTTGCGCAACTCCGACGACGCCCTTCCGGCGTCGATCGGCGCGCACGCCCTCGAACAGGTGCTGGTCTGATCGCGAGGGGCGGGTACGGCCGGGTCCGGACGCTGTCGCGGGGCCGGGCGCACCGGCCACCGACCAGTTTGCTCGCCGTGCCTACGGGAGACTGTGACCACTGGTCTCCCAGTGCACCAACAAGACCGGACACATGCTCCCTGGGCTGGACATTTACCGCACATTCAGCGACCATAGGCGGGGCGCGCTGGCGCCTAGGTGTGCCGGGAAGACTGGTCGGCGAGTCCAACAGTCGTATCCCGAAAGGTGCCTATGAGCATCGACCCGATCGAGCATTCCCCGGGCTCCGGCCCGCTCGCCAGATTCGCCGACGCGCTCCGCAGTGACAGCGTCGGCGGTTTCCTGTTGATCGGCGCCGCGATCCTCGCACTGGTCTGGATCAACTCCCCGTTCGGCGAGGCCTACGAGAGCCTGCGCTCGATCAGGCTCGGCCCGGAGGCCCTGCACCTGGACCTGACGCTGGAGACGTGGGCGGCCGACGGCCTCCTCGCGGTCTTCTTCTTCGTCGTCGGCAACGAGCTCAAGCAGGAGTTCGTCCACGGCGAGCTGCGCAACCCCAGGCGTGCCATGCTGCCGATCGTCGCGGCCGTCTGCGGCATGATCGTGCCCGCCGCGATCTACGCCGCGATCAACATCACCTCGCCCGAGACCGTCCAGGGCTGGGGCATCCCGATGGCGACCGACATCGCCTTCGCCCTCGCCATCCTCGCGGTGGTCGGGCGCGGACTGCCCGTGGCACTGCGGACCTTCCTGCTGACGCTGGCGATCGTGGACGACCTCGGCGCGGTCGTCGTCATCGCGGTGTTCTACACCTCGGGCATCAACTTCGTGGCGCTGCTGATCGCCGCCGCCGGCCTGGTGGTGTTCTGGTACCTACAGCGGGGCAAGGGGCTGGCCGCCAAGCTCAACGCGTCGGTGATCCCCAACTGGCTGGTCTACGTGCCCCTGGCCGTGGTGATCTGGGTCCTGGTGCACGAGAGCGGCGTGCACGCCACCATCGCGGGTGTGGCGATGGGGCTGCTGATGCGCACCAACGCGCTGCCCGGTGAGGGGCACGACCCCAGCCACGGCGTGGAGCAGCTGCTGCGCCCCTGGTCCTCTGGCCTGGCCCTGCCGATCTTCGCGTTCTTCTCCGCCGGTGTGGTCTTCGACGGCTTCGACGAGGTCGTCACCGACTCGGCCGCGCTGGGCATCATCGTCGGTCTGATCCTCGGCAAGGTGATCGGCATCGCGGGCGGCTCATGGCTGACCACCAAGATAACCAACGCCGAGCTCAACCCCAGTCTGAGATGGATCGACATCGTCGGTATGTCGCAGCTGGCCGGTATCGGCTTCACCGTCTCGCTGTTGATCAGCGAACTGTCGTTCCTGGGTGCTCCGGAGCACCTGGCGCACGCCAAGACGGGTGTACTGGTCGCCTCCCTGATCGCCACCCTCCTGGCCGCGGGCATCCTGGGCTTCCGCGCCAGGCACTACCGGCGGACGGGCAGCCCGACCGGCCCCGCGGGCCTTCCCACCGAGTAGGCGGCCCACGGAAAGAGCACGGCGACGCGGGGCCCGCCCCTCCCGGAACGCACCGGGGGAGACGGGCCCCGCCTCCTTTCCGTTCAGCCCTCCCCCGACGCGAGGTAGGCGAGCCAGCCCCCGTGGTGGCTGATGTCCTCGGCGTCCCCGGCCGCGGCGGGGTCGCAGGCGAAACCGACCACCGTGCGACCGTCCGCCAAGGTGACCGCGCCCAACGACATGGGCGCGGGCAGTGCGGCCAGGAAGGAGCCGAGTCCGGCCGGGGAGATCCGCCAGACCTCGCAGCGCAGAGCGGAGCCCCGCCCGTCGCTTCGGAGCACGCCGGGCTTGGCCGGCACGGCCGCGGACCGCCCACCGGGGGTGGCGGCGGCCCCGGGCAGAGCGACCATGCGGTAGTCGGCGCTGGTGAGCGCCTCGTCGACGAACCGGGCGCCCAGGTCGGTGAGCTGGTGGTTGAGCGGCTGGCCGCGCAGGTGCGCGCCGAACACCGCCAGGTCCACGCCGGGCGCGGGGTAGGCCTCCCCCCGCCCCTCGCCGACCAGGGTCGCCGCCAGGTCGAGGGCCGTCTGGTCCTCGAACGCGCGGGTGAGGACGCTGACCCCGAAGGGACGGCCGTCCGTGGTCCCGGCGGGAACCGCCACGGCCGCCATGTCCAGCAGGTTCACGAAGTTGGTGTACGTGCCCAGGCGCGAGTTGGCCTCCACCGGATCGGCCGCCACCTCCGCCAGGGCGGGGTGGCCGACCGTGGTCGGCAGGAGGAGGGCGTCGAACCCGGCCAGGAGCCGGCGGGCCGCGGCCTTGTAGGAGGCCAGCCGGTGCTGGTCCGCGGCGAGCCGGTGGGCGGGGATGCCCTCCGCCGCCAGGATGATCGCGGAGACGGTGGGATCGGCCCCTTCGGGGTGGCCGGCCAGGAACTCCCCCACGGCGGCGTAGCGCTCGGCGACGAGCGCACCGTCGTAGAGCAGCCGCGCCGCCTCCAGCAGAGGGGACACGTCGGCCTCCGCCGTCTCCGCCCCGGAGGCGCGCAGTGTGTCTACGGCCTCCTGGAAGGCCGCCCGCTCACCGTCGCCGAGTGGTGCCAGCGCCGTGTCCGAGGGCACCGCCACACGCGCCCCGGGCCGGGCGGCGAGCCGTACGTCGGCGGGCCAGTCTCGGCTGTACGGGTCTTCGGGCTCAGGGCCGGTCATCACGGCCAGGGCGGCACGGCCGGAGGCCAGGTCCCGGGAGAACACGGTGACGCAGTCGTAGGGACGTGCGGCCGGGACCACTCCGGAGGACGGGACCAGGCCGAGCGTGGGTTTGAGTCCGACGACGCCGTTCAGGGCGGCGGGCACACGGCCGGAACCGGCGGTGTCGGTGCCCAGGGCGATGTCGGCCATCCCCAGGGCCACGGCCACGGCTGAGCCCGAGCTGGACCCGCCGGAGATCCGCTCCGGGTCGCGTGCGCCCCGAACCGCGCCGTGGGGGCTGCGGGTGCCGACCAGCCCGGTGGCGAACTGGTCGAGGTTGGTCTTGCCGAGCACCAGGGCACCCGCGTCCACCAGCCTGCGCACGCACGGCGCGCTCGCCGCGGGGGTGAACGCGTACCCGGGGTGGGCGGCCGTGGTGGGCAGACCCGCCACGTCGATGTTGTCCTTGACCGCCACGAGCGTCCCCGCCAGCGGTAGCTCCTCTCCCTCGGTGATCCGGTCCTCCAGCGCCCTGGCCTCCACGGCCAGCTCCCGCTCGGCGCGCAGGGTGATCCAGACCTCGGGCCGATCGGCCTCGGCGATCCGGCGGTAGGCGGAGCGGACTCGGTCGGTGGGAGCGGGCATCAGGCGGACCCTCCTTGTGCGATGACGGCCATGGCGCTCCCCGGTTCGAGGGGCTGGCCCGGTGTGACGAGGACGTCCGAGACCGTTCCCGACCGGGGAGCGCGGACGACGACCTCCAGCTTCATGGCCTCCAGGCGCACGACGGGCTGCCCCTCCTCCACAGTGTCGCCGGGGGCCACGTCCACCTTCCAGACGGAGGCGGACAGGGGCGCCTCGACGAGGCGGGCGCCCGGCGGCAGGTCGGGGGCGGCGTGGACGGCCGGCTCGGGCTCTGGCTTGTCCTCGAACTCGCCCGAGGCCTCCCACGCCCGCCGTTCGGTCTCGAAGGCCGCGGCCCGGCGCCGCTCGAACTCCTCGATGGAGTCGGCGTTCTCGGCCAGGAAGCGCTCGTGCTCGGACAGGACGAACTCCCCGTCGTCGATGGCGAGTCCGTGGCGTCCGGCGAGCAGGTCGGCGCGGATGTCCAGGAGCTCCTCGCGGCCCACGGGATACCAGCTGATCCGGTCGAAGAATCGCAGCAGCCACGGGGTACCGGGTTCGAACGGGCCGTACTGGCGCAGCCCGGACCAGATGGGGACCGTACGGCCGATGAGCTGGTAGCCACCGGGGCTCTCCATGCCGTACACGCACAGGTAGGCGCCGCCGATACCGACGCCGGCCTCGGGTGTCCAGGTGCGCGCGGGGCTGTACTTCGTGGTGACCAGGCGGTGGCGCGGATCGAGCGGGGTGGCGGCGGGGGCGCCCAGGTACACGTCTCCCAGGCCCAGGACCAGGTAGGAGGCGTCGAAGACGGTGTCGCGTACCTGCTCGACCGAGTCGAGTCCGTTGACACGGCGGATGAACTCGATGTTGTCGGGGTTCCAGGGCGCGTCGTCGCGCACGCCGGTCCGGTAACGGGCGATGGCCTCGTGGATGGACGGGTCGTCGAAGGACATCGGCAGGTGCAGGGTCCGGCTGGGCACCCGCAGCCGCGAGGTGGGAGGCAGCTGTTCCTCGATCTCCCGGAGGAGGCCCAGAAGGGTGCGCAGCGGCAGTACCCGGGGGTCGGTGTGCAGGTGCAGGGACCGGACACCGGGGGTGGAGTCGACGATGCCGGGCGGCGCGGCACGGTCGAGGGCGGCCATGAGGGCGTGGACGCGCATGCGCAGGCCCAGGTCCAGGGTCAGGGGCCCGTACTCGACGAGGAGGTTGTCGTGGCCGCCGCGCCGGTAGGTGACCTCCGGTGTGCCCTCGCCCGCCGGGACGCGGGCGAGGACGCCGTCGTCGCCGTCAGCTCCGCTGCCGCGCAGGAGCGCGGCGGCCGTGGGGACGGTGTGGAGCTTCTCGGCCACCGCCTCGTTCACCGGGTGGAAGCGCACGGTGTCGCCGGGGCGGAGCTGCCCGATCTTCCAGCGGGAACCGCTGACCACGGTGACGGGGCAGACGAACCCGCCCAGGCTGGGGCCGTCGGGACCGAGGAGGACGGGCGTGTCTCCGGAGAGGTTGACGGCGCCGACGGAGTAGGCGGTGTCGTGGATGTTGGAGGGGTGGAGTCCGGACTGACCGCCGTCGGGGCGCGCCCAGGACTGTCTGGGCCCGGAGAGGCGGACTCCGTTGCGCGCGGACTGGGAGTGCACCCGCCAGGCCGTGGCGTAGAAGGCGGTGAGCCCCTCCCGGGTGAGGAACTCCGGTGCGGCGTGCGGCCCCTCGGACACCTCGATGTCCCAGTGGGACCCCGTGCCCTCCGAGGAGCCCTCCGCACCGGCCGGGACGGGTAGTACGGGCCGGTCGGCCTCGGGGACGGGCCGGGGGACGGGTGCTCCGGCGGGCTCCGGAAGCGGGCGGAGCACGTCTCCCGGGCGCAGGGCCCGGCCGCTGTGGCCGCCGTACTCCCCGGCGGTGAACGTGGACGCGCTGCCCAGGTACTCGGGCACGTCCAGTCCGCCCCGCACCAGTACGTAGGTGCGCATGCCGGGCCCCCGGCAGGCCCCGACGTCGAGCAGGCCGCCCGCCGGTACCCGCACCGGCTCCCACTGGGCGGCCGCGACGCCGTCCACGGCGACCTCGGCGGGCGCACCGGTCACGCACACGGTGGTGGCGGCCGAGAAGCGCAGGGCGGGGCCCTCGACGGTGCACTCCAGTCCGGGGGCTCCCTCGGGGTTGCCCAGGGCCCGGTTGCCCAGGCGCAGGGAGAGGTCGTCCATGGCGCCCGACGGCGGGACGCCGACCTGCCAGTAGCCGGTGCGGCCGGGGAAGTCCTGGACGGTGGTGAGCGTCCCGGCGCGGTCCACCCCGATGCGCGGCTCCGGGTCGCCCACCTGGGCGCAGGTGGCCGTGGTGTGTCCGACGGCGCGGACGTCCTCGTGGCGGGTCAGGGCACGTAGGAGGCCCAGGTTGGTCTGGAGCCCGTCGATCCGGACACCGGCCAGCGCGGTGCCGAGCCGCTCCAGGGCGTCGTTCCGGTCGTCGCCGCGTACGACGACCTTGGCGAGCATGGGGTCGTAGTCGCTGGTGACGCGCTGTCCGGTCTCCACCCAGCCGTCCACGCGCACCCCGGCGGGGAACTCGACCCGTGTGAGCAGCCCGGAACTGGGGCGGAAGTCGTGGGCCGGGTCCTCGGCGTACACGCGGGCTTCGAGGGCATGACCGTCAGGTGCGGGCCCCTCCGGGGGTACGTCGGCGAGGACGTCCTCGCCGCGGGCCAGGCGGAGCATCCAGGCGACCAGGTCCACCCCGGTGACCTCCTCCGTCACCGGGTGCTCGACCTGGAGCCGGGTGTTGACCTCCAGGAAGGACGCCTCGCCGCGTTCGGCGTCGTAGACGAACTCGACCGTCCCGGCGCTGCGGTAGGACACTCCGGCGCAGAGCTCGCGCGCGGCGCGGTGGAGTTCCGCGCGCAGGTCCCCGGGCAGGTCTGGAGCGGGTGCCTCCTCGACGACCTTCTGGTTGCGGCGTTGCAGGGAGCAGTCGCGGTCCCCGAGGGTGACCACTCCGCCGCGCCCGTCGCCGAACACCTGCACCTCGATGTGCCGGGCCCGGGAGACGAAGCGCTCCACGAACACGCCGCCACCGCCGAAGTGGGTCTCGGCCATGCGGCTGACCTGGTCGAAGGCGGCGCGCAGGGCCTCCTCGTCCGCGCAGGGCCGCAGGCCGATGCCGCCTCCGCCCGTGGTGGACTTGAGGATGACGGGGTAGCCGACGCGCTCGGCGGCGGCGACCGCCTCCGCCACGCCGGGGAGGACCTCGCTGCCCGCGACCATGGGCAGCCCGGCGGCGGCCGCGGCCTTGCGCGCGGTGTGCTTGTCACCGAACTCCTCCAGGTGGCGGGGCTCGGGGCCGACGAACACCAGGCCCGCGCTTTGAACGGCGTCGGCGAACTCGGCGCTCTCGGACAGGAAGCCGTATCCGGGGTGGACCGCTCCGGCCCCGGTGGCCTCGGCCGCGGACAGGACGCGTTCGGTGTTCAGGTAGCTCTCGGCGGCGGGGGCGGGCCCCAGCCGGACGGCCTCGTCGGCGAGGCGGGTGTGGAGCGCGCCGGCGTCGGCGTCGGAGTAGACGGCGACGGTGCGCAGGCCCAGGTCTCGGGCGGACCGGATGATGCGGCAGGCGATCTCGCCGCGGTTGGCGACGAGCACGGAGTCGAACACGCTGGGTCTCCTTGGTGCGGGAGCTTGTGTGCTGCGGTGCGCGGGGAGGGGGTCAGGGGGCGTGCGCGTGTAGCGCCGTCTGGGCCAGGGCCCGGCGTGCACGCTCCAGGACGACCTCCATGGAGGCTCCGACGTGCTCGTGCATGGCGCGGTAGGCGGCGTCCAGTTCGCCCCCGGAGAGGTGCTCGACGATTCCGATGTGCTCGTCGATGGTGGAGGCGATCCGGTCCTCGGTGAGGAAGTCGTACATGCGCACCCTGCGGATGCGCTGGTTGACGGAGACCAGCGACTCGGTCAGCGCCCTGTTGCCTGAGGCGCGGGACAGAGCGGCGTGGTACTCCTCGTCGAGGAGGACGAAGGAGGGGTCGGGCGGGGGCGGGTCGGCGCGCAGGCCCTCCCAGCGCTCCAGCTCGGTGGCGAGGATCCCCGGATCGTGCCGGACGCCGGGGTCCTCCATGGCGCGTGCGATGCCGCGCAGTTCGAGCGTGACCCGGAGCTCGTAGAGGTCGCGGAGCCCGGCGAGGTCGGGGACGGTGGCGTAGAAGCCGTTCTCACGCCGTTCGACCAGCCCGTCGGAGTGCAGGCGCGCCAGGGCCTCGCGCACGGGGGTGCGGGAGACACCGAAGCGCTGGGCGAGCCGGACCTCGCCCAGCCGGGTGTGGGGGCCGACCCCGCCGCTGAGGACCTCCTCGCGGATCAGGGCGTGGACCCTGTCGCGCCGTGAGGTGGCCGTCGCCTCCGCCTGCGGGTCCGGCCGTGTATACATCCGTGTGTCCATGGGGACCGACGCTAGGAAGGGTGTGTTTCGTCGGTCCTGTCCCGCGGTGAAGCGTGGGTTTCCCCTTGTTTCATCATGTTTCGTGCCTGAGCGCGTCATGTGTCCGGACACGACGAAACGGGCGCCGCGGCCCGGGACGGACGGGAGAACCGTCGTCCGCCGGTGCCGCGGCGCCCGTGGGGGCCGCCCGCCCTCCGCGGGCGCCCGGGGTCAGAGGCTGATGCCCACCGCCCAGGTCATGAGGCCGTACATCGCGCCGAGGATGAGAACGAGCGCGGTGAGGTTCAGCCAGACGCCGCCGCGCATCATCTGGCCGATCTGCACGTACCCGGAGCCGAAGACGATCGCGTTCGGCGGGGTGGCCACCGGCAGCATGAAGGCCATGCTGGCGGCGAGGACGGCCGGGACGACGAGCACCATCGCCTCGACGTCCATGCCGACCGCCACACCGCCGAGGATCGGCAGGAAGGTGGCCGCGGTGGCGGTGTTGCTGGTGAGCTCGGTCAGGAGGAGCACCAGGGCGGCGACCGCCAGGATGATGATCCAGAACGGGATGCCCGCCAGGGCGGAGACCTGGCTGCCGATCCAGGCGCTCAGCCCGGACGCGGTGAACTGCGTGGAGATGGCCAGACCGCCGCCGAAGAGCAGCAGGACGCCCCACGGAAGCTTGACGGCGGTGTCCCAGTCCAGCAGGCGGGTCGTACGGTCCACCGGAAGGAGGAACAGCACGATCGCGGCGGTCATCGCGATGACCGCGTCGCCGACGCTGCCCAGCCACGGGGCGACGGAGGCGACGGCCTCCATGTCGGCCAGGATCGGAACGAAGATCCAGGAGAACGCGGCGAAGACGAAGACGGCGAGCACCATCTTCTCGGCACGCGACATCGGGCCCATCTCGGAGAGCTCACGGCGGATCAGGTCCTGTGCGCCCTCGACCTTCCGGGTCTGGGGGCGGAAGACGCGGAGGAGGACGAACCAGGCGATGAAGAGGAAGACCGCGGCCAGGGGGACGCCGGCCATCATCCACTGGCCGAAGCCGATGTGGACGTCGTGGTTCTCAGCCAGGTAGCCGACCATCAGGACGTTGGGCGGGGTGCCGATGAGGGTGGAGACCGAGCCGATGGACGCGGAGTAGGCGATACCGAGCATGAGCGCGGTGGCGAAGTTCGCGTCCGTCCTGCCGTTGCGGAACTGGGTGATCAGCGCGACGACCGAGAGGCCGACGGGCAGCATCATCACGGCGGTCGCCGTGTTCGACACCCACATGGAGATGAACGCGGTCGCGATCATGAAGCCGCCGACGAGGCCGGCCGTGTTGGAGCCGACCTTGGAGACGATGGTCAGCGCGATTCGCTTGTGGAGGTTCCACCTCTGCATCGCCAGAGCGAGCATGAAGCCGCCCATGAACAGGAAGATGGTGCTCGACCCGTAGGACGGAGCGACGTCGTCGACGGCGGTGCCCTCGACCAGGATCGGAAAGAACACCAGGGGCAGCAGGGAGGTCGCCGGGATCGGAATGGCCTCGGTGGCCCACCAGATGGCGATGAAGGCGGTGATACCCGCGACGGCACGGCCGTTGGCCGACAGTACCGGGTCCCCTTCCTCCCCCTCGCCGAGGGGCAGCGGCATGTCCGGCATGAGGAAGTAGACCAGCAGACCGATCAGCGGACCGGCGACCAGCCCGATGGCACGTGACCGGGGGAAGCTGTTCGCTGATTTGCCGTCCTGTGTGGGCGACATGGTGTCCGGCGCGTCGACACCCTTCTGGGACGCCATGGGTTCCTCCTGTTGCGGGCGATTGGGGGACGGGCGTTCGCCCACCGGGGGACTCCTGTGTCGCACCGGGTTTGCCGGCCGGTTTCCCCCGGGTTACTCCGACTTGATACAGCGATGGTGGTTATCTCCCCCCGACGTGTCCAACACCTCACCCGAAACTTGAGGTTCCTCTGACATTGGGACACGGTGGGTCCGTGACGTGGGACACAGGGTGAAACCGAAAGGTGGCGCGCCTGGGCACACGCCCACACTGTCTAAGCTGCACATATGCACATGAGGGGACCAAGTCGGCGCACCGCCCTGCGGGGCGCCGCGGGTGCCCTGGCCATGGCCGCGGTGGGCGGTTGCGCGTGGCGGAACCCCTCTCCCCCGCCGCAGGTGCTCGTGGTGGCCACGGGCCCGCCCGGGGCCGTGTACCGGGAGATCGGCGCGGAGATCGCGAGCCTGCTGGACGAGCGTCTGCCCGACATCCGGGTGGAGGCCATCGAGACCGGCGCCTCGCACGACAACCTGCGTCTCATCGACTCGGGCGAGGCCCACCTCGGTCTGGCCAACCTCGACTCGATCATGGCCGGGGAGGCGACCGAGGCCGACCCCCTCCGTGCGATCGGCCGCCTCTACGACAGCTTCGTGCACCTCGTGGTTCTGGACGGGTCGCCCGTGCGCCGTCTGGGAGATTTGGAGGGGCGCAGGGTCTCGGTGGGCGCGGACAACTCCGGCACCGAGTTCACCGCGGACCAGATCCTCGCGGAGACCGGACTGGAGATGGAGACGGTCCGACTGAACCAGGCGGCCTCCGCCCGGGCCCTGGGACGCGGGGAGATCGACGCGATGTTCTCCCTGACCGGGCTGCCCACCCCGGCCATCACCGACCTGGCCGAGCGACACGTGATACGCCTGGTCGACCTCTCCGACGCGGCGGCCGTGATGGCTGACGCCCGCCCCGAGGCGTACTTTCCCGCCAGCGTCCCGGCGACCACCTACGAAGGCGTGCCCGCCTACCCCACCATGTCCGTGCCGAACCTGCTGCTGTGCGCGGCCGACCTGTCCGACGACCTCGCCCACCTGGTCACCGACACCGTGTACACGCGTGCCGGGCAGATCGCGGACTCCCGCCCGGAGGCGGCCCAGATCAACGTGCGCACCGGCATCTCCACCGGCGTGGTCCCCCTGCACCGGGGAGCCACGAGCTGGTACCGGAGCAACAAGCCCTCTTGAGGCCCTCCGCCGGTGGGGTCGCCCCGGGATCAGTCGGCGTCCGCCGCCGACGCGGGCGGCAGGGTGATCACCGCGCCGAACCCGGAGCGTCCGCCCCCGGGCAGCCCCTCACCCAGTGCCAGCTCTCCCCCGGCCTCGCGGACCAGTTCGGCGACGATCGCCAACCCCAGCCCGGTCCCCTCGGTGTTCTGGTGCCGGGACGAGCGCCAGAACCGGCCCAGGGCGGCGTCGCGTTCCTCCTCCGTCAACCCCTCCCCGTCGTCGAGCACGCTGATCCGGGCCGGATCGCCCGCACGTGTGCGCACCTCCACCCGGGTCCCCCCTGACAGGCGCAGGGCGTTGCTCACCAGTTCGTCGAGGATGCTGCCCAGTCCTCCGGCGGGAGCCTGCACCCACATGTCCCCGGGGACCTCAGCGGACACGGAGATCCCCCGGGCCTCACCTAGGGCACGCCAGCGCTCCATCCGCGTGTCCAGCAGCTCGGAGACCTCCACGGCCTCGGTCCCCGTCACGCTCTCCAGGCGGGTCGCGGCCAGCAGGGAGTTGAGCATCCGGTGCATGGCCGTGGTCTCGTCCACTGCCACGGAATGCGCCTCCCGGGCCTCCTCCGTGGTGAGGTAGGGCGCGAGGTTCTCCACCGACAGACGGAGGCTCGCCAGGGGGTTGCGCAGCTGGTGGGAGGCCTCGGAGACGAAGGAGCGCTGGCGCTCCAGGGCTCTGCGCACCACGTCGACCATCGTGTTGAAGGACTCGGTGAGGCGACGCAGCTCCGGAGGACCGCGCTCGGCGTCCACCCGTACGTCCAGGTCGCCGGAGGAGACCGCGGTGGTGGCCGCGTCCAGTCTGCCGATGGGACGCAGGACCCAGCGCGACAACGGCAGCGAAGCCGCCACCAGCAGTCCCAGGGGTACCAGGCTGAGCAGGGCGAGCCATCCCCACGAGCCGAGGATGTCGGTACCGAGGCGGTCGGTGGGGGCGACGAGGACGACCGCGCCGACCACTTCGCTGTCCCGGCCGATGGGCTCGGCGACCACCAGGGGCTCCGTGCGCCAGGGCCAGACGGTGGTGGGCGGGGCGGGACGCTCCCCGGCCAGGGCGATGGTGACGGTGCCCGGGGCGTCCAGGTCCGCGAGGACCTCGCGCAGGTGCACGGTGCTTCCGGACCCGGTGACGGTCTCGCCGTCGGGGGCGACCACGGCCACCGGGATGCCGTAGAGCTCCTCGTAGCGGGACATCTCCTGCACGAGCGCGTCCTGGCGGTCGGTCTCCAGGGCGGTGCGGGCCAGCGACGCGAAACGGCCCGCGTCCCCCAGCCGGTCGACGTAGACCTCCTGGGTCCGCTGCTGGGCGATGACGGTTCCCAGAGGGATGACGGCCGCGGTGACCAGGACGAAGGCGGCCGGCAGGAGGATGGCGAGCAGTCTGCGGAGCAAGGCTCAGGACCTGTCGAGGACGTAGCCGACACCGCGCACCGTGCGGATGTGCACGGCACGGCCGAGTTTGGCACGCAGTGAGCCGATATGGGTGTCCAGCGTCCTGGAGGAGGCTTCCCAGGCCGTGCCCCACACCTGGTCGAGGATCTGGTCGCGGGCCACCACCGACGGGGACCGGGAGGCGAGGATGACGAGCAGGTCGAACTCCTTTCGGGTCAGTTGGAGTTCGGTGTCGTCGACCCTGGCCGCGCGGGAGCCGGGGTCGACGGTGAGCGCGCCGACCCTGAGCCGGGGCTCCTCGTCGACGGCCTCGGCCCGCGCGGCGCGGGTGCGGCGCAGGACCGCGTCGATTCGGGCGAGAAGCTCGGCGACACCGAAGGGTTTGACGACGTAGTCGTCGGCCCCGGCGCGCAGGCCGCGTACCCGGTCGCGTTCCTCACCACGGGCGGTGACGGCGATGATCGCGGTCTGCGGACGGTCGCGGAGCCTGCGTAGCAGGTCGATGCCGTCGGCGTCGGGAAGGCCGAGGTCGAGGAGGACGACGTCGGCGGGCGGGGCGCTGAGGGCGCGCTCGGCGGTGGCGACCCGCTGGACGTCGAAGGACGCCGACCGCAGGGCGATCACCAGACCACGGGCGACCCGGTCATCGTCCTCGACCACGAGAATGCGCATGACCAGCATGGTAGGCAGTGTTCGCCCCGCTCACGGCACGCCACCGGGCCGCGCCCCCTCCCGTACGCGAAAGCGTGTACCCGAACGTGTGCCTTCCGCACGGTCGCGGCCAAGGTGGAGGAGCACGGGATTCGGGTGGTTCACGGAAGTGGAAGCCATTCCATCGGCGATAACACGGGAGAGGAAATTGTGGGTGTCGGATGCTCTCCGCCCGCGTTCCCGGGTGTGGGCAAGAACGCGGAGTCGTGCGCCCACCCGAAGGGAGAACGGCCCGAAGGCCGACGTCAATGGATTACCTGGGGGAACGCACCAGAGCGGTCCGCCCCTGTGACGGGTTTTCCCGGACCGGTGATTCCTCCGTCCCCCGGGGCCGGTAATTCCCACCTGGCACCACCGGCCTCCGGAGAGCGCCCGACGGATGCGCCCCGGTGGCTGCGCGCTTCCGGGCCCCTCGGGTGAGACGGCTGGTTTGCCCGCCGTCACGGGCTTCACGGCGACAGAACTGCTGGCACGGCGACGTCCTGAGGCGTCGGCCGGAGCACCTCGCGGCTTCCACACCCGACGTGGAGATACCGCCCGACTGAAACGTATCAGTCCCGTTACTTTATGGACCTGGCACGGAGCGGCCGAGTCCGGACAACATGATCACCACCCCAGTGGGCATGTACAAGTCGGTCCCGAAAACATCAGAATGCATAAGCGACCTGAGTCTGACCTGACCGAACTTTCAGGACTGCTCGGGAAACAGGAGCGACCAATGGTGGGACTGGGAGAAACGAGGCCGCCGCGTGCGTAGAAACGACCAGCAAAGACAGACCAGGCTGGAGTTCCCGTGAGAGGGCTGGGACGGGAAGCCGGTCGATGGCGCACGTCGAGCTACAGCGGCGGTGGATCCGGGGAGTGCGTCGAGGCCGCGCTGGAAGAGCCCCGGCGGGTCGGGGTACGCGACTCCGCGCATCCCGACCGCGCCGCACTGGCCCTGCCCGCGTACCAGTGGGTCGCTCTGCTCAGGCTCGCGGGGCGTTCCTGACCGGTGCCGCGGTCCGGAAGGAGGGGGCCGGACCGCACCCGGTCACATCTGGGCGAGGTAGATGTCCGCGTCGCCCCGCACGGTCTTGCGGAGGCTGAGCGTCGCGGGGTGCTCGGAGCCCATGACCTCGCGGTAGTGGTCCTCCAGGACGACGAACTCGGCATCGACGTCCTCACCCCCGGCCTTGCGGTCCACGAGCAGGTTGCGGCGGGCCAGCAGGGTCAGCGGATGTGCCTCTCCCACTTCCCTCCCACAGCCGCGCAGCGCCTCCTCGTCCAGTTCCCGCGCACCGGCGGCGTCCCCCATGAGGAAGTGGTCGTTGGCCAGGTTCACCATGCACGCCATGGTGCTGGGGTGGTGCCCGCCAACCCTGTCCAGGAACAGTTCGAGGGAGCGCTCGTCCAGCTCGCGCGCCTCGCTCACCCGGCCGAGCCGTCGCAGGATGATCGCCCGGTTGACGTCGGCCGCCCCGACGTAGGGGTGGCGCTCGCCCAGGAGCTTGACGTAGCGCTCTCCCGTGGTCTGGGCGAGTTCCAGTGCCTCGTCGTGCTGGTTGACCGCGCTCAGCGACAAGGCGTGCACGAGCGCCGTGTACATGCTGTCGTTGCTGTCCACACCCTGCTTGACCCGGAAACGCTGCCAGGCACGCTCCGACAGGGCGAAGGCCTCGTGGTGGTGGCCCGCCCTGCGGCGCATGACGGACAGCGTCCGAAGGTTGCTGAGGGTCCGCACGTCGTCCTCGCCGATGAGGCCGGTGACCCGCTCGACCTGGTTGGCCTGCGCCTCCTCGGCCTCCCGGTAGCGGCCCTTCTCCATCAGTGCCTCGGCATAGCCGTTGTTGGTGCCCAGGGTCCGCGGGTGGTCGGGGCCGAAGACGGCCTCCAACCGGGCCAGGGTGTCGCGGTACTCCTCGACCGCGGCCTCCGGGTCCCCGCTGAGCAGGAGGTTGAACGCCCGGAAGTGCGCTGTGAGCAGGGTGTTCGGATCCTCCTCACCGAACAGGCGGACCCGTTGGTGGTAGACCTCGGCCGCCACCGTCAGCGAGTCCCGGAACCGGCCCACGAAACGCAGGCTGCGGATGTGCTCGATCTCCGCGTCCAGGGTCTCCGGAGCCTCGGGGCTCTGTGTCTCGCGCAGGGTGCCCAGCGTGGCCTCGACCAGTTCGAGTGCCTGCTCCAGGTAGCCCTGGCCGCGCATCGCCGTGGCGACCTGGACCGCCATACCGAGGGTCGCCGGATGGTTCTCCCCCAGCCGCTGCCGCCACCAGGCGTGGGCGGTGTCGCCCAGGCGGCGGGCCTCGTCGAACTCGCGGCGGAGCACGGCCGTCCGGCACATCTGCACCACCAGGTTGCGCGCCCAGGGGTCGGTGCAGTTCCACAGTTCGGAGGCCCACACGTGCGGTAGCAGCTCGGTGTAGCGGACGACGGCCTCGACCTCGTCCTGCAAGTCGTTGCGGCCGAGCAGCTGGTGGGCGCAGTGGCGCAGCTCCTCGCGCTCCTGGTCGCTCATGGGCGCCTGGACCGCGCGCTGCACCAGCCGGTGCAGGGAGATGGTGTTGCGCTGGTGGTCGATGTGGGCGAGGCTGTTGCGCCCGATGTCGCGGATCGCCATACCGAGCTTGGCCGGATCCTCCAGAGCGCCGCGCAGGTCCGCCGGGCCCTCGATGCCGCGGGCGAAGTTGAACAGGGACCGCGGGATGGGCGCCGTCGCCATGAAGGAGCAGAGCTGGAGCAGCTGGAGCGCGGCCGGGTTGGTCGTGGCCAACCGGTCCAGCGACACGTTCCACGCCGCGGCGACGGCCACCGGGTAGGAGCTGTCCACCGGACGCAGCAGGGCGAGCATCTCCTCGCTCTTCTCAGTGAACTGCCGCAGGTACTCTTCGGTGGCCATACCGCTCTCGTGCAGCCATACGGCGGCCTGGTTGAGCGCCAGCGGCAGGTCGCCCAGCTCGCGCGCCAGCTCGTCGGCCTCGGCGTCGGTCAGCGACGCGGGACCGCGCCGTTTCAGCAGTTCGATGCTCTCGGTCCGGTCGAACTCGCGAACGGACAGGTAGGCGTCGCCGCCTCGCACCGTCCAGCTGGAGTCCCGAGAAGTGATGATCACGTGGCCCTCGCCCCCGACAGGAAGATACTGATCCAGTTCGGACCGGGCCTGCGCGTTGTCGAAGACGAGAAGCCAGCGCGGATAGTGGGTGCCCTGGCGCAGGGCCTCCAGCACGTTCTCCAGAACGTGCCCGCTGCCCGCCCCGGCGCTGTCCAGCCTGAGCCTGGACGCCAGTACCGAGAAGCTCTCGCGCAACTGGTTGCCGTGGGCGGAGGGGATCCAGCAGATGAGGTCGTAGTCGGACGCGTACCGGTACAGATACTCCTTGGCGAGCTCGGTCTTGCCGACCCCCGACATCCCGTTCAACGCGGTGATGACCTGCCGCTGACCCGTGACCAGTTGCGCCCTCAGCGAGGAGAGCAGTTCCTCGCGCCCCGTGAAGGCGTTGTTCCTGCGTGGAACCTGGACCCAGACCGCGTTGAGCGGTCGGCCACCCGTGGACGATCGGGCCGTACGACCGCCGCGCAAGTCGTCAGAGCCTTGCATTCTGTCCTCGATTGACGGGTTTGTAGCCATTTGAGTTATTTCACCCGACCGTTCAGAAAAGGATGTTCTGTTCCGCGCCTTCCAGTCGTCATTACCGCCCACACGCGCAGATCCGGAAACCTCCGGTAATCCTAGACCAGTGGTTGGCGACAATCCGACCTCCAGCGTTTCCACAGGGTCACGGGCCATGTTTTTTTCGTGAGAACCCGCATACTCCCGGATGGGATCCGCGTAACGACGGGTGAGGGCCGCGCTCTCCACTGCGGGAATCATGGAATTCGCCCAGTGATGGGATACCCGTGTGCTTTTCGGCGACTCGACGCTTTCGCCCCGCAACATGAGCCGGAGGGCCTCGAACCAGGGGTCCACCCGCCACAGGCGCTCCGCCGCCAGACCCAGCATCCGGCGGATATCGGAGACTCGGCCGCCCAGTGCCAACAGGATCCGCCTGACGCCCGGCCGGAAGTCCCACCGGACCGGTTCGCCCGCCTCCCCCGCACCGTCACCGCTCATCCGCACCAGCCCGCTGAAGAACACCTCCGTCAGCTCAGAGGGCGTGGTGCGGCCGAGCACGTCCTCGCAGACCGCCTCCACCAGGCGTGGATCCAGGGGCACGGCCGCCAGGGCCACCGCCAGGTCGAACGCCTCCGGGCTTGCCAGCCGCTGGAACCGGCGCGCCTCCCGCTCCGCGTCGAAGCCGGGTCCGCCATCGGCGTCCGGCGCCTCCGGAAGGCCGCGGTCCTGCCCTCCGGGAAACTCCGCGGTGTGCGCCCACATCCGTGTCCGGCCCCGACCCGCCACGAAGGCCGCCCAGTCGTGGATCGAGCGCGGGTTCAGCGTGAGCACGGGGACGAGCGTGCCCGGAGGGCCCTCGTCCTCCTCCGCCAACAGGTCGGTGAGCGTACGCTCCCGTACGTAGCGGGTGTTCGCGGCGCCGGGCCGGGCGGGCCAGGATACGGCCAGCTCGGTGGGCACGGTGGCGATGGCGCCGCGCCGCCACAGCCTGGGCCGGAGCAGGTGGAGGATCGCGACCGCGCGGCGTCCGGCGGTCCCGGCGACCCAGTCCCGAAACTCCCGGTCGCGCCAAGAGGCGCCGAGTCCGTCGGTGAGGACCAGGACGGCGTGCACGCCGGCGCGTCCCGCGGCGCCGAGCCGCCGGGGCTGCCCCCGCGCGTCCCACAGCTCCGGACGGCCGGTGCGCCCGGAGTCGAAGTGCAGGGCCGACACCTCGCGGAAGACGCCGCTGGAGCGCACCAGCGCGACGAACTCGTCGACCAGGCCGCGTTGGAAGACCATGGTGACGCCGTCGTCGACGAGGAGGGTGAGGTGGGCCGACCGCTCCTCGCTCGGGCGCAGCCGCGGGACCACCGGGACTCCGGCTCCCTCCCGCTCGTCCTCGCTCCAGTGGAGGCTGTCCAGGAGGGCGCGGGCGTAGTTGCGCGCGGTGCCCTCCGGATCGATCCGGTTCGGCCGTCCCCGGGGCGCTCTGAGGTTGAGGGGGCCGAGCGCGGCGACCAGTTCCTGGCGCCGTCCCAGGACCGGCTGGACGAACCCGGACGTCTGCTGGTCCCGAAACTCCCGCTCGCTCTCCGAGGAGGGCGGATCCCAGGTGCGGTGCGCTGCCGTGTCCGCCGCGGACCGCCGGGGCGCGTGCCCGGCACGGTGTTGTGGGGGTTCCGGTTCCGCCTCGCCGTCGGGGGTCCCGGCCTCTGGGATCCGGGTGGTACCGGGGTCCGCTCCGGGCGGCAGGCGGGGGGCGGCGGCCTCTCCCGCCGGGGACCCGCGCCTCGGGGCACCGGTCCGCGGATCCGGGAACCGGGGGCGGTCCCGCCGAGCGGCCGCGGCGCGCTCCCGCAGGGCCGCGAGGTGGACCGCGTCCGCCCACTCGGTGGGGGTGAGGCCCAGCCGTCCGAGCCCGGGGACGTCGTCCACCCGGTCGCCCGCCCCCCGGAGGTGGTCGTCCTCCGGCTGGTGTCCGGAGCTCATCCCGGGGTTTCCGTGAGGCGGTGCCAGAGCAGGTCGGAGAGGTAGCGGACCTGCTCGGGTCCGGGCTCCTCCTGTCCCTGGCCCATCGCGCCGACCAGGTGCACGGCGTTGAGCAACTGGTCCACGGCGAGGGCGTGGCCGTCGGCGCTCCTCCTCAGGAACTCGGTGACCAGGCTCCGCGTACCCGTGGGCGGGTCGCCGTCGAAGTGCCCGGCCACGGCCGCCACCAGTTCGTCCTCGTCCGGCAGCCCCATCTGGACCGGAATACAGCGGCGCAGGAACGCGGGCGGCAGGTCTCTGTCGTCGTTGCAGGTCAAAACGGTGATGGGGAAGGCCGAGCAGAGAACCTGGCCGCGGCTGACCACCGCCGTGCGGCCGGGGTCATCGGTGGCCACACGGATCGTCCCGGCCACGTTGGCCAGCCTGCTCAGCTCCGGGATGCCGTAGCCGCCGCTCTCGAAGAGGTCGAGAAGGTCGCTGGGCAGGTCGAAGTCTCCGAGGTCGAAGTCGTCGACCAGGAGTACCCGGGGGGCCAGGGTGGGCAGGAAGGCCGTGCCCAGAGGCCCCAGGGTGAGGTAGCGGCCGATCGACTCGGCGCTGCTGCGCAGGTGGGCGTCGGTGCCGGTGCCGTCGGCGGTCGCGTAGCGGCGGTCCCTGCCGCCCAGGACCCGGCGCTGGGCGTTCTCCAGGTTGAGGTCGTGGATCTGGGTCAGCGGATCGTAGGTGTACAGGCCTTCGCCCACGGTGCTCCGGCTCGTGACGGCCCAGCGCAGGACCCGGCCCAGGCCCAGCTCCCGGGCGACCTGGTGGGCGAGGCTGGACTTGCCGACTCCGGGCGGTCCGACCAGCAGCAGCGGCCGACGCAGGCAGATGGCCGCGTTGACCTTGTCCAGCAGCTGGCGCCGGTGCGTTCCGAGGGGGACCTGGAAGGTCCAGGGCTGAACGGGACCCAGGTGGCGGTCGCTCTCCGCTCCGGGGCTGCCGGCGTTGGGGCCCGGATCGTAGAGGACGGACTCCTCACCGGATCCGGTGAGGTCCCGGCCGCCGCCGTAGGAGCGCCAGCGGGGCGGCGGGGGCAGCTGGGTGGCGAGGTCCAGGTGTGGACGCGGCTGGCCCGTGCCATGGAAGATCCACCACTCCGGTGCGGAACTGGTGGACCCGGGTTCGGCTGGTGTGGTCATGGCAGGCCCTTCGAGCCGCGCCCAAGGGGGGCTATCGGATGCTGTGGTTGGTCATCTGTCGGGGGTCGGGCAGAACCGGAAGGGAGTCGTTGTAGAAGACGGCGACCTCGAAGCTTTCTTCGATGTACCCGGTATCGCCCGGAGAAAAGCATCCCGAGCGGGATTCGTGGAGTGCTTTGGGAAGTGTCCGTATTCTGTCGGGCGACACCGCCACCTCTCGCCCCACCTTCCCCAGATTGAGCCATGGCCCGATCCCCGGTCCATTACCGGTGGAACGCCAGACCACAACCGGAACACCGATCGTGACCGCCAACCAGACCGGTGTGTAGCACTCGTCCAGATGGGAGGGAACGGATAGGACAAGAATTCTATCGTCCCGCAGCCGTTCGGCCAATGGCTCCTGATACGTCCGTCCGCCTTTTCTCGTCCTCCTCTCGGCCTCGTGCGCGGTGTCCAGGTGCAGGGCCTCGTGTGCGTGTTCGAGGTCCTCCCAGCGGCGGGCGCAGGTCCGCCTGGCCTCGTCGGTGCTCCTGCCCGCGCTGTCCACCAGCTCCTCCACCCGGTAGACCACCTCGGCCCGGGCGCCGAGCCGTCCCTCGCCTCTGCCCGCCTTCTGCCACTGCTCGGCCTCCAGGGCACGGAGCAGGTCCAGCCGCCCGACCAGTTCCACACGCATGCCCTCGTGGTGGCCCGTGCGGTGGTCCACCTCCATGAGGGTGAGCAGGCCGTTGACGTAGTCGCCGATGCGTTCCGGCACCATGCTCGCGGCGTGGCCGTGGACGCAGAAGTCCGGGATCCGCCCCTGCCTCTCGCTGAGAACCATCCAGTGCTCGACGTCGTAGCGGTCCCTGTCCCCTCCCTGGGTGACGTGGACGACGAGCCGGGCCGGCGTCCGGGCGCCCGGAGCAGCGGTCGGGCTGTCGCGTCGCCCGCCGCCCCAGAGGTCGACCAGGTCACCGCAGACCACCAGGGGAAGGTAGGAGGGCAGCAACGAGCAGAACACACGCAGCGGGGGCTCGCCGCCCTCGGGCACGGCCATCTCGGCCAGGTCCACGAGCCTGTCCCAGGCCGTGGCGGGCGGGGCCTCGGAGAGGACGAGCTGATCGGCCAGAGCGGCCTCGAATGCCTCGGCGACCAGGGTCGGGGCGTGCCGCCGCAGCTCCTCCCGGACGAGGCAGACGTCGGCAGCGGTGGTTCCGTCGGGCAGGATCCGGGAGAGCTGCTCCCACTCCTCGACGTGGACCAGGGGTTCAGCCGCCAGGGCCACCGCGCGCGAACTCCGACCGCCCTCCTCCAAGTAGAGGACCCAGCGCACGAGGCAGCCGAGGCGGACCTGGTCCCGGCAGAGGCGGACCAGGTCCCGGGCGAATCCCGCCGCGGGGCCGTCCAGTCGCAGGTTGCGCCGTATCCGCCGCGGCAGCTTGTGCGCCAACTGCTCGCGCGAGTCCTGGGAGAAGACGTGCCGGATCTCGCACAGCGCGTCGACCAGTTCCTCCTCCCCGCCGCCCGCCGGGACCGGGACCACGGGTTCTGGCCCGCCCGCTGGTGGGTGTCCCCCCGTCTTCGTCGGTGTCTCGCTCATACGGCCGGGTCCTCCAGCAACGGCACCGCCGCCTCGCGGACTCTGAGCATGCCCGCACTGCCCTCCTCCCGTGCGTCGAGGAGGCTGAGGACCTCACGGAGCAGGCCGTACTCCCCGTGGGCGAGGGCGACCAGCTGTGCGGTGAAGGTCTGGAGGTCCTGGTCCGCGCGGAGCCTGCGGCGCAGCCGGGGGTCGAGCGCGAGGTAGAAGTCGAGCCGCGGATCGGGCAGGAGCAGGGTGCGCAGGTCGGTCATCGCCCTGGCGGTGCGTGTGAGGGCCTCCTGGCCGCCACTCGTCACCGCACCGGTCCTCCCGGTCCGTTCGGTCGGCCACACCCGGGGGATCGCCTCCATCGGAATCATCCACCCCGCTCTGCCGTCCCCGAGCCTTTCGCAGAGGAGCCCGAGGAGGGCGTTCTCCCCCTCCTCTCGGACACCGCTGCCGCTGAACCCCGGCAGAACGGTGAGGCCGGCGGCGGAGTCGACGTCGATCTGGACGTAGCCGAAGCGGCTACCGCCCGTTCCGGCGATCCGCCCGGTCACCCAGCGGCCGCTCTCGGCGCGGGGGAAGCCGAGCACACGGACCCGGTCGCCGACACGGTGCCGGGCGGGGACCGCGGGACGTGCCGGGGCGGGGCGGTCGAGGCGGAGGACGGCCACGTCCCAGGGCGCGGCGGTGTCCCACCACCAGCCGTCAGCGGTGACCGCGGCGGTGGCCTCCCACGCGGGTCCCCCGCGAGGGGCGTCCAGGCGCAGGGTGCTCCCGGGCCCAGGATTCCCGCCGGACTCGGCGACGGCCTCACAGACCACGTGCGCACAGGTGAGCGCGTACTCCGGTGCCACCAGTACCGCCGCTCCGTGGAGGGCCGTGCCATGGCGGTCGGTGACGCGCAGCTGCCAGTCGGAATCGAACGCGTGGGGGGCCAGGTGGAACACGGTGCTCCCGTTCGGCAGGCGGGGCTGAATGTTTTTGTGCGCTGATTCTACCCATCTTGCACAAAAGGCCAGGAGCACCATGTTGCGCCAGGAAAAGAGACGGTTCTCTTCTGTCTGAATTGTTAAAGAAGATAAGCAAGAAAGAAAAGAGGTTCCTGATACCCGGCCGCCCGCCTCCGGCGACGGGCGGCCGGGTACCTGGTCAGGAGGCCTGTGCGGGTTCCGGGGCCCGGCGACGGGCGCGCCCCCAGGGCATGAGGCGGTCCAGGGTGTAGCCGCCGCCCGAGAACCCGAGGGCCAGACCGGTGGCACCGAGGACCAGCGGGAACTCGAAGCCGCTGACCAGCGGGTCGCCGAGGTGGGCGAAGTAGTAGGCGTTGGCCATCATGAAGGCCAGAAGGACTCCGGCGAGGGGCAGGGCGAAGCCGACGATGAGCGCCAGTCCGGCTCCCGCCTCGATGAAGACCCCGAGGAGCGCGGAGAACTCGGGGAAGGGGATCCCCATGGCGGCGAAACCCTGGGCCGTGCCGTCGAGGTCGGTCGCCTTCGACCAACCGTGGGCGACGAAGACGACGCCGACCACCACTCTCGCGAGCAGTGTGGTGACGTCGCCGATCCTGGGCATGAGCGATCTCTCGGTCATTGGAATTCCTGTTCTGTGAGCGGGTACCCCGGAAGAAGGCCGCATCCCAGTCCAACATTTGAGACTACAACCTTTTCCCGGGAAGCCAGATAGTAATACGCATCCGCCCGGACACATAGAGTGCGGAGGCCAAATATTTCTCACACGCGGCATCGACCCTGATCAGGGCGCATAACAGCATGTGCCTTAGTTATGGCTCTCCGTGCCGGACGATCCCGGGTACCGGGGCTCCTCCCCCCGCGGATCGAGCACGTCGAGCATGGACTCCGCGATCTCGCGCAGCTGGTCGGCCTGTTCACCGGTGAGCGCGTCGAACAGCGCCCGCCGGACCTCGCGCGCGTGGCCCGGCGCCGCCGAGCGCAGCACCTCCATCCCGTGCGGCGTGAGCCCGGCGATGGTGGTGCGCCGATCCCCCGTGCGCTTGAAGCGGCGGATCAGCCCGTCCCCCTCCAGGCGGGCGGCCGCGTGTGAGAGACGACTGGGCGAGGACTTCAGCAGCCCGGCCAGTTCGGTCATCGTCAGCTCGTTCCCCGGTGCCTCGGAGAGCATCGCGAGGACCTGGTAGTAAGCGTGGGGCATACCGGAGTCGCGTCTGAGCTGCCGGTCCAGTGCGCCCTCCAGCAGGTGGACGGCGGACAGGAAGGTCCGCCAGGTCTGCTGCTCATCCTCGTCGAGCCACTCCGCGTCGGCCATCCGGCTCGCTCCCCCAGGAATAACTTGAGGATTCAATTGTTTCCTAGTCAAAAACCTGATCTCCACTGGAGGACATCCATGGCACAGCGGCCGACACGCATGCCGACTCTGTACCTCAGCCATGGGGCGCCGCCGCTGGCGGACGACACCGGGTGGACCCGCCAGTTGGCCGACTGGGCCGAGGACATCACCCGCCCGAGTGCGGTCCTCGTCGTCTCGGCGCACTGGGAAGACGCTCCACTCACCGTCGGCGCCACAGCGGACGGAGTCCCTCTGACCTACGACTTCTGGGGCTTTCCGCAACGCTACTACGGAGTCACATATCCCGCCCCGGGTGCGCCGTCACTCGCCGGACGCGTTCGCGGACTCGTCACCGGCCCAGGTGGGGCGCTGTACCAGGATCCCGCCCGAGGACTCGACCACGGCGCCTACGTCCCCCTGAAGGAGATGTATCCCGAGGCGGACATCCCTGTTCTCCAGGTGTCCATGCCCACGCTCGACCCGGTTCGGCTGCTCGCCCTGGGGCGCAGCCTGGCTCCGCTCCGCGACGAGGGGGTCCTCATCGTCGGCAGCGGTTTCACGACGCACAATCTGCGCGAGATGTCCCCGCGTGCCCATGGGGAGGCGCCCTCCTGGTCGGTGGAGTTCGACGACTGGGTTTACCGGACCGTGGCCGACCACGACGTGGACACGCTCCTGGACTTCGGTCGCAAGGCCCCGGCCGCCGCGATCGCGCACCCGCGCAGCGACCACTTCGCTCCGCTGTTCGTGGCGCTGGGCGCCGGGCTGGACGGACACGAGCGTTCGCTGTCCACGGTGGACGGGTTCTGGCACGGGCTGGCCAAACGGTCCTTCCAGTTCGACTGAGGCCGTTTGTCACCGCCGTCTGGGACACTCCCCGCCATGACGGACACATGCGATCCCGCGGACGCGCGCACGGTGGAGGAGCTGATCGCCTCGAAGGGGCGGGTGAAGTACTTGTGCTTCTGGGGTCACCAGCCGCCCGCCTCCGGTGGTGTGTCGGCGAGCTGCCTCTCGCAGTGGTGGCCCGCCGGCTTCACCGTGGACGGGACCGGCTACCCCACCGCTGAGCACTACATGATGGCCGCCAAGGCGCGCCTGTTCGGCGACGCCGAGGCCGAGGAGCGGATCCTCGCCTCGGGCCACCCCCGCGACGCCAAGGCGATAGGCCGCCAAGTGCGCGGCTTCGACCAGAGCGCCTGGGAGGCGGCCCGGTTCGGGATCGTGGTCGAGGGCGGTGTCGCCAAGTTCGGCCAGAACACGGACCTGCGGGAGTTCCTGCTGGGCACCGGCGAACGGGTGCTGGTGGAGGCCAGCCCCCGCGACCGGGTGTGGGGCATCGGGTTGGGTGCCAAGAACGACGACGCGCGGGTCCCCGAGCGCTGGCGGGGCCTCAACCTGCTGGGATTCGCCCTGATGGAGACCCGCGCCCGCCTCGCCGCCGCCTGACCCTCCCCGCGCACCAGGGGCCGTCAGACCTCGTGGCCCTCGCAGATCCGGACCTGGGCGTTGTCGCGCGTACGCACGCCCGGCAGCCAGCCGGTGACGCCGCCCCCGGTGGAGACCAGGTACAGGTCGCTGGTCCTCATCCCGCTCTCGTCCGTGACGGTGACACCGTTCGTGACCAGGCACGTCGCTTGGAGGACGTCACCGTGCCACACCTGTCCCGCGCGGTTGCCGGCAGCGGAGTAGGAGGTGTAGGGGTCGTGGACCAGCCGCAGGGCACACTCCTGCGCGCGCGAATCCTGGCAGACCCCCTCGGCGTTGAACACGGTCAGCGGCACCGTCACCGGCTCCGGAGGGGCTTCGGGCTCGGGTTCCTCCGTCTCCTCGGGCTCCTCCGTCTCCACTGGTTCCTCGGACGGTTCCTCCGAGGGCTCCTCGGAGGGCTCCTCGCTGGGTTCCTCGGACGGTTCCTCCGAAGGCTCCTCGGAGGGCTCCTCCTGGGAGACGGGCCCGGGTACGCGGCGCTCCTCCTCCGGGGTCTCCTCCTCCGCGGGTTCCTGCTCCTCCTCGGACTCGAACCACGCTGCCATGGGCAGGTGCTCCCAGTTCTGGCCGAGGGCCACCCCGCCCGCGGTGAGGCCCGCCAAGAGGACCAGGGCGCCGAGGGCGGCCCCGGTGCGGGCCAGGAACCGTCCCCTGTTCCCACCTCCGCGAACAGCGGGGATCTCGTACTCGCGCTCGGCCCCCGTCCGCACACCGTGCCAGTCGCGGTCCAGCACACCTGCGGTGGCCGCGGCAGCGGTCCCGACATCGTGGATCGGTGCGATGGTCCGGCCCGGAGAGGCGGCCTGGACCACACCGTGCACCAGTTCCAGCGCGGTGGGCCGGTCCTCCGCCTGCTTGCTCAGCGCCCGCAGGGCCAGGTCCGCCAGGGGTCCTGAGAGGCCCTCGGTGTCCGGCGGGGCGTTCAGCACACGGTGCGCCACGGCGGCCGCGTTCCCCGCCCCGAACGGCGGGCGGCCCGTAGCCGCGTACGACACCAACGCACCCCACGCGAACACGTCGTCGGCCGTGGAGACCGGCTCGCCGCGGTAGTGCTCCGGACTGATCCACCCTGGCGAGCCGCTCAGCATCCCGGTGCGGGTGATGGCGGTCTGGTCGATCGCCCGCGCCACCCCGAAGTCCAGGACCCGCGGCCCCTCCGGGGACAGAACGATGTTCGAGGGCTTGAGGTCGCGGTGCGCGATCCCCGCCTCGTGGATCTGGGCCAGCGCCTCGGCCACCCCCACCGCCAGGCCGCGCAGCAGTTCCTCGTTCAGCGGGCCGTGCTTGCGCAGGTACTCGCTCAGCGTCATGCCGCGCACGAGCGGGGTCGCCAGCCAGGGCCGGGCAGCCTCGGTGTCTGCCTCCAGCAGCGGCACCGCGCAGGCGCCGCCCACACGGCCCAGCAAGTCCACCTCGCGCGCGAAACGCGCCCGGAAGTCGCCGGCCGACGCGTACTCCGGGTGGATCAGCTTGACGGCCACCAGCTGGCCGCCCTCGTCCTGTGCCGCGTAGACGAGACCCATCCCGCCCGCTCCCAGCCGTTTGAGCAACCGGTAGGGGCCGATTCTGACCGGATCGTCCGGGGTCAGGTCGGTGACGGTCGTGGGCAGCAGAACGGTGAAGGAAGCTGTGGACACTTGAGGGGGACCTCGCTCATTCGGGGCGGGGCAACGTGAAAGGGGAGCACTCGGGAGCGAAGGGTGCCTTCACGAGGGTAATGGAGCCCCACCCGGACGAGGCCATCCAGGAGATCGTGCACTTGCGGGGGAGCGTCCAGCGGATCCCAGCCACTCATAACGAATCACGTGTTATGCGGTGATAACAAAGCTTTTTTCCGAAACAGAGTCTGTACTCACCGACGGATCATCTGGTTTTCACCCACCGTACTCTCGTTTACGGTCACACCGCGTACCGGACAGGAGTAATGTCCGAAACCACGGACAGCACGGTGCCCCGGCACCGCACCCGTTCCCCGGAGCACTCCGGGTTCCGGCACTCTCGCCGCCGCCCTGCGGGGACTTTCGCGGCCCGACCGCATACGCCCCGGGAAACGCACCGCCCTGTCGACCAGGACGAACCACACTTCCAGGGACTTCCCATGGCCTATTACCGCATCCAGTTGCGCGACGGTTTCTCCCACACCCTTCAGGCGGTGCGCATGCGCACCGACGCGCACAGCCTCTACCTGGAGGAGCGCACCGCCGGGGCGTGGACTGAGGTGTTCGCGCACCCGCTCACGGAGGTGGAACGCGTCCAGCGCCGCTTCACCGAGAACGACGGCACCTGGACCTGGCTGAACGAGCGCCTGCCTGCTCCGCTCGGCGGCATCCGGGCCTGGTGAGGGCCCGGCCCCTGCGGCGAAGCGCCGCTACCAACTCTACGGGCGCGCGGCTGAGCACGGGAACGGTTGAAGGAAACAGGAGGAAGGTCTGGGACGGCGGGACCCCCGAAGGGCTCGGTCGGAGGCCCCGCCGGTGCGGGTCAGCCCTTGACGGCGCCCGCGGTCATGCCTCCGCGCCAGAAGCGCTGGAGGACGATGATGGCGATGATCAGCGGGATGACCGACAACATGGATCCCGTGACCACCCGCATGTACATGTCGATGTCGCGGCCCTGGTAGGACTGCCAGGTCACCAGGCCCAGGGTGATCGGGTACAGCTCCTCGTCGGCGAGCATCACCAGCGGCAGGAAGTAGTTGTTCCAGATGCCGACCATCTGGAACAGGAACACCGTCACCAGTGCGGGGGCCATCATGCGCAACCCGAGCGTGAAGAAGATGCGCCCTTCGCCGGCACCCTCCAGCCGGGCCGACTCGATGATGGAGTCGGGCACCGATGCGTCGGCGTAGATCCGGCACAGGTAGAGCCCGAACGGGGAGATGAGGCTGGGCAGCAGCACCGCCCAGTAGGTGTTGGCCAGGCCGATCTGGCTGAACAGCAGGTACAGCGGGAGCGCGGTGGCCGCCGCCGGGACGAGCACGCCGCCCAGGACCAGGCCGAAGACCAGCTCACGGCCCCGGAAGTCGTACTTGGCCAGGGCGTATCCGGCGGCCGCGGCCAGCACGGTGGCCAGCAGGGCGCCGAGCACCGAGTACAGGAGGCTGTTGAGGGTCCAGCGCCAGAAGATGCCGTCGTTGTAGGTGAAGACCTCAAGGACGTTCGTGAACAGGGCGAACTCCTCGCCCAGTCCGAACCCGAACGAGTTGAACAGGTCCGAGGTGGTCTTGGTCGAGGCCACGAACACCCAGTACACCGGAACCAGGAAATAGGCGGCGGCGACGGCGAGGATCGCGGTGACCAGGATCTTGGACTTCGTGGAGGCCCCGGTCGCGGTACCCCGGCCCGTGCGGCGGCGCGCGGGTGCCGTGCCGTCCTTCTTGACGTCGGTCGTGGTCATCGCTGCCGGTCCTTCCTGTTGACCAACCAGAGGAACCCGAACGAGAGCACGAACGCGGTCAGGGCCACGATGACCGACTGCGCCGCCGCCACGTTGTAGTCGTTGTCGGTGAACGCGGAGTTGAACGCTGCCATGTTCGGCGTGTACGCGGAGTCGATGTTCACCGTGAACGCCGCCAGGATCTGCGGCTCGGCGAACAGCTGGAGGGTGCCGATGATCGAGAAGATGGTGGTCAGCACCAGGGCGGGGCGGATCAGCGGCAGCTGGATGTTCCAGGCGGTCTGGAGCGGTCCGGCCCCGTCGATGCGCGCCGACTCGTACAGCTCGTGCGGAATCGTCTTGAGCTGCGCGATGAGGATCAGCATGTTGTAGCCGATGAACAACCACGTGATGATGTTGGCGATGGACCACAGCACGCTGTTCGGGCCGAGCAGGTCCAGTTCCAGGCCCACCAGCCCGGACACGTCCAGGATCGGGGACAGGCCCGGGACGTACAGGAACCCCCACAGCAGCGAGGCCACCACTCCGGGGACTCCGTAGGGCATGAAGTACAGGGCCCGGAAGAACCCGGGCCACTTCGCCGAGGCCGACTCCAGGAGCAGGGCCAGCACCAGGGCCAGTCCGAGCATGACCGGGACCTGGACGACGCCGAAGAGCAGGACCCGGCCGATGGAGTCGACGAACGTCTCCTGGCCCAGGGCCCGGGAGTAGTTGTCGAACCCGGCGAAGACGGTCTCCCGGCCCTCCTCGCCGAACAGACCGAACCGGCGGATCTGGATGAAGCTCTGGTAGACCGCGTACATGATCGGCAGGACGAAGCACAGGACGAACAGCGCCAGGAACGGTCCGACGAACCCCCAGGGCACCAGGACTCCGGCCCGGAACCGGCGGCCGGGCGGTGCGGCGGCGCCGGTGCGCGGCATGCTCGGGGAGTCGGCTCCGGGCGCGGTACGCGTGGTGGCGGTCATGACGCGCTCCTCACCGACAGGCCCTTGGCGCGGATGTCGTTGACGGTGTTCTCCTGCGCGGTGGCCAGGGCGTCCACGAAGGAGGTCCCGTTGGCGACGGCGGAGCGGAACGCGTCACCGATGTGGTCCTTGGTGCTGGACAGGGTCGGCCCCCACTCCCAGCCGGTGGGGATGTACTCGGTCGCCTCGGCGACGATGCCGGTGTAGTTCTGGTCCGAGAAGTAGGGGTCGGGTCCCTGGTTGCGGACCGACTCGTCGTTGACCTCCTCCGAGGCCGCCCAGCCGATCCCGCACTCGGTGATCATGGCGTCCACCGCACGCTGGTCGGTGCTGAGCCAGTTCGCGAACCGCACCGCCTCGTACGGGTGGGGCGCCCCGCTGAGCACGACCGAGGCCGAGCCTCCCCAGGTGCCCTCCCTGCGCTGCCCCTCGTCCCACTGGGGCATGCCGGAGACTTTCCACCGGCCGGGGTTGTCGGGGTCGTTGCCCTTGATGATGGCGTCGCCCCAGCTGCCGACCGTCCACGTGCCGATCGTGCCCTGTTGCAGGGCCTGGTACCAGCCGGTGGACCATACGGCGTGGGTGAGGTTGAGGACGCCCTCGCGAACCAGCCCCTCCCAGAACTCGGCCACCCGTACCGAGGCGTCGTCGACGAAGTTGACCGACCACTCACCGCCCTCGGTGCTGAACCACCGGGCTCCAGCCTGCATGCACATGCCCGCGAGCCAGTCCGCGTCGCCGACGGGGAAGGACTCGATGAAGGCGCCGTCCTCGGCCGCGGCGACGCGGCGGGCGGCCTCGGCGTACTCCTCCCAGGTGGCGGGGGCACCGTCGACGCCCCATTCCTCGTACTTGTCGGCGCGGTAGAAGTACATCAGCGGTCCGGAGTCCACGGGCATGCCGTAGTGGCCGCCGATGTAGGAGGCCTGGAGCCACTGCCACTCGTCGTAGCGGTCGGCGTACTCCAGCGCTCCGTACTGGCCGAGGTCCTCCAGCCCGTTCTCCAGGAGGAAGGAGGGGAGCTGGAAGAACTCCACCTGTGCCAGGTCGGGTTGGTTGCCCGCGACCAGCGAGTTGAACATCTTCGCGTACCCGCCGTCGAGCCCTCCGGGGATGGTCACGGCCCTGACCTGGATGTCGGGATGCTCGGCGTTCCAGAGGTCGGCCACCGCCTGGAAGCCCGGCCACCAGGTCCAGTACGTGAGCGTGATGTTCTCGTCGGGGTCCTTGGGCGGGACGATCGGCCGGTTCTCGGCCGGGCCGACGGTGGCGGCGCATCCGCCGAGCGCCGCGGCCGGTCCGAGCGCAGACGCCGTCAGGCCGGCGCGGAGCAGCCCTCGGCGGGACACTCCGCCGGGTGGGGGGATGGGAGTCTTCATACTGATTCCTTGGGGGGACCTTCTGTGGGGGGCTGGTTCGTACACCCCGGGTCCTGGATGTGTCGAGGGTAGGACCGGGGGAACTGTGGCCGAAGGCCGTCGGCGGGCTCCCGAACACTCGGGCAGAGCGAGCCGGGTGACATGCCCTAACGCGGGTCGAGGGGGAGGCGGTGCGCGATGGCGCGGCTGGAGGAGCCGACCGCGAGGCGGTAGGGCCCTTCCGGGGTGTGCCACGAGTGCGTGTCGGGGTCCCAGACCGCGAAGGCACGCGGCGGGACGTCGAGGTGGACGGTGGCCTCCTCTCCGGGTTCGGCCCGTACGGAGGTGAACGCGGCCAGGGACCGCACCGGGCGCGTGGTGCCCGCGCTGTCGGAGGGGGGCTCCACATAGACCTGCACCACATGACGCCCAGGTCGGGCACCGGTGTTGGTAAGCGTCGCGGTGACGCGGACGGGGCCGGTGAGTCGGCCGTCGGCGCGTTCGGGGAGGGGTTCACCGAGAAAGGCCCCGGTGATCTCCCAGTCGGTGTAGCCGAGCCCGAACCCGAAGGGGCGGTGGGGGTCACGTCCGTCACGGTCGTAGGCGCGGTAGCCGACGAACACGCCCTCGTCGTAGGTGATGACCCCGTCGTCGGGCCGGGGGTCCATGACGGGGACGTCGGCGTGGTCGCGGGGCAGGGTCCAGGGGAGCCTGCCGGTGGGCTCGGACCGCCCGGTGAGGGTGTCGGCGAGGGCGTGTCCGTACTCGTGGCCGCCGAACCACGACCACAGGACGGCGGGGACCTCGTCGAGCCAGGGCAGGAGCACGGGTGCTCCGGCGTTGACCACGACGGCGGTGCGCGGGTTGGCGGCGGCGACGCGGCGGACGAGTTCGTCCTGGCGCCCGGGCAGGGAGAGGGTGGGGCGGTCGTAGCCCTCGGACTCGACCTCGTCGTTGGTGCCGACCACCACGATCGCGACGTCGGCCTCCTCGGCGGCCCGGACCGCCTCGGTGATCTCCTCCTCGGTGGAGGGTCCGGGCGGCAGGTGGCGGAGTTGGGCGATGACGCCGCGGCCGAATCCGCCGAAGTCGGCGACCTCCAGTTCGATCTCGACGTGGACTGTGCGGGGGGCGCCGACCTCGATCTCGGTGCCGGGTCCGTCGGGGTGGCTGTGCCGGGACTCCAGGATCTCGGCGTCGGAGGCGGTGCGACCGCCCTCGGCCAGGACTTCTCCGTCGACGCGGACGGTGTGGCGGCCGACCACGCCGACCTCGATCCGGTGGAGGCCGGGTTCGGTGAGGCGGAGTTCGGCGGTGGCGACGGCCCTGACCGCGCGGGGGTCGTCCACGCCGACGTGGAAGGCGGTGCGGTCGAGCTCGGGGGTGCCGACGGGGTCGCCGGAGGGGTCGAACAGGGTCATGCCCAGCGAGGTGACGAGGTCGCGTGAGACATCCGGCAGGTGCCTTCGGGGATCACCGCCGCGCACGACGGTGAGCTCCACGCCGTCGGGCAGGGCCTCGCGGAGTCCCTCGGCGGGGCTGACCAGGTACTTGGGGTTGACGTGTGCGCTGCCGCCGCCCTGGGTGTAGGCGTCCACCGCGTTCGGACCGATGAGCGCGATCCGCCGCACGCCGTCGGCGGCGACGGGCAGCAGGTCGTCCTCGTTGCGGAGTAGGACGTGGCCGCGTGAGCCGATCTCACGCAGGAGGACGCGCTCGTCCTCGCCTTCGACGGCGGGCGGGGTGTCACGGTCGAGCTTGCCGACCCGACCGGCCAGGCGCAGGAGGCGGACGACCTTGTCGTCGACGGCCGACTCGGGGACCTCGCCGGCGCGGACGGCCCGCAGTAGGGCGTCGCCCTCGGCCCAGGGACCGCGCGGGCCGGGCATGACCAGGTCGAGCCCGGCGTTGGCGGAGGGCGCGGTGCTGCGGGCGGCCGTCCAGTCGCTGACCACCACGCCGTCGAAGCCGAGTTCCTCCTTGAGCAGCCCTGTGAGCAGGCGTCGGTGGTCGGTCATGCTGTTGGACTCCGCGCCGTCGTCCACGCCGTTGTAGGCGGCCATGACGGTCCAGGCGCCTGCCTCCAGGGCGGCTTCGAAGGGCGGCAGGTAGACCTCGCGCAGAGTGCGCTCGTCGATGCGGGCGCGGTAGCTGGTGCGCTCGTGCTCGGTCTCGTTGCCGATGAAGTGCTTGAGGCAGGTCCCCACGCCCTCTCCCTGGACGGCGCGCACGAAGGCCGCGCCGAGTTCTCCGGTGAGGAGGGGATCCTCTGAGAAGCACTCGAAGTGGCGCCCGCCGACGGGTGAGCGGTGGAGGTTGAGCACCGGCGCGAGGACGACGTCGACGTCCTTGCGCCGGGCCTCGGCGGCGAAGAAGCGGCCGGTGCGCTCCATCAGCCCGGTGTCCCAGGCCGCGGCGACCGCGGTGGGACTGGGGGTACTGGCCGAGTGCTCCTCCTGGGTGGCCTCGGTGCCGCGTACCCCGGCGGGGCCGTCGGAGAGGGTGAGCGCCAGCAGCCCGGCCTCGGGGCTCTCGTGCAGGACCCATCCGGTGCGGCCGGTCAGCAGGCGCACCTTGTCCTCCAGCGGGATCCGGGTGAGGCGGATGTGAAGGTCTGAACTCATGAGCCCCTGGTCCTGTGACGTACGTCTCTTGAGCCGGAACCTTACTTACTTAATATTCATTAAGCAATAGTGCTGTGGGAATCTCGATACCGTAGAAGACTGGGTCCCCGACCCCAGCCACGGACCCGGAGCGCTCCCGCAGGAGCGCAGGAAGCGGAGAGCAGGAATGAGCGAGAGCACCCCAGCGCCGGACACACGTCCCTCCACCGGCGCCGAGGCCCCGGCACCGCGCAGGCGGGTGAACCGGCGCGAACAGATCCTGCGCACGGCCGCCGACGTGTTCGCCTCCCAGGGCTTCCACAACACCTCGCTGGCCGACATCGCGGCGATGCTCGACATCACCCCGGCGGGGGTCCTGCACCACTTCGGGTCCAAGACCGATCTGCTCACCGCGGTCCTGGAGCTGCGCGACGACAACGATCCGGCTCCGGAGGGCAGCCGGATGCTGGACCACCTGGTCTCCACCGCCGAGCGCAACGCGGACCGCCCGGGGACCACCCAGCTGTACGCGGTGCTGTCGGCGGAGAGCGCCACCGACGAGCACCCGGCGCAGGAGTGGTTCCGAGACCGCTACACAGTGCTGCGCCGAGAGATCGGCGACGCCGTCCTGGACCGGCTCGAACCGAGGTACCGGGGGCCCGCCAACACGCCCGGGCCGGACGGGCGCTCCCCCGCGCAGGCCGCGGCGGCGGCGATCATCGCCGTGATGGACGGCTCGCAGGTGCAGTGGCTCCTGGACCCCGAGTCCGTCGACATGGCCGCCGTGACCGAGTTGGTGATAGACGCCGTCGTCGCCCGGCTGTCCCGGGAGGGCTGACCGGAGTGCCCGAGGGCGGGGAGGGCCGGGCGGAGAACATGAGAAGGGGCGCCGGGAACCGTGCGGTTCCCGGCGCCCCTTCGGCGTTCGGGCGGCGGTTACTGCTCGCCGTGGACGGAGCCGGGGGTACCGGAGCCGTCAGTGACCTGCGGCTCGCCGGTCACGCTCCCGTCCAGCCACTCGTCCCAGGACTTCTGCCAGAAACCCCAGCCGTTGTCCCACTCGAACTCGCGGTCGGTACCGGTGGTGTCCAGCACGTCGCCCATCAGGGTGTTCTCGAAGAACCACCGGGCGTCGTCCATCCGCAGGTTGGTGCAGCCGTTGGAGGTGTTGGACGAGCCGATGGCGGGGTTGTAGGAGGCCTCGTGCACGAACTCACCGCTGTTGGAGGTGCGGACCGCGTACTGCACGTCCACGTTGTAGGAGCCCGGGGAGTCCTCGGGGATACCCACGGTGGTGGAGTCCATGGTGATGTGCTCGTACCGCTCCATCAGCACGTGGGTGCCGCTGCTCGTGGTGTCGAAGCGGCGGTTGGCCTTGCCGTTGCTCACCTCGATGGTGCGCTCCTGCTCGCCGTCGACGGTGATGACCATCTCGTGGTCGGGCACGTGCATGGTCGCGATCAGCTCACGGCCGACCTCGAAGTCGAGCTGGTGGTTGCTCACGCCGTAGACGCCCTCGGAGGCCTCGACGCCCGCGAGGCGCAGGTCGACGGTGACGGCCTGGTGGGGTTCCCAGTACTCCTCGGGGCGGAACACAGCGGTCTGGTCGTTGGTCCAGTTCCAGGCGCCCTCGATGCCCTGCTCGGAGACGACCTCCATGGAGTTCTCGACCTGCGCCTTGTTGGTGACCGGCAGGTCGAAGTTGATGACGACCGGCATACCCACACCGACGGTGTCACCGGAGACGGGGAAGTTGGACGCAAGCTCCAGGCGTTGTCCTGCGACCGCGGGCAGAGTGGTGAACTCGTGGACGAGCTCGGCCTTCTCGCCGGCGTCGTTCTCGGCGGTGGCGGTGACCACGACCTCCGAACCGGGGCGCAGGTTCCAGTCACTGACCCACTCGGTGCCGTCCCCGTTGAGGGTGCCGGTCACGTCGTAGAGGTCCGCGTCCTCCTCGGCCTCCGTGGCGGAGGCCTCGTCGACGACGACCTGGTCCACCTGGACATCGGTGATGACGCCGCTCTCCGCGGTGACCCGCACGGGCGAGTCCGGCGCGATCTCCTCGGTGCCGTCCTCGGGGGAGATCACCAACTCCGCGGGTTCGGCCTCGGAGGAGCCGGAACCGCCGCTCTGCGTCTCGGCCTCACCGGATGTGCAGGCTGTGGCGGCGAGCGTCAGCGCGACCAGTCCGATACCGAACCGGCGCATCACCGCCCCGGGTGTCCTGCCTGTCACGTCTGGCACCTCCATGTCATGCCTTGAACACCGTGTACTACCAGTAAGACGCGCGTGTGCCCAAAAGGTTCTGAAATCCCGCGCATCGGTATAGAGCGGTTATCACTGACGCCCTGAGGGTGAGAGCACCAGAACCGCCGATAATACACCCCGGGGGTACATGTCAGCCTCCCTCGGGAACGAGATTACGGGCATCCGCGACCGGCACCGTGCTCCGGGGGATCTTCTGGACTAGGATCTGGTGCGGACGCTCAGGTTTTTTGTCCGAGAAATCTGGTCGAACGCTCAGCTTTCTTGTCGGGAGGGTGACATGGCATGGCTCTGGTTGGTCGGGGCGATCATCTCCGAGGTGGTCGCCACCACCTCGCTCAAGCTCTCGGAGGGCTTCACCCGCCTGATCCCCTCGGTCTTCGTCGTGGTCGGGTACGCCTTGGCCTTCCTCATGCTCAGCCAGTCCCTCACCCGGGGCATGGGCCTCGGACTGGCCTACGGGGTGTGGGCGGCCGTGGGCATCGCACTGGTCGCCGTGATCGGCACCGTGCTCTTCGGTGAGACGCTCACCTGGATCCAGGTGGGCGGGATCGCCCTGATCATCGGCGGGGTGATGGCCCTGGAGATGGGCGGTCGGCATTGAAGGGGGTGAGCGTGGCGGACACCGACCCGGAGATGATCACCGACGGCCGCAGACGCAAGGGCGAGCGGCGCCGCCGACAGCTGTTGGACGCCACCATGCGCGTGGTCGAACGCGACGGCGTGGCGGCGGTCAGCCAGCGACGCGTCGCCGCCGAGGCCGGGGTCCCGCCCAGCGCGGTCACCTATTACTACGCGACCGTCGACGACCTGCTCGTGGACACCCTCACCCGGGTCAACGACGCCTACGTGGCCGCCCTGGCGGCCCTGCCCGACGACACGGACGCGGCCATGCGCGCCCTCGCCGGGATCATCGCGGCGGGGTCGGGGCCCGAGCGGGCCCACGTGATGGCCGAGTGCGAGCTGTTCATGCTCGCCGCCCGGCGCCCGGCCCTTCGCCCGCAGACCGAGCGCTGGAACCGGGCCGTGGACGCCTTCCTCACGCCCCACCTACCCGTCCCCGACGATCGCGCGGGCGCGAGCGCCGCCGTCGACGGCTTGTTCCTGCGCAGCTGCGCCGACCCGGAGCTGACAGCCGACGCCGTGTACCGCGCACTCAGCCGGCTGGTGTCGCACGCATCGCGTAACGGCCGGGAGCGGTGACACCGAGGACGGCGGTGCCGACGCCCAGACCCGTTTCCCCGCCTTCGTGGGCCGTCGCTCCTGGCAGAAGGGGTTCGGGGGTCGAAACGGCTCAACGGCCCCGGTCCCGTGGCCGCCACGGCGGAACGGGTTCACGCCCGTGGAGCACGCGGAGGGCCACGGGGGCGGCTCCCCCGTGGCCCTCCGGACCATGGCTCAAAGGTCCGGACCGGACCCGCGGCTTGTCAGCAGGTCAGCTCCCAGGAGCACTCCAGCTCACCGCCGGCCTCCGCGGGTGCGCTCTGCGGGCGCACGCCCACGGGCGTGCGGTGGCCCATGTACTCGGCCAGCCTGATGGCGACCGCGTCCTGCACCGCCCGGGGCGCCGGGCCGCTGTGGCCGTTGTTGACGATGCTGAACACCAGCTCACCGCCGTTCGGTCCGGGCGCGTATCCCGACAGTGCACTGACCCCGGTCATGGTGCCGGTCTTGGCCGACACCACGCCCTCAGCCGCGGTGCCGCCCATGCGGTACCGCAGGGTGCCGCCCACGAAAGGGTCGCTCTTCCCGGCCACCGGCAGGGACGCCTCCCAGATCCCGTGCCAGGAGGCACCGCGTGCCCGCGACAGCAGGTCGATGACCGTGTCGGCGGTGACCAGGTTGCCCCGGGACAGGCCGGATCCGTCGTTGAGGACGAGGGCGGAGGTGTCCACGCCCAGACCGGTCAGAGCGTCCTCCACGCCGGTGAGCCCGGCGTCCCAGCTGCCCTCGTCCGCGACTTCCCTGCCGATGCTCTTGACGAGCATCTCCGCGTGACCGTTGTTGCTGAACTTCATGAACGGTACGAGGATCCTCTCCAGCTCGGGGGACTCGTGGTCGGCCAGAACCCTGGCCCCGAACCGGCCCCCGGATGCCTCACCTGGCTCCACACCGCCCATGACGGTGACTCCGTGCCGCTCCAGCGCCTGTTCGAAGAGGTGCCCGGCCAGCCCGGCGGGCTCGTCCACCGTGCGCAGGACGGTCACGGGAGCGCCGTCGGCCGGGATCGTGCCGCTCACCGTGATGGTGTTGGTGCCCACCCGCCGGTCGACGACCAGGGTGTTGCCGCTGCCCGGGGCACCGGTACGGGCCTGGTTGTCCAGTTCGGCGTAGCCCTCGGCGGCGCCGAGGTCGACCTCGGCCGGCCCGCCCGACCCTCCCGGGGAGACCACGACCTCGGTCACACCGGTGTCGTGGCGATCCCCGTGGGCGACCGTGAGGGCGGAGATCTGCGCCGAGTACGCGTACGGCTCGTCCTCGGGCCACCAGTCGTCCACGAGGCGCTCGGAGTCGAACCAGGTGTCGTCGACACGCACATCGCCCCGTACGAGCCCGATCCCGGACTCGGCCACGTCGGCGGCCAGCTCGTCCAGGTCGTCCTCGGACAGGGTCGGGTCTCCGCCGCCCACCAGGTACAGGTCCTCCACGGAACGCCGGTGGCCGGGGCGGCCCTCGACCATCACCTCGGTGGAGAAGGTGTGGTCGGCTCCCAGCACCTCCAGGGAGGCCGCCGCGGTGAACAGCTTCATGTTGGACGCGGGCAGCAGCTGTTCGCCGCCATCGCGCGAGTACAGGACCTCGCCCGTGTCGGGGTCGGTGACGACCAGGCCGGACACCGCGCCCTCCAGGGAGGGATCCTCCAGGAGGGCGTCGATGTCCTGCCGTAGGCCCTCCAGGCGTTCCTCGGCCGCGGCCGGGTCGGCGTGCGCCGGGGACGCGCCCGGCGGCGCCATCGGAACCAGAGGCACGGCGACGAGCGCGGCGGCCGCCCAGACGGTACTGCGACGGCCCTCGCGGCGCCGGTTCTCGAAACGGTGGCGTACGGACGCGGGGATCCAGGGGATGGCTGGGGCTGTCAACTCATTGTCTCCTACCGGTCACGGACGGAAAGGGCACCGCACCCTAACCCGTACGGGACCCCGGTGCCAGGACCCTTCGCGCGGGTCGCCGGCGAAGGGTCCCCGCGAAGGCGGCACGGCCTCCGTCGACCTGCCAGAACCCGCTGGGGGCGCCGTGACCGGTTCCGGACTGCGCGCACGGCGGCGGGCCGGTACGGGGATCGCGCCCCGCGCCGGCCCGCCGGGCCCCACGCCGTGCACGGTGGGTCAGAACAGCTCGATCGCCCGCGAGTAGTGGCAGGCGTCCTGGTGTCCGGCCCCCCGGTCCAGCAGCGCCGGCGGCTCCTCCACGCACTTGGTGCGCTCGTTCTCCGACAGCTCCCCGGCGAACTTCGGGCACCGGGTCCGGAACCGGCAGCCCGACGGCGGGTCGGCCGGGTTGGGCACGTCGCCGGTGACGACGATCCGCTCCCGGGTCCGCTCCTTGACCGGGTCCGGCAGCGGGATGGCCGAGATCAGCGCCTGCGTGTAGGGGTGCGCGGGCGCCCCGAACAGCTGCTCGGTCGTACCCGTCTCCACGATCTTGCCGAGGTACATCACGGCCACCCGGTCGGCGATGTGCTTGACCACCGACAGGTCGTGCGAGACGAACAGGTACGACAGGCCCAGCTCGTCCTGGAGGTCCTCCAACAGGTTGATCACGCCGGCCTGGATGGACACGTCCAGGGCCGAGACCGGCTCGTCCAGGATGAGCACCCTGGGGTTGAGCGCCAGCGCCCGGGCGACGCCGATGCGCTGGCGCTGGCCGCCGGAGAACTCGTGCGGGTAGCGCGAGCCGTGCTCGATGTTGAGGCCCACCAGGTCCAACAGCTCCCCCACCCGTTTCTTGGCGGAGCCGTTGGACTGACCGTGGATCCGCAGCGGTTCGGCGATGATGTCCGAGACCGTCATACGCGGGTCCAGGGAGGCGAACGGGTCCTGGAACACCAGCTGTAGGTCGCGGCGCAGCGGCCGCATCTGGCGCGGGGACAGCGAGTGCAGCGGCTGTCCCATGTAGTTCACCTCGCCCGCCGTCTGCTTGATCAACTGGAGCATGAGTCGCGCGGTGGTGGACTTTCCGCAGCCCGACTCGCCCACGAGCGCGAGGGTCTCGTGCTCACGCAGTTCCAGGTCGATCCCGGAGACCGCCTGCACCTCGCCGACCCTGCGTTTGAGGATGCCCTTGGAGTGGATCGGGAAGTCCTTCACCAGGCCCTTGACGGTCAGGATGGCCTCTCCGCCGTTTCCACCGCCGACGCTCTCGGAGGCCTCGGAGAGGACCTCTCGATCCTCTCCGGTGTCCTCCTCGGCCTCGGCGGTCACCGCCGTCCCCTTGAACAGGTCGGTGGGCCGCGCGTCCCCCAGCTCGTCGCTGAAGTGGCAGGCCGCCGTGTGCGCCTCGGTGTCCCCCACCGCGACACGGACGCGGTCCCCGTTCCCGTCGGTCGCCAGGAGGCGCGGCTCCTGCTCGTGGCAGAGCTCCCGCGCCATCGGGCAGCGCGGTGCGAACGCGCACCCTCCGGGCAGGGAGAGCAGGGACGGCGGGGTGCCCACGATGGGGGTGAGCCGTTCGTTCTGATCCTCGTCCAGCCGGGGCAGGGAGCCCAGCAGGCCCAGGGCGTAGGGCATGCGCGGCCGGTAGAAGACGTCCTCCACCGGCCCCGTCTCCACGAGGCGGCCGCCGTACATCACGCCGATCCGGTCGACGTGGCCGGCCACCACGCCCAGGTCGTGGGTGATCAGCACCAGAGCGGCGCCCGTCTCCTCGCGGGCCGCTTCCAGGGCTTCCAGAACCTGGGCCTGGACGGTCACGTCGAGGGCTGTGGTCGGCTCGTCCGCGATGATGACGTCCGGTTCGTTGGCCATCGCGATGGCGATCACCACACGCTGGCGCATACCGCCCGACAGTTCGTGCGGGTACTGCTTGATCCGCTGTTCCGGGTTGGGGATGCCCACCAGTTCCAGCAGTTCCAGCGCGCGGGCCATCGCGGCCTTCTTGCCCACCTTGTGGTGCGCGAGCACGGCCTCGGCGATCTGGTAACCGACCGTGTAGACGGGGTTGAGTGAGGTCAGCGGGTCCTGGAAGATCATCGCGATCTTGTTGCCCCGGACCTTGCTGATCTGCGCGTCCGTGAGCCCGATGATCTCCTGGCCCAGCACCTTCGCCGACCCCTCGACGCGGGCGTTCCTGGGCAGCAGCCCCATGATCGCCATGGAGGTCACGGACTTGCCCGATCCGGACTCGCCCACGATCCCCAGCGCCTCACCTCGGCGCAGGAGGTAGGACACCTCGCGCACGGCGGGCAGCGGCCCGTCGTCGGAGGGGAAGGTCACGCTGAGGTCCCGGACCTCCAGCACCACATCGTCGTCGCGTTCCACGGTGACCGCTTTCTCGTCGCTCGTGTGATCCGTCGTGGTCATCGCCGCCCCATGGTCTGTCGCGGGTCCAGGGCGTCGCGGAGCCCGTCGCCGATGAAGTTGATCGTCAGGCAGATGAACACCAGGAGGACGCCCGGCGGGTAGAAGAGCCAGGGGCGCGTGGACGCGGCGGTCCGCGCGTTGCCGATCATCTGGCCGAGGGAGATGTCGGGGAGCTGGATCCCGAAGCTGAGGAAGGACATGCCCGCCTCCAGCAGGATCGCCACCGCGATCAGCAGGGTGGCGGCGACGATGATCGGCCCCGCCGCGTTGGGCAGCAGGTGACGGACGATGATCCACCCCGGCGAAGCGCCCGCGGCCCTGGCGGCCTCCACGAACTCCTGCTCGCGCAGGGACAGGACGACGCCGCGCACGACACGGGCGATCTGGGACCAGGAGAACACGGCGATGATCAGGGCGACCGCGTACCAGGTGGTCCCGCCGCGCACGCTGCCCGCGATCGCGGCGACCATGACCAGCAGGGGGACGATCATGAACACATCGACGACCCGCATCATGAGCGAGTCGACCCGACCGCCGTAGTACCCGGCCGTGGCCCCCCACAGAGACCCCACGACGGTGCCGAGGACCGACACCGTGAAAGCGACCTTCAGCGTCTGCTGGGCACCGCGCATGAGCTGGCCCAGCACGTCGTTTCCGGCCGTGGTCGTACCGAGCGGGTGATCGCCGTTGGGCGGAACGCTGGGCGGGATCTCCCGGTGGACGGTGTGGTCCCAGGTCCAGAGGAAGGGGCCGAGGAAGGCGAAGGCGACGATGACGGCCAGCAGCGCCAGGCTGATCATGGCGGGCCGGTGCCGGAGGAACCGGCGCGTGATCATCTGCAACTGTGTGCGTTCGACACCGCCCACGCTCTCGGCGGCGTTGCGGTTGGCGCCTGGCGCCCTGTTCTCACTCATAGCGGATCCTCGGGTCGAGCACGCCGTACAGCAGGTCGGCGATGAGGTTGGCCAGGATGACGGCGGTACCGCTGAGCATCAGCCATGCCATGAGCGCGAAGGAGTCGTTCGCCTCGACCGCCTGGATGAAGAACTCTCCGAGCCCGCGCCACTGGAAGACGCGCTCCGTCAGGACGGTGCCGTCGATGATCCCGGCCAGACCGACCGCCACCACGGTGGTCAGCGGGATCAGGGCGGTACGCAGGGCGTGGCGGCGGATGACTACGCGGTTGGGCAGGCCCTTGGCCCGGGCCAGGCGTACGTAGTCGCTGTTGAGCACCTCCAGCATGGAGGTCCTCTGGTACCGGCTCCACGACGCGAAGCTGGTCAGCATCAGCACGATCGTCGGCAGCGTCATGTACGCGAAGACGTTGGTGATCCTCCCCCACAGGTCCTCTCCCTGGGCCTGGTAGGTGCCGTCGCCGACCGTGGCGAAGAACTGGTTGCCCAGGAGTTCGTTGAACCCGACCCCGGTCTGCTGCACGATGCCCGCGAACCAGAAGGTCGGCATGGCCAGGGCGAGGAAGCCGATGAAGGTGAGGGTGTAGTCGAGCTTGGAGTACTGCCGCATCGCGCTGACCACACCCGAGAGGATGGCCAGGCCGAGGGCGAAGACGGTGGCCGCGCCGATCAGGCGCAGGGTGACCCCGAGCCTCTCGGCGATGTTCGCGCCGATGTCGTAGGTGGCGCTCTGGGTGGAGGGTCCGAACTCGCCCTGGAGCAGTCCGATGTCGCCGTTGCCACCGATACCGGTCATCCACAGCCAGTACCGCTCGGGCATGGAGTGGTCGAGGTAGAGCCGTTCCTCCTGGAGTTCCAGGACCGAGGGGTCGGGGGGAGGCTGTTGGACGCGCAGGTCCGCCAGCGGATCCCCCGAGAGGTCGATCAGGACGAAGGTGAGCAGGGACGCGAGGAGGAGGACGGGAATCGCGCCCAGGACGCGCCGCACCGTGTAAACGAGCATGGGTGTGATCCTTCAGGGGTGAACGAGGACCGGCCCGGACCGGGAGGGTGTCCCGGATCCGGGCCTGGGGCCTGCGCCGATCTACTCGGCGAGGTCCCACTCACCGATGTTGTAGGTGGCGCGGAAACTGGAGTTGAGGTTGTCCTCGATGTTGGCGACCCGGTCGTTCACGAAGAAGTAGTTCGGGTCGGCCAGGAGCGGGAGTACGTAGGCCTCCTCGACCAGGAGCTCCATGGCCTGGTTGGCGGCCTCAGCGGCCTCGTCCTGGTTGGACGCGGTGCCGGTGGCCTCGACCAGCTCGTCGATCTCCTCGTTGTCGAGCCCGCCGAAGTTGCTGCCGCTCTCGCTGTGCCACTGCTGCTGGGGGTTGCTGGTGAAGTACGGCGAACCGCTCCAGCCGAACTGGACGATGTCGTAGTCCTGGGCGTCGAGCATCTCGCCCAGGTTGTCGGTCATCTCGATGGTGGTCTCGATGCCGATCTCGGCCAGGTGGGACTGGACCAGCTGGACGGAGTTGCTGCGCACTACGGTGTCGGTGCTGCGCAGGCGGAAGGGGCCGACCTGCTCGCCGTCGAGCGTCAGGGTGTCGCCGTCGAGCTCGTATCCGGCCTCCTCCAGGATGTCGGTGGCGGCCTCGGTGTCGCCGTCGCCCTGGCCGGTGCCGGTGATGTGGTCGACGAAGTACTCGCTGTCGTTGCTGAAGGTGTGGCTGTTCTTCAGCTCGTAGTCGGGGTAGACGCCTCCGTAGGTGCGGCTGGCGATGTCGTCGCGGTCGATCGCGGTGAAGACGGCCTTGCGCAGCTCGACGTCCGAGAGCCACTCGTTCTCGGTGTTGAGGTCGATGTGCTCCCAGGTGCTGCCCTCTCCGACGGTGAGGGTGGTGTCGGGAATGCCCTCCAGCTCGGTGATGACGTCCTCGCTGAACTGGGCGGGGTTGGCGCCGTCGATCTCGCCGTTGTTGAACGCGTTGACGAAGGTGCCCTCGTCGGTGTTGAAGGGCATGATGATGCGGTCGACCTTGGGCGCCTCGCCCCACCACTCGGGGTTGGGCTCCTTGACGACCTGGTTCTCCAGGTCGCCCTCGGCGATGACGAAGGGGCCGCCGGACCACTCGGGGCGGGTGTCGTGCAGCCAGGTGAAGAACTCGCCCAGCTCGTCCGGGTCGTCGACGTCCCAGCCCTGCTCCTCGGCCAGGTGGGAGGGGTAGAAGCCGCCGCCGGCGCTGACGGTGTCGACCAGACCCATCCACTCGGGGTCGGCCAGCCCGTCCTTGAGGGAGACCGTGAGGGTCTTGCCGTCGGCCTCCATGGTGTCGATCATGTCGGCGTTGGTGGTGAGACGCGAGTCGCAGGTGGTGCAGTAGCCCTCGTCCGGTGAGGCGGACATCATCGCGGTGACCCGCAGGTCCTCGCCGGTCATCGGCTCACCGTCACTCCACACCGCGTCCTCGGCGAGCGTGAAGCTGTACTGGAACGGCCCCTCGTCAGGGTCGTCGTTGATGAGTGTGGGCTCCTCGGCGAGGACGTCCATGTTGTAGGCGTAGCTGCCGTCGGGCTGCCAGAGGCCGGTGTGGGGCACCACGCCTGAGAGCGCCTGGAGGGTGTAGACGCTGCCGCCCGCGGAGCTGATGCTGGCCCAGGACGCGGGGAGGCTGTTGATCACCCAGGTGATCTCCTTCTCGTCTCCCTCACCTCCCTCGCCGCCACCGGAGCAGGCGGTCAACACCATCAGCGCGGAGGTTCCCGCCGCGGCGAGTGCGAGCGTCTTCCTTCGTTTGTGCATCAGTTACACCCTTGATCACTAATACGAGCCGAACCCCGGGGGGCACGTGTGGTTCTCACACATCCCGCAGAATTTAGGCGATTAGTCGATCAGAAGACCATTGAGCGAAATGTCTGTATAGCCCCAGTGCAGGATTCGTGACCCATCCGCAACCGGTTCGCGTTCATCACCCCCCGGGGGGGGCAGAAGCTCGCACCCACCCCCGCGAAATCACGCTCGTCACCACAGGTCAGAGCCCATACCCGGGGGACACGACCACCACCCCGAAGATTCGGACAAGCCAGAAATACATTGTGGATCCTTTGCTTTCGTCAACAGTGTTTATGGTAAAGTAAACACGGTTTAACTACACAGTCATCCCACATGGCTACCCAGGGAAAAGTAGACAAATAGCTCAAAGCTCGCATATACCCTGAAAACCACCCACTAGCCACCAAGTGATTCAGCGAGGGCTTTCGAGTGCACATAAATACGCCATTCATGGGATGACCCGATGATTATAAGATAAAGGCGGCAAGGTCGCCCATAAACCCCTAAAGCACGTAGGGCACATACTGGAATCTGCGCACCCAGCTGTCCGAAACCACCACCCGTAGACCGCCGGAGCGGATAGGGTTTCGTACGGCGATCGCCGTCATCACACACGCAGCAACCAGCGAGAGAGGCCTCTGCCGTGTCCGAAACAGTCCGCCTGGTCTGCCCCGCGGGCCGCAAACACGTGGAGCTGTGGGCTGGTTACGCTCTGGTGGCAATGGGTGCCGTGGCGGTCGCGATCGACCCCTCGCACTGGATCAACATCACCCTCGGCGTCCTCCTGGCCCTCGCGGGTGCCGCGCTGGCCGTGCACGGCCACATGATCAGGCCACCCGTACTGGAGATCTCCGACGGGGAGTTCCGCTACGAGCGCGGCCGCTACATCGTGCGCGTGCCCTTCCACGACATCGGCTCCTACTACGTCCTGCCGGGCCGCATCCGCTCTCTCGGACTGTGCGACACCACCGGTCGGCCCAAGCGCTTCCCCTCGCTGCGCAACCGCCGCACCTCGCGCGCCTACCTGCCGCTGACCGGGATGACCAGCCCGGCCAAGGTCGAGTCCTTCATGGCGGTGGCGGGTATCCCGCCCCGCAAGCGCTCCCTGACCTCCTGAGAGGGCTCTCCCGCGACTCCTGCCCGCCGCCCGGCGTGTGTCCCCGCGGTGCGTCCGTCCGGGATGCCGTGTGTCCGGGCTCAGACGAACCCGATCAGGGCAACTCTGGGCACAACAGACAATTACCCACCACACGCCCCACGTACATACCGACACAAGCCCGTGTCCTCTACTCTCGGTGGGGTGAAGCAGTCCAGAATCACCGCCATCCTGACCGTAGCGGGGATGCTCGCGGCCATGTGGGTCTTCGAGATCCTCGACAGCTTTCTGCTCCTTGGAACGCTCGACCAGCGACTCGGCCTGCGCGCCTGGGACCTCCAGGGTCCCTGGACCATGTTCACCGCACCGTTCATGCACGGCAACCTCGAACACCTCATCGGCAACTCGCTGCCGTTCCTCGTGCTGGGCTCGCTCGTCGCGTTCAGCGGCCTGGGGCGGTTCCTGCTCACCACGCTGATCATCATCCTCGTCAGCGGCGTGGGCGTGTGGCTGTTCAGTTCGCCGACCTCCCTCACCGTGGGGGCGAGCGGCCTGGTGTTCGGCTACTTCGGCTACACGGTCCTTCGCGGCATCATCGAACGCAAGACCATCGACATCGTCATCATGATCTGCGTGATCCTCTTCTACGGAACGATGATCTGGGGGGTCCTGCCCCAGTACCCCGGCGTCTCCTGGCAAGCACACCTCTTCGGCTTCATCGGCGGTCTGCTCGCCGCCTACCTGCTCCCCAAACGCGAGAGGAACAGGCAGCTCAACCAGGGATACGGAGGTGCCCAGGGCGGCTACTACGCCCCCTGAGGCCCCGTCCCCGGCACGGGACCAGGCCGGGGCCGAACACGCGGACGGGCCGCTCCCCGGAGAAGGGGAACGGCCCGTCGGCGTTCACGGGTACTGGGCTCGGGCCGCCCCCGCGGGGCCGCCCTGAGGGCTCCAGGACACGGGGCGAAGCGAAGCCCCGAAGCAGGAACGGCCTCAGAACTCCAGGCCCTCGGCGTCCTCGCCCAGGGTGCGCTCCAGGAACTCGGGGTTGTCCGCGAGCCAGGCGCGAGCGCCCGCCTCGGGGTCGTCCTTGTATCCGCCGTCCTCGGTCACGGTCATGACCTCGAGCTCGGCCAGCTCGTCATCGCTGAGCTCGAAGTTCTCCAGCCAGCCGGTCAGCTCGGGGTAGTCGTCGCCGAACCCGTCACGGCCGACCGAGTGCAGGGTCTCAGCCTCGCCCATGAGGCCGTCGGGGTCCTCCAGGTCCTTCAGGTCGTACTGGGCGTAGGCCGGGTGCGGGTGCCAGAGGGTGACCGCGATGGGCTCCTCGTCGGCGATCGCCGAGTCCAGCTCGGCGAGCATCGCGGCGGTGGAGGACTCGACCAGCTCGAAGTCCTCGTCCAGGCCGTAGCCCGGCATCGCGTCTTCCTTGGTGACGCGGGTCAGACCGGCGCCCGGGTCGATACCGACGATCCGGCCGTCCAGCTCCTCGACGTTGTCCGCCAGGTCGGGGATGCTGTTCACGTCCTCCATGTAGGTGGGGACGGTGACGGTCAGGTTGGCGGTGTCGTACCAGGTGTTGAGCTTCTCCAGGTTGTCCCCGTAGTCCTCCCAGTAGTCAGCGTGGGTGGTGGGGAGCCAGACGTCGAGGTAGAGGTCCACGTCGCCGTTGTCCAGTCCCTGGAACAGCGGGGCCACGTCCAGGTCGGTCACCGTGACGTCGTAGCCCTTCTCCTCCAGGACGACCTTCCACATGTTCGTGGTGGCGATCGCCTCCTCCCAGGCGATCAGGCCGATGTTGATCTCCTTGTCGCCCTCACCGCCGTCCTCGGGGCCGGTGAGGTCCTCACCGCCACCGTTGCCGCAGGCGGACAGGAGGAGTGCGGCGCTCAGGCCCGCGGCGGACAGGGATGCCATGCGCTTACGGCTGTACATCGTGGGATTCCTTCCCTCGGGGAATTCTTCGTGCGGGATCTTGGATGTGCGTACGCTCTGGGCGATCAGGCGGCCGCGGCGCTCGGGCTGTTACGGGTGACGGCCACGGTGAGGCGGTCCAGGAAGATCGCCAGGATGACCACGGCGATACCGGCCTCGAAGCCGAGGGCCCCGTCGTTGCGGGTGATGCCCTCGTAGACCTCGCTGCCCAGGCCGCCGGCGCCGACCATGCCCGCGATGACGACCATCGACAGGCCGAGCATGATGACCTGGTTGACACCGGCCATGATGGTCGGCAGCGCCAGCGGCAGCTGGATGCCGGTCAGGATCTTGCGGCTGGGGGCGCCGAAGGACTCCCCCGCCTCCACCAGCTCCTGGTCGATCTGGCGGATGCCCAGTTCGGTCAGGCGCACGCCGGGCGGCATCGCGAACACGATGGTGGCGACCACGCCGGGCACGGCGCCGATGGAGAAGAAGAAGATCGCCGGGATCAGGTAGACGAACGCGGGCAGCGTCTGCATCAGGTCCAGGACCGGCTTGGCGAGCTTGCTGACCACGTCGTTGTAGGCGGCCAGGACACCGATCGGGATCGCGATGACCACGGCGATGGCGCTGGCCACGAGTACGAGGCCGAGCGTGTCCATGGCGTTGGTCCACTGTCCGACCGACGCCACCAGGGTCAGTGCGATGAGGCCGAACAGGCCCATCCGCCACCCGGCCACCGAGAACGCCAGGAGGCTCAGCAGCAGGATCATCAGGAGCGACCTGGGCTCCGTGACCAGGGCCGGGAAGAGGAGCCAGCCGAGCAGGACCAGCACGAGCCAACCGCCCGCGACGGCACCGGTGCGGAGGCGGGTGCCCTTGTCGAGCGTGCCCAGCACGGCGACCGCGACCAGGAAGACCAGCGAGACGCAGAAGTAGGCGTCCACGTACTGCTGGTCGAACAGGTTCATCGCCCACAGGAAGACCTGCGGCGGCAGGCTGTTGATGACGGTGTTCCCGAGCGCGAACTGCGCCTGGAGGATGTAGAGCACCGAGACCGCGGCGACGATGGCCACCAGCGGCAGGCGTCGGACGCGCAGCAGCGGGACGGCGATGATCACGGCGGCGACGAAGGCGAGCTGCCCTGCCGCCGGGTCGACGAAGAACCCGGACAGGTTCTCCACGGCCCACCGGATGAACACGGCGATGGCGTCGAAGGCGGGGCCGAAGTTGCTCTTGAGCCAGGTGTTGAGGGCCTCGAAACCGTCACCGACCGGCAGGTTCGGCGGGAAGTCGACGGGTGTCACGGTGTCTCCTTTCCGGCCGCGAGCGCGGCGAGTACGGAGTTGCGTGTCACCGTGCCCAGCACACTGCCCTCGTCGTCGACCACACTGAGGCGGTCGGAGGCGGCTGCGCTGGCGTACAGGTCAGCGACCGGGGTCTGGGCGTCCACCCGGGGCTCGGAGGAGCCGGCCGGATCGGCGTCCGGGTCGATCACCGAGGCGGCGGTAAGCACGCGGGTGCGGTCGACGTCCTCGATGAACCGCTCGACGTAGTCGTTGGCGGGTTCGCTGAGAATCTCCTGCGCGGTGCCGATCTGGGAGACGCGGCCGTCGCGGAGCACGCAGATCCGGTCGCCGAGGCGCATGGCCTCGTTCAGGTCGTGCGTGATGAAGATGATGGTCTTGCCCAGGGTCTTCTGGAGCTCCAGGAGCTGGGTCTGCATGTCCCGCCGGATGAGCGGGTCCAGCGCGCTGAAGGCCTCGTCCATGAGAATGATGTCGGTGTCGGCCGTCAGTGCCCTGGCCAGGCCCACACGCTGCTGCATGCCTCCGGAGAGCTGGGACGGGAGCTTGTCCTCCCAGCCGTCAAGACCCACCAGTTCGAGGGTCTCCCGGGCCTTGTGGACACGCTCAGCGCGCGGTACGCCGCGCAGCTCCAGGCCGTAGGCGGCGTTCTCCAGGACCGTGCGGTGGGGCAGCAGGGCGAAGTGCTGGAAGACCATGCTGACCTTCTCGCCCCGCAGCTTCAGAAGGTTCTTCCTGGTGAGGGCGGTGATGTCCACGCCGTCGACCTCGACCGTCCCCGCGGTGGGTTCCAGGAGGCCGTTGAGCATCCGGATCAGGGTCGACTTCCCCGATCCGGACAGGCCCATGACGACGAAGATCTCGCCTGGTTCGACCTCGAACGACACGTCGATGACGGCGGCCGTCACGTCGAGGTCTGTGATGGTGTCACGGTGACTACCGTCCGAGAGCCGCTCAACGGCGGCTCGGGACTGTTTTCCGAACACCTTGTACAAGTGGTCTGCGCGTACTGCTGACACGGTCTCCTCAGAGGGCTGTCCCGGCCGCGAGGCGTGCCGGACACAGTCCGCCCTTCGCCATCCGCGGTTTTCGCAGGTAGTCGGCCCGCGCAGGGGCCCCTTGCATGCCCTCACAGGGGCGGAACCGCTACCTGGTTCTCTTCGGAGCGCAACCCTACCGAGGTACGTAGGCACAGTTCAGGCGGTATATAACCACCAAATAACATGTTTAAACTGCGTAAAAGCCATCTTTCGACTTGTAGCAGCGGTTGTCGACGTCGCCCGGCGCCTATATGTGATCTATGCCACTGGCAAACGGGGGGTGAACTTGGTCACATATTAGAGACAAGCGGGGCGAGCGACAGAAAGTGTCTATCCATGACCGTACCGTAAACAGTTCTTCTTGTCTTCCCCTGGTCACCCAGGGTTGATTCGGGTGCGGATGAAGTTCTGGTGGGACCTGGACGGCGTCGGTCCGCGCTGCCCCTGGTAGCGGGATCCGTAGCCCGCGGAGCCGTAGGGGTGCTCGGACGGGGAGGAGAGGCGGAACATGCACAGCTGGCCGATCTTCATGCCCGGGTAGAGCTTGATCGGCAGGGTGGCCACGTTGGAGAGTTCGAGCGTGACGTGACCGGAGAAGCCGGGGTCGATGAACCCGGCCGTGGAGTGGGTGAGCAGCCCCAGGCGTCCCAGGGAGCTCTTGCCCTCCAAGCGGCTGGCGATGTCGTCCGGGAGGCTGACGACCTCGTAGGTGGACGCCAGCACGAACTCGCCCGGGTGCAGGATGAAGGCTTCCTCGCCGTTGGTCTCGATCAGCCGGGTGAGGTCCGGCTGTTCGGCCGAGGGGTCGATGTGCGGGTACTTGTGGTTCTCAAACACCCGGAAGAAGCGGTCCAGCCGTACGTCGATGCTGGAGGGTTGGACGAGACCGGGGTCGAAGGGGTCGATCCTGACCCGCCCGGCGTCGATTTCTGACCTGAGATCACGATCGGAGAGCAGCACGCTCCGAACCTACCGCCTGGGACAACGCTGCGTAGTCGCGAGCCCCCCGCCCGGAGTGGGCCCGCGCCGACTTGCCCACACAGTCCGAAGTTGGGCTAGGATGGCGTGCGTTGCCAGCCGGTACTCCGGCGGCGCGACGCGGATGTAGTTCAATGGTAGAACTTCAGCTTCCCAAGCTGATAACGCGGGTTCGATTCCCGTCATCCGCTCCAGACACACAGACGGCCAGGTAGATCGGTGAGAACCGAACACCTGGCCGCACTGCTTTCCGGGGCCTGTCCCGGTCGCCGTGCCACACGCGCGGACGCCGACCTCAGTGGCGGGCACCCGCGGGCGGCGGACCGTCGCCGTCCTCCTCGGCCCGGTTCGCCCTCAGCTCCTCGGCCACCCTCTCCCCCAGCCGGTCCGCGATCGCCGCATCCAGAGCCGCGAACTGTGCAGGATCAGCCGCCCCGTGGCGGCGAGGTGGTTCCGTTCGGCGGTCACCACGGCCCGCCGTTCCACCCAGGCCCGTTGCTGTTCGGTGGGCGGGTTGGGTTCCACCACGGGTTCCTCAGCCAGGTGCCAACCCTCTTCGCACTGGATCCGCCGCAGCGACCGCTTGCACTTGGCGCAGGCCGGACACCGCGATTCCAGCGTGGAGCCGCACGGGACGTCGATCACCTCACTGGCACCGGTCGCGATGTCCATACGTCGAAGGGACACCGGCCGGATGCACACCCCGTGGTCGACGGCCACCTCACGCGCCAGCGGTTGCGCGAGCCGTTCGGCCCGTGTCGGCTTACCGGTAGGCGTCGGCATCAGCCCACCCCCACAACCACAGAGCGGGAGACCCCCACCGCATGCACCGCCAGCCCCCATCGATATGGCCGCTCGTTGTGATCGGCCTGCCCCTCGCAGCCGCAACCAACTTGGTACTTACGCGCCTGCTACTCGAGGGGGATACACCCCTCCTTCTGGCGATGCTGCTGCTCCCCTGGACGTACCTCTTCCTCAAAGCGGTCCGGGAGTACCGGCAAGATAGGCGCGCTTACCTCGGACATCAGCCCACCTCGCCATCCGACGACAAGACCGCCCCATAGTCATCGGCCATGGCGGTGATGTCGTCATCGGACACGTACGCCGCACGGACCCGTGTCGGGGCCGGTGAGCCCTCCAGACGGACGTAGGCCACCCCGGGAAGGGTGGGGTCGATCAGGTGGGCCTCAGCACCCCGCTCCCGGGCACCCTCGCCGAGGACCATGTCCACCTGGGAGGCTTCGTCCAACCTCAGGGCCACCTTGTCCGGGAACAGATTGCGCAGGTTCATGACCTCCTTGCGCGGATCCTGCAACGCCGCCAGCACAGCGAAGCCGACCGAGCGGCCCTGTGTGGTAGGCGGTCAGGAACGCCACCTCGTCCAAGAGCACGACCACGAACGGGTCATCGGTCGTGGGCACGTGGGAGCGCTGTTTACCCGCATAGCGTTCAGCCCGCTCCCGCATCGAGGGGTTCGGCCAAGGTGTCACGGCGGGGGAACTCAACGTGATGTCACGGGGTCCGTTGACGACCACGCGGCAGGAGGGTGCGGCGAAGCCGTGCGCCAGCTCGGCCACGCGGTGCTCGAAGACGGCCGGGGAGGTACCGGCGGCGAGGGACACACGGACGTAGTCAGCCCAGGCGTTACGGGAGACCCGGCGGATACGGGGCAGGTAGCGGCGTTCCTGGTAGGACTCCGCCAGACCCGAGATCACCGGTACCGGTTACCGAGGAGCAGATCGAGCATGTCCGCGCAGACTTGGAGCGTGACCCCTCACCCCTCATACGTGGGGATCACGCTGGACACGCTCAGAAACCAGGAGAACGCACACGAGGTGGGGGAAGTCCCGCGTACACGCGACTACGAGTTCACCTCCTTTGATGAGTCGGCGGTAGCGGATCAGTGTGCAGGCGATACGGGTGAAGGCGAGGAAGTGGTCGGCCTTGTGTTCGTACCGGTGGTGCAGGCGGCGGCGTCCGGCCGGCCTCGAACAGGTCGCAGTGACGAACTCGAATGTCAGCCCCTTTTTCTAAACTGCCGACATGTACGAATCCGAAGCAGAGATGGCCGATCTGGGCGGTGGCACGGACAGCTCGCTCCGGGTGGCGGCTGCGGTGCGGGACTGCCTCACACCGTTGCGGATGTCGGAGGTCTTCGAGCCGGTGGTCGAGCACGTACTGCGCGGTACCGGGCCCGAGGCCCTGGCGACGTTGCGTGAGCGGCAGGCCGGCGCCGACATGGTCGCCAGGCCGGAAGTCACCTGGTCGGCCAAGCGGGTGACGGCCGTCGCCGACCTGCATCCCGGCTGGTCGCCACGGGATGCCGAGGCCGCACGGCTCACGGTCTACCAGGTCGCGCAGGCCGACGTGCTCGCTCGGTTCGGGCAGGTGCTGCACGCCGCCGCCGGCAGGACCCCGGGCTCCGGGGAGCCGTCGTGGCTCCTCGCGCTGGCCGACGACGTGACCCGTGTGTACGGCGCCGCGGACGGGGTCGGTGCCGAGAACGTCCAGCGGCGGTGGGGCCCCCGCACCCTCGTCGAGGTCGCCCGAGCCGGCGACGCCCCCGGCCGGACTCCCGTGCACGCCACTCTGTCGGCGCTGCTCGCGGACTCCCGCCATTGGGCGTATCGCCGGCACCGATTCCTGGAGAGCGACGCGGGCGTCGCGTTCCTCGCCCGGTATGCCGACGAGTTCGCGGACGTCGCCACCGGGCTCAAGGACCACGTTCGGAGGTATGTGGCGCGCCTGTGCGCGCGCGGACCGGAAGCGCACGCCGGACTCGCCGCCGAGCTGGCGGTCGACGCCGACGCGGGCGCTCGCGCGGAGGCGCTGGCCACGCTGTCCCGGCTCGACGGGCCCCGACAGGTCGACCTGCTGCGACAGCACCTGCGGACCGCGTCACCGGACCGCCTGCCGGATGCCCTGGCTCGCCTGGCCGACCTCGGCGGCGGCGTCGTGGCGATCGAGGAGGCCCTGGCCGACGGCGGCACCGGGTCGGAGGACCCGGAACGCGATCAGCTGCTACGCCGGGCCGTCTTCCGCGTGCGGGTGCTGAGAGCGGCGGAGGCCGTCGTCCCCCTGCCACCCGTCGCCGCGCCCCAGGACGCGGACCTCGCGGAGAAACTGCGGGCGCTGGGGGCCGGCAGGTCCGACGGAGACCGCTCCTGGAACAGCGTCGAGGCGCGGCTGGCGCTGATGCCCGACGTCCGGGCCCTGCGAGACGCGTTCCGCGCCGCCGGGATGTCCGACGCGGACCGGCGGACCGCCGCGCTCCTGGTCACCCGCACGACCCAGACCCACCGAAAGATCGGCGCCTTCCTGACATCTGAGAACGCCGAGCGCTGGTGGCCCCTGTTCGCTGAGCGCCTCGACCTCGCGGACGAGTACCTCGACGGCGGTGACGGAAAGCGGCACCCGTACCAGTCCGCCGTCGACACGACGACGATGATCCTGACGATCCTCGAACGGTTCCCTGCCGCCCCTGAGGCCCTGGTCCCGCGCCTGACCTCGCTCGCGCTCGGCGCGAACCGCCACCGCCTGCCGGCCCGGCGGGTGCTCGGCGACCACCCGGGTGCCCGGGCAGCCGCGACGGCCGCGCTGTCGGACGCCGACGCGGGGATCCGCTCGTCCGCCGCGGAGTGGCTCGCAGGGCTGGGTGAGCCGGGAGTGGTGGGGCCGGAGCCCGGCTGGGAGTTCGGTGCGGGGGTGCTGCACCCGGCGGTGAGAGTCCTGCCGGCGTCGACGCTGTGGTGGCTGGACCGGTTCCGGGAGCAGGCGCTCGACAGGGGAGTTCCGGCGGACGACGTGGACCGGTGGCTCGGGCTGGCCCGCCCGAAGCTGCGGACGGCGCGCGACGGCGCCGGCCCGGTCGTCGGCCGGCTCGGCGGTCCACTGATGCTCCCGCCGGACGTGCCCACCCCGGCCACGGTGTGGGACTCCGACGACCCCGATGGCTCCTATGAGTACCAGCTCATCGTGACGCTCGACCTGGCGGCGATCCCGCCGGAGGCCACCGACCTCCCGCTCCCGCCCGACGGCCACGTGCTCCTGTTCGCGAACATCGAGCTGGATGACGTTCTCCTGCCGGGCGGCGCCGTCTACGTCCCGGCGGGAACGCCGGTCCGGGAACGGGAGGTCTCGCTCGACTACCAACCCTACGAGTACGACTCCCCCGAGGACCTGGACGATAAGCTGCGGCGCATCGGTGACCTGCGGCTGAGCCCCGGCGTGGGACTGCCCTCCTGCTCTGTCGATGACGAGGCCCTCGCCCGGCACCCTCACACGGAGACGCTGCAGGCTGTCTGGTCCGAGCAGTCCGACGAGGGGGGCGAGTGGCAGATCGGTGGCTACGCCGCGGACTTCGACGGCTACGGGGACCCGGCACCCGCCTCGGCGTCCCTGGAGGAGGGCGGGCAAGGGTCCAGCCCCGAGGACTGGGTCCTGCTCGCGCAGTGGATCGGGGTCCCGATGGGGATCCTGTACTGGACCATCACCCGCCAGGACCTCGAGGCGCGCCGCTTCGACCGCGTCGTCGTGCAGATGTACTCCAACCCCTGACCGGCTCAGCTCCTGAGCGCGCGGCCCGCTGCGTACAGGTGGGCCGCGCGCGGTGCCGCGAGCGCGGTACTCGTGGCCCCGCGTACAGGCCGCACCTGGTGCTCTGAGCCGTTGATTCGATGGATAAGGGCCCGTCTCTTTCGGATTCCCGGTGGTCCGCCCCCGTACCGATGGCTGAGCGCCTGGTACCGGACGGATCGTGGGAGCTGTTCCAGCGGGTGGTGCCCGAAGCACCCACCCGACCTCAGGGAGGCGGGCGACGTGGACACGGAGACCGCGAGGTGTTGGCCGCGGTCATCTTCGTCGCTACCACCGGCTGCGCCTGGGTCCGGTTCCCACCGGTGTTCGGCCGCCCTCTCCCCCAGCCGGTCCACGACCCCGCGTTCGCGCGGATGCGTGCGCCGTGGTCTGCGTCGACCTGTTCGGCGACATGGCGGGCCAGGAGTTGCGCGAGCCGTTCAACCCGCGTGACCTTGCCTGTGACCGTGGGCGTCAGACCCCCCGACCACGTAGGAGTTCGCATGGGCTGGAACGGCCACCGCGCCCAGGCAAGATTCGCCGTCACTACCGCTGTCGTCGTTTTCGTCCTCATACTCACGATCGCGTTGCCACTGGCTGCTTTGGTGGACTGGCCTTCGTGGGTAGTCCCAGGTGTGGTGGGTGGCTCCAGCGGGTTAGTGGCTCCGTCCATCGCTCGTTGGTTCCTGAAGCGACGCGAACGCGTTCAGGACACCCCTTCTCATGACAACGACCGATAGCCGTCCGCCATGGCGGTGATGTCGTCGTCGGAGGCGAACCGCCGCTTGCCGCCCCGAGGGAAGCGGGCACCCGGTCCACGACCAGAAGGCGTCCGACCGGAGGAGCGGCCCCCAGTTCCTCCTTCCCGCGTCCTGGAGGCGTGGCGGCTCCGTCATGCCGCCCGGCCCGTTGGTCGCGAACACTGCGTGAGGCTTATTTCGGTTACCTATATGTCACCGATTTCGGTCACCGATTCATGCACCGAATACGAATGCACGGCCCCGGACGGAAGCACCGCGGCGCGTGTCCGCGGGTCCTGTCCGGGGCCGCTCCCAAGGTCGCGCGGGTGATGGGGACCTCCTCCTCAGCCGGTCCCCCCGGTCTCCGCGCCGCTTGCTCCCCCACAGATCCACGACGCCCGGCGTGGATCACCCGGCGACCCGAGGCGTACGGGTGCCCCGCCCCCGATAGGTGGGGCACCCGGTTCAGGAGATCCTCACGGGGATCTTCAGAGCAGGCCGTCCAGCAGGTCGGCGTCCTCGGTGTCGAGCGCCTCGGTGTCGAGCGTCTCGCCGGCCGGGTCACCGGTGACCTCGTCCAGGCCGTCGGTGGCGCCTTCCACGGTGCCGGTGACGTTCTCCGGGTCAGCGGCACCGCCGACGGCGTCCCCGACCCCACCGGCGACAGGGGCCTCGGGCAGCGCGTCGGCGTCCACGTCGGTCGCCCCGGTCACGTCGGTGGCCTCAGGCAGCTCCTCGGCCGCGGTCCCGGTGGGCAGGTCGGCGATGTCGACGACCTCCAGGTCCGTCGGCCGAACGTCGTTCGCCACGTCTCCGGCACCGATCAGGGCGAGGCTCTCGATTCCGTCCAGGCCGGCGCCGAGGCCGTCCACGGCCTGCTCGGCCACGTGGCCGAGCTCGCCGGTCACCGCCTCCACGTCGCCCTGGGCCTCGTGGACGATGAACATGGCCGGGACGGAGGTGCGCTCGGCGAGCTCGGTCACGTGCCCGGGGTGCACCCCTGCCCGACCGGACACGTCACCGGTGGCGGCCGCACCGGTCACGGGAGAGGCGGTGTCCAGGGCGGCCGGCAGGACCACGCTCTCGGCGTAGGTCCGCGTCGGGTGGAGGGCGCCCCGGGCACCGTCGGCGTAGTCCTCGGCCTCGACCTGCGGCGCGTGCACCCGCGAGACGGACGCACCGGAGCTCCTGAGCTGGCCGTGGGCGCCGCCGACGGCGCCGTTGGCCGACGGCACGGTGCCGTTCGGAGAGGGCAGCTTGGTGAGGCTCGGGTTGACCCGGCCCTGCTGGCCGCGGGCCCCGCCGAGGTGGCTCAGAGCGATCCCCTGGACGCCGTCGATCTCGGCGATCTCGGCCAGGGAGGCCAGCTCGGGGATCTGACGGAGATCCGCGGCGCTCAGCACCTCGTTGTCCAGGGCCTGGCCGAGTTCGGGGGCCTGGACCTGGTCCGTGCGGGGGAGCCCGAGTCCGTCGGTGGACGGCGCGGTGTCCGCGACGCCCCCGGCCTGGGGGAGGCCGCCGGCCGGAAGGGGGGCGGCACCGGACGCCTGGCCCAGGACGTCGCCGCCCAGCGTGCCGGTGACGTCCCCGACCGGGTCAGCGGCCGCGAAGCCGCTGCTCAGGGCGACGAAGCCGGCGGCGCCCGCCGCGATGAACAGGTTCCGGGCCGGGATACGGGTGTTGTTGGTCATGGGATCCTTCCGGATTCTCGTGTGGTTCCGACTGATCGGTCCTGGGCGTGCGCTGTTGCCCGTGGCCGATGTGGTGCTCGATCGGGGGATGTCAGTCCGTGGCCTTGACCGGCCGCCGACTGACGAGAACTCCGCTGTCCTCGGGGAAAGCGGGGCTCACGACAGTCCCCAGCGCGTCCGGCCAGTCACGGGAGGTGAGGGTTCGGCCGGGTCTGGAAGAAGGCGTGTGCCGGTGGGTGTCGCGCTCAGAGGCGACAGCGAGGACAGGTCCCTAGTCGGGAGCGAAGGTCGGCTCGGCCTCGGCGGCGCTGGGGATCGCGTGCGAGGCGTGCCGTGCGGCCCGTGTCAGGCCGGGTTCCGGAAGGGCGGAACCGACCGCGGTCAGGAAGCCCGCGGCCGCGGGGGCGGAGCCACCGCTCGTGACGGCAGTGTTCGGGGTGGTCGTGGCGCCGTGGCCCACAGCGGGCGCGGGGTCGTCCGCCGCGGTGGGGGCTCCGTCGACGACCGCGCCGCCGGAGACGGCCTCATCCGAGGCCGGGAACGGGATCTCGGCTTCCGCCTGCGCGGGCGTGGAGGCCACGGGCTCGGCACCGACGCCCTCGGCACCGTGGTCCCCCGGCGCCTCGCGGCCCTCGGCCGACTCGCGGCCGGGGCCCTCGTGGCCGACGGGGCCGGTGGTACCGGTGAGGGAGCCGATGTGAGCATCGAGCTCGGTGGCGGCCCCGCCCACGCTCTGGTGCAGGCCCCGGACCACCTCGGCGGTGCTCTGCGTGGTGCGCGGCGCGACCGGGTCGGAGACGTCGTGCACGGCTTCGGTGAACTGGTCCGCCGCCTCGCGGCCCTCGGACCGAAGGTGCCCGGTGGCGTCGTCGACCGGTGCGGTGGGCCCGGTTGCCCCGGCGGGCCGGACCGGCTCCTCCTCGGAAGCAGCCGCCCCGACGGGTGCCGTGGGCTCGGCCCCGGTCCCGGCTTCGGCTCCGACTTCTTCGGGCTCCCCGTTGAGGGGCGCCTCCGCCGTCGGCTCGGCGGTGTCCTCCACGAGTGGAACGTCCTCGCCGGGTCCTCCGGCGAGGAGCGACTCGGCCTGCGCGGAGGGGGTGCCGAGGAGCCAGATCGCACCGATGGCCCCCACGATGAGTCCGGCGAGCGTAAGGGCGCGTCGAACCGGCACGGACATCACGGCACCGGCGCCAGGGGCGCCGTGGGGACCGCGAGATCCGAACATCGGGCTTTTCCTTCCACCGATAGGGCGGTGCGAGTACGTGGGGGAAGGGGGCCAGGCCGAAACGGGCGGAATGACGTGAAGGTCGAGGACCTACCTCGTCGGGATAATGCCCGAAATGGCCGTCATCGCCTGACCAGAAATGACGCTACCACGCTGTGCCCCTTCGAACGCAAGCCGTGAGAAATGCCTTTTTCGCGTCCGATGTTCGGGCGCACAGGGCCAGGGGAAACGTGGGACGGCCAAGCGCGACAAAGGTGCGAAAAGGTGCCATACCCCAGCGGTTATTGGAGTTTACGCAGGTCGCCCACCTGGCTCTGGGAAGCCCTGCTTCCTGTGCCCTGCCCCGGCGGCCCGCCCCATGGACAGCTGGGGGCAGGGTTCGCCCGGCCCCCAGCAGCACCCCGTCCAGGATGCGTCCCGGACCGAAGCGGTGCCCCGGCCCGCCGCCCCGGGCCGGGCGTCCCTCAGCCCAGGACCACCGGCAGGGAGGCCCTGCCGCTGGCGACGATGGACGGTGCCTCCTCCACCCTCTCGTCCTCGGCCAGGCGCAGGTCCGGGAAGCGCGTGAACAGCGCCTCCAGGGCGGTGGTGCCCTCCAGACGCGCCAGGCCCGCTCCCAAGCAGAAGTGCGGGCCGTGTGAGAACGCCAGGTGGCCGCGCTGGCCCCGGGTGACGTCGAAGGCGTGCGCGTCGTCGCCGTGGCGCACGGGATCGCGCCCCGCGGCGCCGAACCCCATGAGCAGGGCCTCCCCCTTGGGCACTCGCGTGCCCGCCAGGTCGACCTCCTCGGCGGTGTAGCGCAGTGGCAGGTACTGGATGCTGGCGTCCCAGCGCAGGGTCTCCTCCACCGCGTCGGCCCACGAGGCCCCGCCGGACAGGAGCAGGTCCAACTGGTCCCGATGGGTGAGCAGGGCGTGCACGGCGTTGGTGATGAGGTTCATCGTGGTCTCGTAGCCCGCCCCGATCATCAGGATCAGCGTCCACACCAGCTCGGTGTGGGAGAGCCGCTCGTCCCCCTCCGCGCGCGCCTGGAGCAGCGCGCTGGTGAGGTCCTCTCCCGGCTCACGGGACTTGTGCTCGGCGAGCTCGGCCAGGAAGGCCTGCATGTCGGCGTTGGTCTGGGCGGCCACCTCCGGAGTCGTGGTCGCGTCGAAGACCCTGTGCATGAGGGTGTGCAGGGTGTCGCGGTGCTCGGCTCCGACACCGAAGAGCTCGGAGATGACCGTCATGGGAAGCGGTAGCGACAGCGCCTTCTTGAGGTCGAGGGGCCCCGGTCCCGCGGCCTCGGCGGCGTCCAGAAGTTCGGCGGTGATCTCGGCGACCCGGGGACGGAGCTCCTCGACCCGGCACGGGGTGAACGCCTGGGAGACCAGGGTCCGCAGGCGGCGGTGACGGTCGCCGTCGGCGGTGAGCATGTTGTCCGGGGCGACCCAGGAGATCAGCGGCCAGTCCATGGGGATCTCACCCCGCGTCCACGCCTCCCAGTGCCGCGCTTCCTTGCGCACGCCCGGGTGGGCCAGCGCCTCCATGATGACGTCGTGTCCGGTCAGCGCCCGAACAACCACGCCACCAGTGATCTCAACCTCGACGACGGGGCCTCGCTCGCGGAGTCGGGCTGTCTGCCGGTGGAGGTCGTAGGGGTGGAGGACGGGGATGCCTGTTCCCATGAGGGTGTTCCCTTCGGTGCGTCGGGGGTGAACTGTACGGGGAGGCTGGCCAGTGCCCGCGCGAACGGGGAGGTGCGCCACCGCGGGACCTCCCCGACCGGGTGGAGCCCGGCCAGGCGCTTGGTGAGGGTCTTCACCCCCGCCTGGGCGATGGCGTGGGCGAACCCGTGCGCGGGGCAGCGGTGCGGGCCGACGCCGAAGGCCAGGTGCGCGCGGGTGACCTGCTCGATGTCGGAACCGCCCTCGGCCATCCCCGCGTGGGCGGCGGCGTAGCCGAGGAGGACGGGCTCCCCCTTGCGGATGTACCGTCCGCCGCTGACCTCGACGTCCCGCACGGGGTACAGGACCGGGTAGTTGTTGATGGGCGGCTCACGCCACAGGACCTGGTCGATCACCTCGTCGATCCCCACACGGGCCCCGTTGAAGGCACGGCTCACCTCGGGGTCGGAGGTCAGTACGCGCGTGGTCTCCGCGATGAGGTTGGCGGTCGGCTCGGCCCCGGCCCCGAGGGTCACGACGAGCTGGTGCAGCAGCTCCTCGTCGCTCAGCCCCGCCCTGTGCTGGAGCAGCCACGTGGTGATGTCCTCACCGGGTTCGGCGTGCTTGTGCGAGATCGCGTCGGACAGTGCGCGTTCGTACTCGCCGTTGGCCCGCGCGACGTCGACCCCGTCCCAGAGGTCGGAGATCGAGACCAGGACGCGCTCACCGATCTCGCGTGAGAAGCCGAACAGGTCGCAGAGCACCAGCAGCGGCAGCAGGCGCGCGTACTCGGCCACCAGGTCGGCGCTCCCCCGTTCGACGAAGGCGTCGATGAGGGTGTCGGCGTGGCGGCGGGTGCTGTCACCGACACGGCTCTCGGGCACGCGGCCCAGGGAGTCCACCACCGAGCGCTTGAGGCGGGCGTGGTCGTCACCGTCGGCGTAGAGAAGGTTGGGCCGGTAGGCCATCATCGCGGCGACCGGAGCGTCGTCGGGGACGCGCCCCTCCGACCAGTCGCGCCAGAGCCGGGAGTCGCGCCGGAAGGTGCGGGTGTCCCTGCACCAGGCGGTGATCAGCGCGTAGTCGGCGACGACCCAGGCCTTGACTCCGGGTGAGATCTCCGCGGGGAAGACCGTGCCGTGTTCCTCGACCATCCGCTTGTTGGCGGAGTGAAGGTCTGCGTGGAAGTCGGGCGAGTGCAGTTCGGCATGTGGACAGCGAGGAGCCACCGGATTCCCGTCTACAGGGGGTTCATGAGCCGCGCCAGTGTAATACCGATGTGCCCCTTACATCCCTTCTAGCCCAGGCTTTCCCGCAGTCACACCATCCCCACCACCCCGCCGCCCCCCCACGGCCGCCGACGCTGTGAATCCGTGGGAACGTCCCGCCTATCGAGACCGCGCCACCCGTCCCGAAACCCGGATGACTCCCGTACGTCACCCTCCGGCAACTGCGGGAGACGGCTGGCGGCCCCGCCGGAGGCCGCCGAAGGTAAATCTTTCGGACCGGCGCTCGCCCTGGAACCCCTGGGACACCGAGGAAACTCCTGAAATGGGACAAAGCGGCCACATGTCTCTCCTTCACCAGGCATTGACACACGTCACACTGTGATCCAATGTGGTTAACCGTTAACAGTTAACCGAAAGGAAGCCATGTCGGAGATCCTGCCCATCAAGCAGCAGGCACTGGGCGACAAGGTCGCCAGCGAACTCCGGCGCCTGATCATCACGGGGCGCTACGCACCCGGAACGTCGCTCGTGGAGGGCCACCTGGCCGAGCGGTTCGGCCTGAGCCGGGGACCGGTCCGCGACGCGCTCAAGCTCCTGGCCTCGGAAGGGCTCATCGACACCAACCGCCGCAGCGCCACGGTCGTGGGGCTGAACGGGGACGACATCGACGAGCTGTTCTCCCTGCGCGGATCACTGGAGCGACTGGCGCTGGAGATCAGCCTCAGTCACGACCGCGCCGGGCTCAGCACCGGGCTCCAGGGGCCCCTGCGGCAGATGCGCGAGGCCAGCGAGGCCCACGACCCCGACGCCTTCACCGCCGCCGACGTGCGCTTCCACTCGGTTTTCTACGAAACCGCCGGGCACCGGCGCCTCGCCGACGTGTGGGCGCAGTACCGGCCGACCATCGAGGTACTCCTGCTGGCCTCCAACGAGCGCTACGAGGACCTCGGCCCCTCCGTCACCGCGCACGAGGTCCTGGCCGGGCTGGTCGAGTCCGGCGAACCCGAGTCCGTGTTCGCGGAGCTGCGCGAACACCTGGACAACGCACGGCTCAGGCTCCGCACGCCCTACACGCGTCCCGGAACCGACTGAACCGCCGGGGCCCCGCCCCGTCATCCCCTCGGCTCACGTCCCGCAACCGAAGACACACGGAGCCGACCCACCGAAGAAATCCGGAGAGCACCATGCGTTCCACCACATTCCGCCTGACGGCGGCCGCGCTCACCGTCACAGCGCTCACCGCGGGCTGCGCGGACAGGGGCGGTGTCAACGAGGACACGGCCGACTACCCCAGCGAGGACATCACGCTCGTGGTGCCCTATGACGCCGGCGGCGCCTCCGACCTGGCGGCGCGCACCCTGGCCGCCGAGATGGAGGACTCCCTCGGGCAGAGCATCGTCGTGGAGAACCGCAGCGGTGGCGCCGGATCCGTCGGACTGGAGGACCTCGCCAGCCGTGCGGCCGACGGGTACAGCATCGGATACCTGCCCGTCGAGACGGTGATGCTCGGCCATCAGGGCTACGACGTGGACCCGGCCGACTACGACCTCGTCGGACAGATGGTCTCGGTCCCCGCGACCATCGCCGTCCCCCAGGACAGCCCCTACGAGACACTCGACGACCTGGTGGAGGCCGCGGAGGACGACCCCGACTCCGTCACGGTCTCCAACTCCGGCGCGGGCTCGATCTGGGAGGCCGCCACCCGCGAGCTGGGCGAGGCCACCGGCGCCGAGTTCCGCCCCGTCCCGTTCGACGGCGGCGCGCCCGCCGTCACCGCCGCCATCGGCGACCAGGTGGACGCGGTCGTGGCGGGCATCTCCGAGACGGCGCCCGCGCACGCGGACGAGCAGCTCCGCGTCCTCGCCGTCTTCGACTCCGAGCCCTCGGAGACGCTGCCCGGCGTGGAGACGGCCGGTGAGCAGGGCGTCGACGTGGTGATCGGCGGCTGGGGCGGTATCGGCGCTCCGGCGGGCGTCCCCGAGGATGTGCTGGACCAGCTGGAGGAGGCGTTCACGGCCGCCGCGAGCTCCGAGGAGTTCCGCACGATCATCGCCGACTCCGGCAACATCCCCGTCAACGTCCCGTCCGAGGAGTTCGGCGAGTTCGTCGAGTCCGAGGACGCCCGCTTCGAGCAGCTGCTCGGGGACGAGGACTGATCGCCGTGTCCGACCACCGGACCGGACCGGGCGCGCCGCCTGTGGAGGGGGCGGCGCGCCCCGGGTTCCGCACACGCGAACTGGTCCCGGCCGCGGCCGGTGCCGCCCTCGGCCTCGGCGCGTTCGCACTGGTCCTCCAGATCCCCGAGGGGGTCCGGCTCACACAGTTCAGCCCGCGCTGGTGGCCCGAGGTCCTCGCCCTGGCACTCGTCGGGCTGGCCCTCGTCCACGGCGCCGTCTCAGTGCTGCGCCCCCGTGGCGCGGACCATGAGGCGCCGGAGCCCTCCACCCGCTCGGGGACGCTGCGCCTGGTCTCCATGCTGGCGGCCATCGCGGGCTACGGGGTGCTCTGGTACTTCGTCGACTTCCGGGCGTCCACGGTGATCCTGGTCGCCGCGCTGGCCTATCTCGGCGGAGGGCGCGGCTGGAAGGCGCTCATCGCCTTCCCGACCGTCGTCACCGCCGTCCTGTACCTGCTGTTCGGCGTCTTGTTGAGGGTGCCACTATGAACCCGCTTCTCGAAGGCTTCAGCGCGCTGCTGGACCCCACCGTACTGCTGTGCATCCTCGCCGGGGCCCTGCTGGGCATGCTGGTCGGCGCCTTCCCCGGCGTCACCGCGACCATGTCGGTCGCCCTGGCCAGCGGCTTCACCCTCTCACTGGACCCGCTGCCGGGCCTGGCGGTACTGCTGACGATCTACGTCGCGGCCAACTTCGGCGACCGTGTCCCCGCGATCCTCGTCAACACCCCGGGGACGCCCGCCTCCATCGCCACCACCTTCGACGGCTACGCGATGGCGCGCCAGGGCCGGGCCGGGCTGGCCCTGACCTCGTCCGCCTTCGCCTCGGCCTGGGGCACGGTGGTCGGCGTCGTCCTGTTGATGGTCGCCGCCATCCCGCTGTCCCGCCTGGCGCTCAACTTCGGGCCGGCCGAGATGTTCGCTCTGGTGGTGTTCGGCCTGACGATGATGATCGGCGTGTCCGGGGGAAAGATCCTCAAGGGTCTCGTCGCGGGCGTGCTCGGCCTGCTGCTGGCGACGGTGGGACGCGACCCCATCACCGGAACCCCGCGCTTCACCTTCGGTTTCCCGGAGCTGTCGGACGGCATCCCGTTCATCGCGGCCATCATCGGGCTCTTCGGCGTCGCCGAGGTCATGAACCAGATCCTCACCCACCGCCCGGGCGCCGCCGCCAAGCCGATCACCGAGTTCGGAAGGTGGTTCCCCAACCGCTCCGACTGGCGCTCCATGCTCAAGCCGCTGGCCATCGGCAGCGGTGTGGGCGGTGCCGTCGGCGTGGTCCCCGCGACCGGCGGCGACATCGCGGGGATCCTCGGTTGGGACCAGGCACGGCGCGCGTCCAAGCGGCCGAAGGAGTTCGGCGGGGGTTCCCTGGAGGGCCTCACCGCGGCCGACACCTCCTCCAACGCCACTCTCGGCGGCTCGGTCACCACCACGCTGGCGCTGGGCCTGCCCGGTGACTCGGTGATGGCGGTGATGATCGGCTCGATGGTCGTCTGGGGCATCCAGCCCGGGCCGTCCCTGTTCGCCAACCAACCCGACCTGGTGTACAGCATCGCCGGGATCATGCTGATCGCGACGGTGCTCGCGCTGGTGGCGAGCGTCCTGCGGATGCGGGGCGTGGCCAAGCTCCTGGAGCTGCCCCAGCACTTCCTGTGGGCCGTCATCCTCGTGTTCTGCATGGTCGGCACCTACGCCGTCAACAACAGCGTCTTCGACGTGGTCGTCATGCTCGTGTTCGGGCTCGTCGGCCTGTTCCTGCGCCGCTTCGGCGTCCCCCCGGGCCCGGTCGTCCTCGGCCTGATCCTGGGATCCCTCGCCGAGGGCAACCTGCGCCGGGCCCTGGAGATCGGCGGCGTCGGCACCATCGCCACCAGTCCGATCGCCATGTCCCTGCTCGCGGTCAGCGCCGCGGCCCTCATCGTTCCGCCACTGCGCTCGGCCTGGCGCCGCCGCCATCCGCGCGAGGAACAGGACACCGCCGCCCCGACCGCCTGACCCCGGCGCCCGATCCCCGCCGCACACCCTCTTCCCGAAGGAGAACCCACCCATGTCCGCACACGCACAGGTGATCACCGCCCTGCCCACCCCGTTCGCCGCGGACGAGGAGCTCGACACCGGAGCCGCCCGGAGCCTGTTCACCGCGGTACGCGACCGGGGGGTGGACGGGGTGTTCGCCGCCGGGACCACCGGCGAGTTCACCGCCCTGGACGACGACGAGCGCCTGCGGGTCGTGCGAATCGCGCTGGAGGTGTTCGGCCCGGACGGCGTGTACGCGCATGTGGGGGCGGCCGCCCCCAGGCAGGCCGAGCGCCTCACCCGCGCGGCGGTCGACTCCGGTGCACGCCGCCTGGCGGCCGTCACACCCTTCTTCCTGCCCGCGCCCGAGCACGCTCTGCTGCGCTACTACGAGCGGATCGTGGCCGCGGCCGGGGGCGCCGAGGTCCACGCCTACCTGTTCCGTGTCCGGTCCACGACCCCCGCGCCCCCGACGGTGCTGCGGCGCCTGGCGGAGGTGGGCGTGCGCGGCGTCAAGCTCAGCGGGGAGAGCGACGACTCCGTCCGGTCCTACCTGGAGGCCGCGCCCGAGGGCTTCTCCGTCCTGTCCGGCAACGACGTCGCATTCGAGGAGCTCGTCCGCTCCGGGGGCAGGGGCGTGGTCTCCGGTGTCTCCTCCGTCTTCCCCAAGCCGTTCGTCACCCTGCGCGACGCCCTGCGCGCCGAGGACCGGAAGGGCGCCGCGGCGGCGAGGCCGCTCGTGGAGCAGGCGGTGGCCGCCGTCAAGGGGGGCAGCATCCCCCACCTCAAGGCCGGCCTGGAGGTCCAGGGGCTGTCCGCCGGCCCCGCCCGCGTGTGCGAGGGGATCGTGAGCGACGAGGACCTCGACGTACTCAGGGAGACCGCGCGGGCCCTGGCCTGAGTCCCGGCGCGAGTCCCCGGCACGGCCCCGGCCCCGGCCCCGGCCCGGTACAGCAGAGCACCCGCCCTCCCAACGACCGAGAGACGAGTGAGTACACGTGACACCGAAGAAGATCATCAACCGTCCTGAGGACTTCGTCGACGAGGTGACGGAGGCGCTGCTGCTGGCGCACCCGGACCGGCTGAGGGCGGCGGACGCGGACCGGCGGGCGCTGGTGCGCGCGGACGCGCCCGTCCGCGGCCGCGTCGGGATCGTCACCGGGGGCGGATCGGGCCACATGCCCCTGTTCCTCGGATACGTCGGACAGGGCCTCGCCACGGGTGTGGCGGTGGGCAACGTCTTCTCGTCCCCGTCGGCGGAACAGGTCGCGGCGGCCACACGGGCCAGCGACGGCGGCGCCGGGGTGCTGTACCTGTACGGCAACTACGGCGGCGACGTCTACAACTTCGACCTCGCGGCGGACGTCGTCGCCGCTGAGGGCATCATGACCGAGACCGTCCTGGGCACCGACGACGTGCTCTCCGCGCCCCGGGGCAGGGAGGAGACCCGCCGGGGCGTGGCCGGGCTGTTCTTCGCCTACAAGACCGCGGGGGCCGCCGCGGAGAGGGGCGACGGCCTGGGGGACGTTCGCTCGGTCGCCCAGCGCACCGTCGACGCCACGCGGACGATGGGCGTGGGGCTGTCACCGACCATCCTGCCCACCACGGGCACGCCGACGTTCACGCTGGGCGAGGGCGAGATGGAGGTGGGGATCGGTATCCACGGTGAGCCCGGCAGCCACCGCGGCGGCCTGGAGACCGCCGACGAGATCACCGACCGCTTCCTGGACGAGATCCTGGGCGAGCTGGAGCCCGCAGCCGGGGACAGGGTCGCGGTCCTGGTCAACGGCCTGGGCGCCACGCCCCTGGAGGAGCTGTACCTGGTCTACCGCAGGGTGCACCGGGTCCTGGAGGAGCGCGGGATCACCATCCACCGGCGCTACGTCGGCGAGTTCGCCACCAGTATGGAGATGGCCGGAGCCTCGGTGTCCGTGCTGCTGCTCGACGACGGGCTCGCCGAGCTGATCGACGCCCCGGCCGCGTCGCCGTTCTTCGCGCAGGGGAGCACGGAGGCTCCGGAGACGCGAGGGGGCGCCGGCGCGGACACGGGTGCGCGCCCCGTGGTCCGTGCGGCGCCCGCCGTCCGGACCACGGGAACGCCCAGTGCCCTGCGGTCGCTCCTCGCGGGAGTCATGGAGCGCATGCCCGCGCACGCCGATGAGCTGCGGGACCTGGATTCCAGACTCGGGGACGGGGACCTGGGCGTCACCGTCTCCTCCGGTGCCGAGGCGGTGCGCGCGGCACTGCTGGACCTGCCCGAGGACGCCCACCACGCGGACGTGCTCCGCGAGGCCGGGACCGCGTTCGCCTCGGCCAACCCCTCCACCTTCGCCGCGCTGGTGGGTACCGGTCTGATCGCGGCCGCCGCCGACGCCGAGGACCTGCCGGAGATCTCCGCGGGCGACGCCGCGCGGGTGACCAGGGCCGTGTGTCGGCGCGTGCGGGAGCGAGGCGGGGCCCGGCCGGGTGACAAGACGTTCGTCGACGTGCTCGTTGCGGTCGAGGCGGCCCTGGCCGGGTCCAGGGATCCGGGGCGTGTGTCGCGCGACGCCGTCGACGCCGCCGCGCGCGCCGTCGACGAGACCAGCGACCTGACGTCGGCGAAAGGCCGTGCCGCCTGGGTGGGCGAGCGCGGTGCCGGGGAACGGGATCCGGGCTCAGTGGCCCTGCTGCGTTTCCTGGAGGAGTTGGACGGCCTGCTCACCTGAGCGGTGCGGTCCCGTGGCACGGGTGCGCCACGGGACCGCGCCCCTCACCCGCGGCCGCCCCTCAGAACAGGCCGGCGCCGTGTGCGGCGGTCAGGGTTTACGGCCGACCGCGCCGTAGCCGTCCACCTCCGGGGCGGAACCGAAGTCGCGCTCGTCGCGGTGCCACCGGGTGGCCGACACCAGGCCGGGTTCGACGAGCTCCAGGTCCCCGAAGAAGGAACCGATCATCTCGGGGCTGCGCGGAACGTAGGGGACGGCGCCGCTCTGGTTGTACTCGTCCTGAGCCTGGACGTTGGCCTCGCTGTGCACATTGGTGCCGTCGTTGATGGTCAGATAGCTGCCCGAGGGCAGCGCCTCCATCAGCCGCCGCACGATCGAGCGCACCTCGTCGTGGTCCTCCACGTGGCCCAGGACCCCCATGAGCATCAGGGCGACCGGCTGGGAGAGGTCCAGGATCCTGCTCGCCTCGCTGATGATGCGCTCGGGGTCGTACAGGTCGGCGTGTATGTACTCGGTCCTGCCCTCGGGGTGCTGGTCAGCAGAGCCCGCGCGTGCGTGAGCACCAGGGGGTCGTTGTCGACGTAGACGATCCTGGCGTCGGGTGCTACGGCCTGTGCCACCTCATGGGTGTTGTTCTCCGTCGGCAGGCCGGTGCCGATGTCCAGGAACTGCCGGACCCCGGCCTCCCCGGCCAGGTAGGTCACCGTGCGTGTGAGGAAGGCGCGCGACGCCCTGGCCAGCTGCGCGACGCCGGGGAACACCTCGCGGAACTGGGCGCCCACCTCCCGGTCGACCGGATAGTTGTCCTTACCGCCCAGCCAGTAGTTCCAGACACGGGCTGAGTGCGGCACGCTCGTGTCGATGTCCGACCCGCTCACATCAGTGCTGTCAGTACCCACTCGCCCCGTCCGTTCCTGTCGCTCGCGAGGACCCTACTGGCGGGAAACCCCGCTACCAGGGGCCTGCTGCTCTTGACACCCGTATGTGGCCGGAACCGGCCCGCCGACCGCTCCGGGGCCGTTCCGCGGCCGCCTCCCACACGGTTCCGGTGTTCACGCGCGCGTGCACCGGGTCAGCGGCCGCCCGTGGAGGTGGCCTGAAGATGTCCGGAGCCCGCGTGAGCTGTACCATCGGGGCCGGATTCTCTTCCCCTGTCCGCGTGCTCCCCGGTCCCGGAGAAAGCCGTGTGACGGGGCTTTCGACACACACGGGAACGGACGTTCATGGAAGACGCTGAAGAGACCCAGGTCTTGACCAGGACCGGTGAGTTCACCAGCACCACTCTGAGCTGGGATACCGCGGTCCACGGCCGTGTCACCGCGGCGGTCGACCGCCTCACCGGCCCGCTGAACGATCTCATCGAACGCGACGCCAACGACGGCGACACCCGCATGCTCGTCGCTGACTTCTGTAGCGTCGGGCTGAACTTCAGCAAGTACCAGGACATGACCACCGAGTACCGGACCAGCGGTGACTCGATCGACTACGCGATCATGCTGGACGGCAAGCTGTTCGCCCCCGTGGAGGTACGGCGGATCGGCCAGGATCTCGACCAGCGCAACATCCAGATGGCCCGGCGCCTGGCCGCCAGCGAGGGCGCCGAGTGGGTGATCCTCACCAACGGCCGCCTCTGGCGCATCTACCACCTGCGCCCCGACGGTGACGGCAACCGGCCGGTGGAGGTGATCAGCGCCGACCTCACGGACCCGGACGCCTACCACCGCAACATCGACGCCCTGTTCCACATCACCCGTGAGGCCGTCGAGAACGGACGCCTGGACGCACTGCGCCGCTGGAGGGAGTCCGTCGAGGCGGCCCCGCTCGCGGAGGTCATGCGCAGCGACGCCGTGATCGAGACGGTCCGCGCAGAGCTGCGCGCCGCCACCGAACACCAGGGGCACGCGGGCGACGACGACGAGGTGCGCCGCGCCGTGGTCGAGGAGGTCATCAACCGGGGCCTGCTCCCGGACTGATCCCGGCCCGGGGCCCGGAGCCCGCGGGTCGCCGGACCGGTTCCCGACGGATACCGTCCCCGCCAGCCCCGCCGTCCCCGGCGGACACCGTTCCCCCTGCTTCCGTCCGTCGCATGACCACCCCGCGCCCCGTGTGCCCGTTCATCCCTGGCACACGGGGCGCTTCGTCTGCCCCCATTGACAGTTGTGACGGTTGACACAACAATGATCATACTATTGGGAGCGCTCCCAGCGTTTCTGTCCGCTTCCCCCCAGCGGAAGGACCCCCTTGAGCCCGGCACGAAGGAACACTGCGACGGCGCTCGGCGCCGCGGCCGCACTCGGCGCGAGTCTTCTCACGGCCTCTCCCGCCCAGGCCGACGACGAACCCGTCGAACAGATCAACAACGGCGACTTCGGCGACGGCACCACCGGCTGGTGGGCGTCGCCGGGAATCGGCCTCGCCGTCAACGACGACGAGGCCCTGTGCGTGGACGTCCCCGGCGGCACGAGCGATCCATGGGACCAGATCATCGGTCAGGACGACGTCCCCCTCGTGGCCGGGGAGTCCTACACCCTCTCGTTCACCGCCTCCGGCGCCGACGGCCGCCCCGTCCGCTCCCTGGTCCAGGAACCCGTCGACCCCTGGCGCACCGAGCTGGACGAACGGCCCGTGCTCACCGAGACGGCGACCGGCTACGAGTACGTCTTCACCGCGTCGGCCGACATGGCCGACGCGCAGCTCGCCTTCCAGATCGGCGGAGCCGACGAGGACTGGACGTTCTGCCTGGACGACGTCTCCCTGCTCGGCGGCGCCGAACCCCCGGTGTACGAGCCCGAGACCGGCCCCCGCGTGCGGGTCAACCAGGTCGGCTACCTCCCGCAGGGGCCCAAGAACGCCACCGTGGTCACCGACGCCGAGGAGGCCCTGCCCTGGGAGCTGGCCGGGGCCGGCGGCGCGGTCGTGGCAGAGGGCCTCACCGTCCCGTACGGCCTGGACGAGACCTCCGGCCAGAACGTGCACACCGTCGACTTCGGTGAGGTCACCGAGCCGGGTGAGGGCTACACGCTGACCGCCGACGGGGAGACCAGCCACCCCTTCGGCATCGGCGCCGATCCCTACGCCGCGCTGGCCACGGACGCCCTGGAGTTCTACTACACCCAGCGCAGCGGCACCGAGATCCTCGACGAGCTCGCCCCCGGGTACGGTCGCGAGGCCGGGCACGTCGACGTCGAGCCCAACCAGGGCGACACCGAGGTCACCTGCCACCCCTCCTCCCCGTGCGACTACACGCTCGACGTGTCCGGCGGCTGGTACGACGCGGGCGACCACGGCAAGTACGTGGTCAACGGAGGCATCTCCGTCCACCAGCTGATGAGCGTCTACGAGCGCACGCACACCGCGCCGACCGGGGACCCCGACCGGATCGCCGACTCCACGCTGTCCGTCCCCGAGCGGGACAACGGCGTGCCGGACGTCCTGGACGAGGCCCGCTGGCAGATGGAGTTCCTGCTGTCCATGCGGGTCCCCGAGGGTGAGGAGCTCGCGGGGATGGCGCATCACAAGGTCCACGACGAGCGCTGGACCGGTCTGCCCCTGATGCCCGCCGACGACCCCCAGCCCCGCTACCTGCACCCGCCGTCGACGGCCGCCACGCTGAACCTGGCCGCGACCGCCGCACAGTGCTCCCGCGTGTTCGCGCCCCACGACGCCGACTTCGCCGCCGACTGCCTGGACGCGGCAGAGACCGCCTGGGACGCGGCCGGGGCCAACCCCGAGCGCTACGCGGCCGAGGGCGGCGAGGGCGGCGGGCCCTACGGCGACGACGACCTGGCCGACGAGTTCTACTGGGCGGCCGCGGAGCTGTACCTGGCCACCGGGGACGACGCCTACGAGGAGGCCGTGACCTCGTCCGAGCTGCACACCGACGACGTGTTCACCGCGTCCGGGTTCGACTGGCGCTGGACCGCCCCGCTGGGACGCCTCCAGCTGGCCACCGTGCCCAACTCCCTGGACGGCCGCGACGAGGTCCGCGCCTCCGTCACCGAGGGGGCCGAGCAGTACCTGGCCAACGTCGAGGAGCACCCGTACGGGCTGGCCTACGACCCCGAGGGCGGTGTCTTCGCCTGGGGGTCCAACAACCTCGTACTCAACAACATGGTGGTGGTCGCCAGTGCCTACGACATCAGCGGCGACACGCGCTTTCGCGACGCCGTCCTGGAGGGCATGGACTACGTCCTCGGACGCAACGCCCTCAACCAGTCGTACGTGACCGGGTACGGCACGAACGACGCGGTCAACCAGCACAGCCGCTGGTACGCCAACCAACTCGACCCGGACCTGCCCAACCCGCCCGCGGGCACCCTGTCCGGCGGCCCCAACTCCGACACCGGAACCTGGGACCCCGTGTCCCAGGCCAACCTCGGCGGATGCGCACCGCAGTTCTGCTACATCGACCACATCGACTCGTGGGCGACCAACGAACTGACCATCAACTGGAACTCCACACTGGCCTGGGTGTCCGGGTTCGTCGCCGACCAGGGCGAAGCGTCCGTGGCCGCCGGGGCCTCCTGCGAGGTCGACTACGTGCTCAACGGCGAGTGGCATGAGCGCTTCAACACCCAGGTGACCGTCCGCAACACGGGCGAGGAGCCCGTGGAGGGCTGGGAACTGGGGTGGTCCTTCACCGGAGCGCAGGCCGTGGACCGCCACTGGAGCGGCTCGCTGGCGCAGTCCGGGCACTCGGTGACCGCCCGGAACGTGGACTGGAACGAGACCATCTCCCCCGGCCAGGAGGTGACGTTCGGCTTCATCGGCAAGCTCCCGGCCGGGGCCAACGCCGTACCCGAGAGGTTCACCCTCAACGGCTCCGTCTGCGGCTGATCCCGCCGGCGGGCGTGACGCGCGCCCGCCCCGTGTACCCCTCCCGGGAAGGCGGACGGGTCCCACAGGAGAGCGTGGGCCCCGTCCGCCGCCACGTCCGGGCCCTGTGCGGAGCGGAAAGCCCCCGGGCCGGGCGCCGCCTACTCCAGCGGCACACGCAGGACACGGTCATCCTCCTCGCCGGGGTCGCCGAGGTCGTCGCGGTTACTGGTGGTCAGCCACAGCTCCCCACCGTCCGGAGCGGCCGCCACCGTGCGCAGGCGGCCGTACTCCCCCTGGTAGTGCGCCACCGGATCACCCGGCCCGCCGCCGGTGAGCGGCACCTCCCACAGGCGCTCGCCGCGCAGCGCGGCCACCCACAGGGAGCCGCCCGCGATCGCCGCACCGCTGGGCGAGGCCTCCGCGGGGCTCCAGGTCACCAGCGGGTCGACGTACTCGTCACCGCCGCCCGGGCCCTCCGCCTCGGGCCACCCGTAGTTGCCGCCCGGCTCGATCAGGTTGACCTCGTCGAGCTTGTCGGCACCGAACTCGGTGGCGTACAGGTTCTCCTCGTCGTCCCAGGCCAGGCCCTGCACGTTGCGGTGCCCGTAGCTGTGGACGCGGTTGCCGAAGGGGTTGTCCGGCGCGGGTTCCCCCTCGGGGGTGATCCGCAGGATCTTGCCCGCCAGGGAGTCGGTGTCCTGGGACAGGTCCGGCTGGCGCGCGTCCCCGGTGCCCGCGTACAGCATGCCGTCGGGGCCGAACTCGATCCGGCCGCCGTTGTGGTAGGCGGAGACGGGGATGCCGTCGAGGACGGCCTCCGGCTCGCCGAGCCCCTTCCCCTCCGGGTCGTACTCCATCCGGCTGATCCGGTTGTCGGAATCGGAGGTGTAGTAGGCGTACACGTACGGCTCGTCGGGGAAGTCCGGGTGCACGGCCAGGCCCATCAGGCCGCCCTCACCGCCCGGGGTGACCCCCTCGACGGTGCCGGCGTCCGTGGCCGCGCCGTCCCCGGACACCCGGACGACCTCGGCCGAGTCGCGCTGGGAGACCAGGGCGGAGCCGTCGGGGAGGAACGCGAGCCCCCACGGCACCTCCAGGCCCGTGGTCACCTCCTCGGGCTGGCCGGGCTCGGCCGCCGCGGAGCCCTGTGACCCGTTCCCGGCCGTCCCGCCCCCGTTCTCCGACGGTCCGCCGGCCGTGCCCTCCTGACCGCCGCATCCGACGAGCAGCGTGAGGGCGCCGAGGGCGGAGGCCGCGCGGATCGCCGGCCCTCTGATCGCCGCGGGTTCCATGTCCGTCCCCTTCCCGAGACCGTGTCCGGGCACTCTCACGCGCCTTCGCGCGTGTCGCGCTCGGTGTTCTCGTGCCCCTCGTACAGTTCCTCGAACAGGCGTGCCATGTCGGTGAGCATCGCGCTGTGTACCGACCACAGGCCCTCGACTCCGTACTCGTCGATGTGTTCGCGCATCCGGTCGATCCGCTGGAGCGCCTCGTCCAGGCAGGAGCTCAGGTCGGACGAGAGCGTCTCACGCTCGGGCTCCTCGGCGTCGTACAAGGCCCGGAAGGAGTCGGCGGCCGCGTCAAGGATCGGGGCGAACGCGCGCAGGAAGGCGTCACCCGGCTCGGGGGAGCGGGAGTTGGAGGAGTGCGCGAAGGACAGGGTGCGCGTGAGGGATTGCAGGTGCTGCGAGGACCTCCTCAGCGCGGTGATCCAGTCACGGTAGGCCAACGGGTTCCCGAGCGTGGGGGAGCTTTCCACGAGTCTGCGCGGGTTCAGGCGCACGCGGTACTCCTGCTGCGAGACCGTCTCCTGGGCGTTGCGCGCGGTGTTGTCGAAGCCGTCCGCGACCCGCCTCCAGTAGCCGACGTCGTCGAGCCCGGCGTTGCCCTCCCGAAGCCCGTCCGCCATCTGCGAGGAGAGGCTGCGGAGGGCGTCCGCGAAGTCGAGCACGGCGTTCTTGGCATCGCGGAAGCGGATCGCGGGGGCGAAGACCGCGTTCGTCACGACGGCGGTCGTCGTCCCCACCAGGACCATGAGCAGCAGCGACCCCAGGTCCGCCAGGCTGCCCGCGGTGCCCCCCGCGAGTGCGAACGCCGCGATCACGGGGATCTGCTTGCCCTGTTCTCCGAAGACCGAGAGCTGCCCCACCACCAGTGCGACCAGCACGACCAGTGCGAACAACCAGATGTTCGCGCCGATGGGGACCCCGCCCGCACCGGCGATCAGAGCGCCGAGGAAGACCGCGGCCACGTAGCGGCCGGACTGCAACACCGACCCGTACACGCTGGGCGCCACGACCAGGAGCGCGGAGAAGGGCGCGAACCCGACCTGGGAGGAGCCTCCCATGAGCGAGCCCACGATCCAGGCACAGGTCGAGGCGATGACGCTCTTGATGATGACGACGAGGACCTCGCGCTCATGTCCCCGCCGCTTGACGGCCTGGACCAGTCCTCTGAACCACCGTCTGCCGGTCACGGCATCCTTCAGCCGGTCGATCATCGGTCCCCGCATCCCCCCGCACGGCCCCTCTCCCCCACGAGCTCGACTCCGTCGGTGTCCGCGAGGAACCCGGCGGCCTCCGGCCACCGCATGGCGGGCGGCATGGGCTGTCGCCCGCGTACCCGCGCCAGTTCTCGGTGGAACCGGGCCAGGACCGCGAAGTCGCGGGGGAAGACCGACGGGTCCGTGCCCAGGAACGAGCCCACCTTGGTGGCCCGGTCCAGCACGCGCGCCCACTCCTCGGCACGCGCCAGGCCCACCGACTCCACACCGTGGGAGAACAGGGCCAGCCGGATCTCCTCGTAGTCGGGCACCCGGTCCAGGTACTCCTCCAGGTTCCTGAGCGAGGGCTCCTTGTTGAACACCGTCCAGAAGGGGACCGATCCGGTGCGCAGGGTCCAGTAGGGCTCGATGAGCATGAAGGACTCCACCAGCAGCCGGTTCGGGGGCAGGCCCCGGCGCCGGTACCAGTCGCGGTACAGGTCCGCGACGGCCGGGCTGAGCGACTCCGGCTCCGCGTAGCGCAGCCGCAGCAGCGTCCACCCCTCCTCGTCGGCGAGTTCACGCAGGTCGTCCATGAGCTCGGGGGCGAACCCCCACTCCGCCTCGGGGCTGTCGCCGTCCGGCTCCGGTCCGACGAACTCCGTGTAGTCCGACCCGTACGCGCGCAGGAACTCGCGGACGCGCTCGCTGCCGTACCGCAGCTCGTCCGGGTCGGCGCCGCCGAACCCCCCGTGCTGGAAGACGTACCGGTCCGAGACCCGTGTGGTGGGCCACCGCATGGCGCAGTCCGAGACGACGAGCGTGCCCCCGGGCATCAGCCGCGAGCGCAGGAAGCGGCGGTAGGCGTCGGGCAGCCGCAGCCACTTGACCCGGAAGTAGCACATGCCAGCGATCATCAGCCGGTCCTGGTTGGGGTCGTGCATGTGGTGCAGCCGCCAGTCGGGGTTGGCCCGTACCAGCGCCTCCCCGGTGGACCGCATCCTGCGCAGGTCGGCCGACGCGTCCTCGGAGGGGACCCCGCCGCGGCGGACCGGGATGAGCAGGGTCTGTGGGAGCCACGGTGCCTCCAGCCCGGCGGCCAGGTGGGTGAGCGCCCCGTTGGAGGAGCCCACGAAGGCGACCTCGGACTGCTTTCCCGGGTAGTGGTCGGCGGCCCAGGAGGCGAGCGCGTCGGAGTCGATCTCACTGATCCGGTCTTCCGGGACCGCCTCCGACCAGCCCGCGGCGGCGTAGACGCGCTCCTTCAACCGTCGGGGGGCGTGGTTGGCGGCCCCCGCGGCGAGCGTGACGGCTCCCTCCAGCGCGCCGGGAGCCTCCTTCGCGAGCGGGACGTCCTCTCCCGCGTTGTAGGACGACAGCGCCCGCAGGATGGTGGTGGCCGAGTCGAAGCCCGCCACGGTCCGCTGCGGGGTCATCTGCCTGCGCCATCTCATCGGGCTGCCTCCCGGGCGAAGTCGTGGACCAGGTCGGCGACCCGGTCGGGGGCGGAGACTGTAAGGGCGTGGGGCTGGCCGGGGACTGTCACCAGCCGTCCCCGGGGCAGCAGACGGGCGGCCTCCTCCGCCCAGTGCTTGGTGCAGAGGTGGTCCCTGCTCCCGCGCAGGACCAGGGCGGGCTGGCCGATCCTCGGCAGGACCCGTTCGATCCGGTGGTCGCGGCTGGCCAGCCAGCTGCGGACGACCCGGCGCGTGCCCGCGTCGCGGTAGTCGGAGATGGCGGAGAGCGCCACGGAGGGGCCCTCACGGAGGTTGTCGCGCAGCAGGCGCACGGCCAGGACGGGCAGTGCACGTGACCGCGGGTCCACGGTCGGTCCCGCCAGCACCAGCGATCCCACCTCGTCGGGTGCTCGCACCGCCGCCTCGGCCACCACCTGGGTGCCCAGCGAGAGCCCCAGCAGACAGGGCCGCTCGATCTCCCGTGCGCGGAGCCACTCCAGGAGTGCCTCCGTCAGACCCGCGACCGTGGGCGCGTGGTCCGGGGCGGTGCTCGCGCCGAACCCCGGCAGGTCGACGGCCCAGGCCTCCAGCCGGCCCGAGAGGGACCTGACCAGGGGAAGGGTCTGCTTCGAGGAGACGCCCGCACCGTGCACGCAGACCAGCGGCGGCCCCTGCCCCGGCACACACCACGAGGCCATGGTCCCGTGCGTGAGTTCGTCCGTTTCTCGCCGCGGCTCCATCCATCCTCCGGTCTGCTCCCCGCGTCCTCCGTCAGGCCCCTGTCTGTGTGGTGGTCACGACTACCCAGGGGCCCCTCCCTCAACCCACCCCCGCGCCGGGACGTGTGGGAGCACGCGCACCGGTCAGAGGAGGTACACGAAAGGTGTCGGTCCGAAGGGAGCCCAAGAGATGACCCGGAAACCGGATTCCCCTCCGAAGCGCCCCTGGCTCAGGGGGGCCGTGCGAGGAACCGCGGGAGCGATGGCCATGACCGGTATGCGACAGGCCGAGGTCGGTCTGGGGTTCGTCCAGCGCACACCGCCCGACGCCATTCTGAGGGAAGGCGTTCCCGCCGTCCTGGAGAGCGTTCCCGAGGACCGGAGGAAGGCCGCCATCGAACTGGCGCACTGGGGGTACGGGGCCGCGGCGGGTGCCCTGTTCGCCCTCCTGCCGAGGAGGCTGCGGCATTCCCGGCTCACCGGACCGGTCTACGGGGCGGTGGCCTGGGGAGCGTTCGAACTGGGTATCGCGCCCGCGCTCGGCCTCGCCCACGCGCGCAGGTCCAGGCCCCGGGAGAGGTGGGCGCTCCTTCTCGACCACATGGTCTTCGGGCTCGTCATCGGGGATCCGCCCGAGGCCGAGGTGGCCGCGCCCGCGGGCACCGGGCGTGACACCGGCTCCGAGCGGGGCGCGGGCCCCGGCGAGGATTCGGCCGCCGAGGACGACGGGGGCGGCGGGAGGCGCGATCGCCGCCGGAGCGGTGAACGCCGCCGGAGCGGTGAACGCCGCCGGTGAACGCCGCCGACGCTGAGCGGGCGGCCCTGAGCGGGTGGCCGCCCGCGGCGAGGGAGCCCCGCGCTACTCCTGCGCCTTCTGTAGCCGCACGTACGCCAGCTGGAGCCAGTCGGACACGGCCACGGAGCTGAACACCGCCCCGGCGCCCCTGGTGGCCCTGGGCGCGAACACCAGGCCGAAGGCGTATCCGGTGGCGATCCACTGCGCGGTGCAGAACGGGCATGTGATCAGTTCGCCGACCGCCCGGCGCCCGCCCCGTCCACGCACCTCCTCCGCCAGCTCGGCCGGCGCCGAGACCCCCTTGAAGCGGGTGAAGAACGCCCGCAGAGGGCTGGTGACCGAGTCCTTGGCCAGCATCCGGGACAGCTTGTGCGTGGTCAGCCCCATCAGCGCCAGATCCCACGGGCCCACGTTCGCGGCCGCGCCGCTCCCGCGGAACCTGCGTGCCGCGAGCAGCCCGGCCCCCACCAGGGCCAGGTACCCCGAGGCCACCGCGGCGTACCCGAAGAGGGGCTGGTCGCTGTCGCCCCGATAGGCATCCGCCTCCTGCTGGACCGTCTCCTTGATCTCGCCTGCGGTGTCGTCAGCCATCGTCTCCGTTCCTCCTTCGTCGTCCTGCTCCGCTACCCGACCTGTCGCGCACCCAGTCGTGCAGTGCCTCCTTGTCCGTCGCGCTGTCGAGGTTGACGGCCGCCTCGATCAGCGCGAGGTGGGTGAAGGCCTGGGGAAAGTTGCCCAGCATGGTGCCGTCAGCGGCCATCTCCTCTGCCTGTAGGCCAAGGGCCCCCGAGCGCCCGCACAGATCCTCGAACCGTTCCCTCGCCTCGCCGGACCGCCCGGCGAGCACCAGGGCGGAGACCATGTCGAAGGAGCAGAGGAGGAAGGCGCCCTCCGGGGTGCCGATCCCGTCGTCCGTCCGCTCGGGGGAGTACCTCCGGACGAGGCAGCCGTCCACGCCCAGGTCGGCGTCCACGCGCTCCAGGGTCGCGAGTACGCGCGGGTCGGTTCCGTCGAGGAAGCCCAGAAGCGGGATCCGCAGCAGCGCCCCGTCCACGTTGGCGGAGCCGTAGGACTGCGTGAAGGATCCGGCCGCCGGGTCGTAGCCGCGGTCGAGGATCTCCTCACGGATGGCGGTCCGCTCCCCGCGCCACTCGTCCAGGGGGGCGCCGACCCGCTTCTCGGATTCGGTGAGGAGCTGGATCCCGCGGTCCAGGCACACCCAGGCGTAGACCTTGGAGTGGACCCAGTGCCGGGTGCCCGACCGCACCTCCCATATGCCCTCATCCGGTTCCCTCCAGAGTTCGCGCACCGAATCGACCACCGAGGCGAGCTGTTCGAGGTCCTCCCGTCGGAGCCCTCCGGTGGCCGTCTCGTAGGACAGCGCCGCGTCGAGGATGTGCCCGTACACGTCCAGCTGGTGCTGCGCGTAGGCGCCGTTGCCGACGCGGACCGGCCGGGAGCCGTCGTACCCGGCCAGGTGGTCGAGGACCTCCTCGCGGGGAGGGGGGCTCTCGTCGACCGCCTGCACCGGGGGGATCCAGCCGATCGGGCTACCGCACATGCTCAGCAGGAAGCGCAGGTAGTGGCCAGCCTCCTCGGAGTGGCCGAGCCGGAGGAAGGCCAGGACCACGAGCGCGGCGTCGCGGTGCCACACGTAGCGGTAGTCCCAGTTCCTGGAGCCGCCCGGCGACTCGGGCAGGGACGTGGTGGGAGCGGAGACCAGGGCCCCGGTCTCCTCGTACAGCAGACCGCGCAGGGTGAGGGCGCTGCGCCGCACGTGCGTGGCGCCGACCCCCTGGTAGCTGATCCGCCCGGCCCAGTCCCGCCACGCCTCCAGGGTCTCCCGGAGCAGCCGCGACGCCTCTCCCAGCCCCACGCGGCGCTCACCGCTCAGATAGTCCAGGGCGAACACGGCGGTGTCGCCCTCGGCGAGCTCCACGCGGTACTCCGGCACGCCGTCCTCGGCGAGTCCGGGGGCGGGCGCTCCCGACAGCAGCACTCCCGAGGCCTCCCGCAGGGCTCCGTCGACGTGCTCCCATACGGGGGCGGCGCGCCCGAAGTCGGGCCTGGCGTCGAGCCGCGAGCGCACGGCCGTGGTGCCGGATCGGCACTCGACGATCCTCAGGAGGACGCCCTCCCGGTACAGGCCGGTCCGCCCGCGGCTCCGGACGGCGAGCAGGTCGCGGACGGCCACCTCCACGTCCGTTCCCCGCCAGAGGGTCTCCAGGACGAGGGTGTCGTCCATGTAGGAGCACCCGGTCGGCCGTGCGTCCTCGACCTCCATCGTCCATCCGCCGCCGCGCTCGGGGTCCAGGATCCCCGAGACGAGCGCGGCGCCGTCGAACCTGGGCACGCACATCCAGTCGACCGTGCCGTCCGGCGTGGTGAGTGCGGCGGTGTGGCAGTCGGAGAGGAAGCCGTGCTCACCGATGCGCGCTGCGTCCTGGCCCATCCGCCCCTCCGATCCGTGTGTTGCCGGGGGTTCCCTCCTGCTAGCGACTGCCCAGGGGAGTATGCGGCGAAACAGCAGCTCAGAAGCTTGCCGTGACGCGTACATAACGGGGGGTGCTCCCGGGTAGCGGGGAGGAAGGACCGAGAAGCCGTGTCGACCCTGGGTGGAGGTGGCCGAGGTGGCCGGGAAGGGAAACGGCCGGATCGTGGTGGTCAGCGGGGCCAGCGCGGGCGTCGGCAGGGCGACCGCACGGGAGTTCGCCCGGCAGGGGTACACCCTGGCCCTCCTCGCCCGGGGACAGGCGGGACTGGACGCGGCTGTGGAGGAGGCCCGCGCCGAGGGGGTGTCGGCGATGTCGGTGCGGGTGGACGTGACCGACGCCGACGCGCTGCGCGAGGCCCTGGCGCAGGTCGAGTCCGAGCTGGGACAGGTGGACATCTGGGTCAACTGCGCCTTCGCCACGGTCATCGCGCCGTTCATGGAGGTGGAGCCGGAGGAGTACCACCGGGTCACCGACGTCTGTTACCACGGCTACGTGCACGGCACCCGGGCCGCCCTGGAGCGCATGCTGCCCCGGGACCGGGGGGTGATCGTGCAGGTCGGATCGGCCCTGGCCTACCGGGGCATCCCCTTGCAGGCGGCGTACTGCGGGGCCAAACACGCGATACGCGGGTTCACCGACTCGGTGCGCGCCGAGCTGATCCACAACGGCTCGCGCGTCAAGGTGACGGAGGTGCACCTGCCCGCGGTCAACACCCCGCAGTTCACGTGGGGGCGTTCGCGTGTGGGGGGCCGTCCGCGTCCGGTGCCGCCGGTGTACCAGCCGGAGGTGGCGGCCGAGGCGGTCGTCTGGGGCGCCGAGCACCCGCGGCGACGGCGGTACTGGGTGGGGATCTCGACGGTGGCCACCGTCCTGGGCCAGCGGTTCGCCCCGCGCCTGGTCGACTGGCAGCAGGGGCACAGCGGGCCCGAGAGCCAGGTCCGCGACCTCCGGCCGGCCGTGCACGACAACCTGTTCCACCCTCTGGACGGGGAACGCGACTTCGGCGCGCACGGCGAGTTCGACGACGAGTCGCGCGAGTCCAGCCTCCTGCAAGAACTGAGCCAGCGGCGCCGCACCGCGGTCCTGCTCGGCATCGCGGGGTTCGCGGTCGGGGTCGCGGGCTTCGCGGCCGCCCAGGGCGCGCGCCGACGGTCCTGACCGCGTGGGACGAAGCCGAAACAAAGGGGGAAGAGCATGGCTGAGCACGATCCCGTCATCGACGAGGCGTGGGATGACTTTCACTCCGTGGTGAACATGACCGGCCAGGGGCTGCGCGAGTGGTTGCTCACGAACGCCTCCGGCGAGAACGCCTTCCGCACCGAACCCGGCCACACGGTGCCGAGGAAGGGTGAGGCGATCGTGAACCTGCTGAACAAGCGCCGTGTGGACGTGACCGAGGGCGATGTCGAGCTGATGCGCGAGGTGACGGAGTACATCCGCGACCAGCTGGCGGATCCCCGCCGCGAGGACCCGGACTGGCGGCACCGGCTGATGTCGGTGGGCCACGACCCGCTCAGCCCCGACTCGGCGAGGCCCGACGAGGAGGAGGACCTCGAAAGGTAGCGAGGCGTCACGGTGCCGGGGCGGGCGCGGTGCCCGCCCCGGCACCGCGTGTCAGCGGCGGGCCACCGCGATGAGCCGGTCCGCCGGGCCTCCCGGGAAAAGGGTGCGGGGCGGTGCGCCGCCGTCCCGGCGCGCCGCCCCGCGTTCCCTCCCGGCCGGGTCCTGTCAGGCCTGAGTGGCGGTTTCCCTGCGCCCCTGGCGGTACTGCTCCGCCTGGCGGGCGATCTCGTCCTCGAAGTCGGCTCGTTGCCTGACCTTGTCGGCCCGCATCCGCCGCTCGTTCTCGTTGCGGTCGGCCTGCTGCCGGGCGTCCAGTCCGCCGATCTCCCGGTCGGTCTCCACCTGGAGCTTCTTGAGACCGATCCGGATCTCCTGGTCGTGGCACTCGCGGTGGAAGTCGACCCTGGCCGTGTACAGCTCGTCGTACTTGCTGGTACCGCCGAACAGCTTGGTCAGGACCGGGAACAGGTCCACAGCGGCCAGCAGCGCCCGCAACAGGAACACGGCGGCCATGACGTAGAAGCTGCCCTTGGCCAGCGCGCCCAGCGCCTCCATCTCCTCGATGACGCCGTGCTCCCCCTCCGCGGCGGCCCGGGCGGCGACCTTCTCCTCGATCAGCGCGGCCCGCTCGGTGGCGAAGTCGGCGGTGGAGGCACCCGACACGGACGTGAGCTCCTCTACATCGGAGTTCAGCTCCAACAGGCTGCTCTGGTGGGCCGCGAGCCGGCTGTCCTCCTCGAAGGCGTCGGCCTCGGCGCGCAGCCGCTGACAGTTGACCCCCTCGCCCGTCCGACCGGTCAGCCCGTCGCCGGAGGTGCCGTTGCACTCCAGCCGGGCGAGCTCCTGTTTGTCCTCCAGCCGCTCCTGGAGGGTGTCCACGCGCTCCTGCACCCGGTCGCGCTCCGCGGTGGTCGAGGCCAACGCGGTCCGGTCGGCGGTGAGCGTGCTACCGCCGACGGTCAGCAGGAACTCCTCCGTGCAGCCGGGGTCGGTGCTCTGCTCCCCCGAGACGGGGTTGCAGCGCTCCAGGGCCGACCGGAACGTGTCCGACTCCTGCTCCCGCTCGACCTTGACCTGCTGTTCGATGGACGGGCGGAAGACGTAGAGGAGGATCGGTTCGGCGATGACCACGCTGACCAGGAGGGCCAGGAGGATCCGCCCGCTGAAGTTGAGGGCGCGGCCGCCCTTCTTCACCCCGTGCATGGTCGAGAGCATCCAGCAGTCGAAGACCAGGATGAGACCGGCCCAGAACAGGGCAGCCGGCACCAGCAGCGGCCACGGTGTGGGGGTGAACCGCTGGAGGGCGACGAACACCGCGATCCCGGCCATGGAGGAGGTGGCGAGGACGACCAGCCCCTGGAGGGTGTAGCGGGGGCGCTCCTCCGGAACCAGGGCGAGGAGGCCCTCGTCCACCCCGGTCATGCGGCGCAGCAGGCTGCCCGCGCGGCCTCGGACGGCGGTCCACCCCGTGTCCGTGCGGTTTCCGGGCGCGTCCTGGGCCGGCGTCCTGTCCCGCTCCAGGGGGCGGGAGGGAGCCTCAGGCGTCATGGTCATCCTCGCTCAGCCCCTCCGCGTAACGGCGGTGTCCCTCCGGAGCCGCCCCGGAGGCGTCGGCGCGCCTACGGGCGCCCGGACCGTTCCGGGACCGCACGGCTTTCCCCTCCTCGGGAGGCTCGGGCCCGGAGCCGGTTTCGAGCTCGGTGTCCGCGGTCCCCTCCACCCCCGCGGGACCCTCTCCGCCGTCGGTCGCCCTCGTGTGGAAGGGGAGGAGCTCCGGGTGGATGAAGTCCACGACCTCCGCCGTGGTCATGGCACCGTCGACGTAGTGTTCCTTGAACGCCGCCTGGGCCAGTTCGGACCTGACCCGCAGCCGCTCGCGCTCGTCCTCCCTGTCCCATGCCTCACGGCGCAGGGCGTCGGCCCTCTGCTGCTCCTCCCTTCGCAGCCGCTCCTCCTTCTCCGCGGTTTCCCGCTCCGCCTCCCGGGCGAGCGCGCGCTCCCGCTCGACGGTGATGCGGTGGGCCACCTCGGTCGGGTCGATGCGGCCCTCGGCCAGCGCCAGCATGACCGCGTTGATGGTGTCTTTCTGGACGGCCTCGCTGAGGCCGTCCATGATCCTGCGCGTGTGCCCGGTGACCTTCTCCTTCATCAGGTGGTCGTGGTCGGTGCGCGCGACCTCCACCTCCTGCTCGTGACGGGTGGTGCGCCAGGTGCCCCGTACCTGGCGGAGGCTGTGCGGTGTGAGCACCTCGGTGCCGACGTACTCGATCCGCATCCCCCGCACCTCCGGCGGTGACAGGTCGATGAACGCCTTGACGTGGCTCCACACCAGCTCGCGGACCTCGTTGATGTCCTCCAGCCTCAGGTGCTGGGCCACCTGGGGCAGCTTGTCGTAGCGACGCATGTAGCCGCTCAGGAAGCGGTGCGCGTTCCCGCGGCCCTCGCTGACCACCGTGACCGGGTCCAGGACCGTGCAGGAGAAGGCCGTGCGCATCTCGAAGTCGTCGTCCTCCGTGGAGGGGATCGCGAGGATGACGACGACGGAGACGTCGTGGCTGACGTCGACGAGGCTCACGTGGTCGGCGTCCACCACACGGCTGTCGTCGAGGGCGAGGCCGCCCTTGTCCACGTGGAAGGCACCGTCACTGCGGTAGACGAGGACCTGGTGGGCGGATGCCCGGGGCAGTTCGGACGGATCACGGCGGCGGCCGCGCAGCCCGAGGAAGCCTTGGCGGCTCGGGGCGCTGAGGGCGCGCTCGTCCACGACCGGATACGTGGGGGCTCTCATACTGGTGTCGCTTTCTTCGTGTGACCGGAACCCGGCCCATGGCCTGTTCCGGGAGCGGTGGCGCCGTCTCCGAACACTCCGGTGAGGACGTCCAGGACGGCGTCGGTGAAGGGGTCCCTGTCGCCCCGGCGCCGGATCGCACTGGTGAAGCTGGCGTGGAACCCCGGGTGCTCCTCCGGCGGGATGAGCTCCGCCAGGCTGATGAGCAGGCCTCGCGCGTTGTTCTGGGCATCGGTTCCGTTGCGCTGAAGCGCTCGCAGCGTGTTCCACAGGGAGTCGATCGAGGGACGGCGTGTCCTCCGGTCCCGGATGGTCTCCGCCCACAGTGCGGCGACACCGGGAATCTGTTCGGGGACCAGCATGATGTGGCGTGCGACCGCCGGGTCCGCGCCGTCCGGGGCCTCGGCGCCGGCGTCCGCGCCGCTGGGGTCCGGTGAGTCGTGCCGGCCGGGGCCGTCGTACCCGTCCGCTTCCCGGTCACCGGCTTCGGAGCGGTCCGGCCGCTCCCCGCGTTCCTCCCGCTCCCCGGCCCCGCCCTCTCCCTCCGGTGGTTCCTGGAACGCGTCCCCGGCTTCGGCGGGGCCCGGCACGAGGGATTCGCTCGTGGGAACCGTGAGCATGGAGAAGGCGACGGCGAGCAGGTACTCCCGTTCGTTCCTTCGAGGGCTGAAGCGATGGGTGTGGGACAGCTCGTCACCGACGAGGCGGACGAGGGAGCGTCCGCTGGCCCGCCGGTCGATGAGGCTGCCGAAGAGGGCGCCCATGGCGAAGGCCGCCTCGGTCCGGTTGATTCCGTCGGGGTCCAGGACCAGGTCCAACAGCCGGTTGGCCGCCTCGACCGGGTAGCTCACCCCCAGTTCGCCGCTCCACACCTGGACCGCGGCGTCCGCCTGGAGCGGAGTGCCATGGGTCAACCAGTAGTCGACGGTGCGCAGGACCGTGGGCGCCAGGTCGTGCTCCGTCTCCATGCACATGAACCACAGCGCGAACACACAGGTCTCGCGGCCCGCCGCGGCCCGTTCCCGCGACCACCGGTCCAGGTAGAGGTCGTGGACCTCCTCGAAGGCGGTCACGGCCAGGGCGGCCAGGCCCTCGGCCAGGTGCACGCGCCTGACGCGGTGGCCTATCGCGGACCCGGCCCAGTCGCGGACGGCGTTCCAGAAGGCCACGTCGTAGCGCTCCCACAGTTGGCGCAGGACCTCGGGCCGGTCACCGTCCTCGGCGAAACCCGGGAAGCGCCGGACCATCCATCCGTCGTCCCGGTGCTCGACACGGAACAGATCGTGTCCGTCCCTGCCCCGCCGCGCCCGGCGGGTGGGGAACGGATCGTGCCCGCGGAGCTCGGCCTTCTCCTCCGACCCGTTGTCCTCTGGGGGAAAGGCCCTGTTCAGATGCGTGTGCAGGCGGTTGGCAAGGACCTCGTAGTCGCGTTCGCGCACCCCGGGCAGCAGTCCCAGAGCCGCGGCGTCGGAGATCTCGCGCCGATCCGGACCGGAGTCGAACCACTTCTCCACGCGCTCGCGGGACGAGGAGCGCACGACGTGGCCGACCGCTTCCTCAGGGTCCTCCCCGGCGCACATGCGCTCGGCGACCGCGACGATGTCGGCGACCGGGCAGTCGTCCGGCAGACAGCGCACCGCCAGATCCACCGCTTCGGAACGCGCGCGGGAGAACTCCTCGCCCAGATGTCCGCGGAGCACGTCGGCGGCGCGGGGACGCTCCCACACGAAGGTGGGAGCGGTCGCCCCCACACGCGCGCTCCGGTCGCACGTCAGGACGAGGTGGGCCTCGGAGGCTTCGACGTGCCGCCGCAGGACTGACCACAGATACTCGTGCTCGGCCGGGGACTCGCTCCGTCCCACACCGAACCAGTGCGAGACGATGTAGCCGCTCCCGGACTTCAGCTCTCGCCTGGCCAGCGACTCCAGGGTCTGGCTCGGGGTGAGGACCACGATGGGATCCGCGCCGACCGTGTCCAGCAGGGAGACCGCGCCGGACCGCTTCCCGTTCCCGGTCGCTCCGGTGAGGACCAGGACGCCCTGTTGCTTCAGAAGGCCGCGGGCGTCGTCGAAGCGGTCGGGAGGGACGAAGGAGTCGGCTGTCGCACGTACCTCGCTCTCCCTCAGACGGCCGGTGGCCGAGGGGCGCGGGGCGCCCTCGGATGCCTGCGCACCGGCCTCTCCGAAGACGCCGTTCTGGGCGTTGACCATCCCGTAGAACACGTTGGTGACCCTGCTCCTGCCCTCCCACCGCAGGCCGGGGTGCTGGGAGGCGGAACTGTCAGCGTGTTCCGCGGAATCCGGTGTGGCGGGGTCCGGAGAGCGCGGTCCCTCCGTGGAGGGGAGCGCGTCGGCTTCTGCCGGATCCTGTTCCTGGAGCGGGTTCGCCCGGGCGCTCCCTCCCGCTCCCGGTACGTCGTCGGAGTGGTGGTTCACACGCGCCTCCCTAGTAGCGCACGCCGAAGACGGCGTTGGAGGCGTCGACGCCGCCGTGCATGACGGTGGTGATCGCCGGGGAGTCTCGCGGCTCCGGTCCGGATCCGTGCGCTTCCGACGCGGCGGAGGGCGCCTCCGGGGTGTGGGAGCCGGGAAGGATCGCGTCTCCCGCGAGCGGACCGGCGGCACCGCCGTCCGCGTGCCCGGTGCCGCTGCCCGGCCGGCGGCCGGGAACGTGGACCCAGACCGGCTCCTCGTACTCCTTGTTGCGGACGGTGGTGAGGGCGAAGTCCTCGGGGCGCAGGCGCGTGTGCCCCTGTGCGACCACGTCCTGGTAGACGGGCGCGGTCACCGCCACGACCAGGTCGGCGCCGGAGTCCCCGAGGGCCTCGCGCAGGGTGTCGCTGTCCACCACCCGGGCCGCGGTGACGATGCCGTGCCCCGAGTAGCCGGACGGGGAGGACACGGCGGACCCGTGGTGGACGGCCATGCGCAGCCGCAGGCGCCCGGCCTCGGTCCGGTTGTGGTTGTGGCGGCGCAGCGCGTACTCGACCTCGGGCACGTAGCGGTCGATGAGGCGGGTCTCCTCCACGGTGACCGGGAGGACCGCCATCTCTCCGTCACCGCCGGGAGCGATGTGCCACTCCCCGCGGTCGAGCCCGCTGTGCTCGGCGGCGCTGAGGAGGATCGCCGGGATGGCCTCCTGGATCTGGTGCTGGGTCAGCTCGTCCGAGCTGCCGTACCCCTTGGCGTCGCACGTGACGATGACACGCCGCCCGAACTCGGGATTCTGGGACATTTCCTCACTACTTCCTGACATGGAACCGTGGAACGCTGACAGTGTGGACCGGAGTACTCACACGGATTCCTGATCAGTCGGCAATTGCCACCCGGCTTCCGTGTGAGGAGCCGCACACGGCCGAACACGGACCAGTCCGAGATCCGGTCGGCCAGCGGGGGATGCAATACGTGGGAATTCACTTTCCGAGGAGAGGAGAACGGTGGAATCCCACAAGGAAGACGGTATCGACTCGGCCCTGTCCGTGGTGGCGTTTTTCCAGAACAACGTCGCACAGGCCGACACGAAGATCGGTTTCCTGTGCGTCGCTCAGGTCGGTTTCGCCATGGCGCTCATGAACGGCGAAGGAACCGTCGGCACTGGATCCGTTCCGACGGCCCTGCCCCTTCTGGTCTGTGCCTTCGCCTTCGTCGTCGCGGGCTACCACCTGGTCCAGGCGTTGCGCCCCCGGATGCGCTTTCACAGCGAGGGAAGGAGGGTGACGGGGTTTCCCCGACCGCGTCCGCGGCAACCGCTGACCCCGGATGAGGCGTGGCGGATGGCGAAGAACCTGTCCGAGATAGTGATGGCCAAGAACCGGCACGTCCGGCGCTGCATCCCGTGGCTGGCCCTCATGCTCATCGTGATCGTGGCGAATGGAATGGCGACGAAGGTATTAGGATGACGCCGGTCACGCGTTCTCGTACACGGCGTGCAGTTTGTCCAGTTCCACGATGACGACGCGACGGTAACGCGAGAGCAGGAGCCCTTCCTGGCGAAACCGGCGCATGGCGTTGCCCACGGCGTCCGTACGCGCGCCGATGAGCTTGCCCAGGTCGGTCTGCGACAGGCGCACCCCGAGCTCGACGCCCTCGGGGACGGCGGTGCCGTGCCGCCTCGCCAGCTCCACCAGGACCCGTGCCAGGCGGGCGTCCACCTCGTAGCCGACGAACTCGGCGCGGTGGCGGTCGGACGAGGCCAGCCGGTCGCCCATGACCGCCCCGACCGCCTCCCAGGCGTCGGGGTGGTGCGCCAGGAAGTCACGGAAGGCGGCGTGGGTGTAGGCGCGCACGGCCATCGGCGTGCAGGCGGTGACCGTGGCGCTGGCCCCGCCGCCGCGGAACATGCCCATCTCGCCGACGACGTCGCCGTGGACACGGATCCCGAGCATCACCTCGTTCCCGCTGCGCAGGTCCGAGGTGACCTTCGCGCAGGCGGAGTCCCCGCCCTCGGCCGGGCACAACAGCAGGACCTCCGCCCCGCGCTGGCCCTGTCCGATCAGCACCTCTCCCGTCGACGCGCGCCGGGGCGGGGCCATCCCGAGCACACGGGTCGCGGTGTCGTCCTCCACCCTGTCCAAGAACGTGCCGGCGGGCCAGTGGTTCCCTGTCATCGCGGTCCTCCCGTGACCCATGATGCCCGGTCGGGTCCCGGGACAGGGGCGAATCGGCCGGATTCGCGCCCTCGCTCACCGGTCCCGGTGGCCGCGGCCACCGCCTGTGCGGCCGAATCCGCCGCGGCACGGGGCGAGGGCTCCGGCGCTGGCGGCGAGGGTGCAGCAGGCCAGGGTCCGGCCGCCCGGCGGCGGGGCTTGCGGTGGCTGGTGCGGTGACCCGGAGCCTTCACAGGTCGAGATTGCCCCTAGCGGCACTCTCGACCGCCGACATTGCCAGTAAGGGCGAGGTCACCGCTGTCGATGCGTGCCTTGCGTACTCCGGCGGGTGCCAGCCTCAAACCGCCAGGCAACACCCCCCGATCTTTACGCGTCGAAAGCGGCGTTCCACCACCAGTGGTGAACCGGCGTACCGGCAGGAACCGCTGATCGGGGCGCTCCGATGGAACCAGGGAGCCGTTCACGCAGTTCGTCGTCGATGTCCTCGATCTCCTCCACATCGACGGGGGAGAACGTAGCACTTCCGAGAAAGTTCTCGAACAGGTTTCCCCCTAGTGGAGCGGCAGAGAAAGGCGGCGTGCCATCCCCGCCCCGCGGAGGCGAGAGCATAGATCTCCGCTTGACTGACGTAGGCGTTCAGATCTCCCCGTCGGGTGGCGACCGCTTCGGCGATCTCGGTCCGCTGCACACCGGAGGACGCAACCGAGATCTCAACCCGTGATTCAGATCTCATCCGCAATTTTCACGTCTGGCGCTCCGTTGCCTTGGAACCACTCGGCGAGCTCCGGACCGCTGATGACGTGGGGCTCATTTTCCGTGCCGACGTCTACGGTCCCTTTTACCCAACCGCCAGCTCCGACCACCCTGCATCCAAGGACCTTGGCCTCCTTGAACACGGCATTTCCGGAAGCCCCGCCTGGACCGAACCACACGCCTGACAGATCTGATTCACGCAGATCCGTCTCGTACATCCATGCTGCGTTAAGGTGCGCATCTTTGAAGCATGATCCGATTATTTCAGAACGGTAGAACTTGGCACCGACGAACGAGGACCCAGTGAAATCCGTTTCCCGCGCCTCACACTCCGACAAGTCAGCCTTAAGGAAATTTACCTCGACGAACTTCGAACCATTAAGGATGGCTGCACTGAGCTCCGACTTCGAGAAGTCGCACCCATTGAAAATACAGTCCCTGAGGTCTGTTTGAATGAAGTACAGATATTTCATGGGGATTCCCGATAGGTCTCCCCCTCGCAGGTCCATCGTGGATGCGCCAAGTTCCTCCCCTCGCTCCCCGCGTGTGTTCAGCCAGTCAATGTATGACTGGACGGCCGACGCGGACTCATTGTCGACCGGTAGGGCAGCGGCCTCGTACATCGCTTCGGACTCACTCTCCTTCTTCAACGAAGATCACTTTTCCATCCCATTCGGAGTTATTCTCCACGAGGCTGCGCAGAGAGTTCAGGTTATTCGACATTGATATCCCCGATATATCCAGGAGCACATTCTCTCCATTATCGATTTCTCCTCGAATCTCATTATCGATCCGATTGATGTCGAACCCGCCCCTCATACCTGGAGGCATGGGTTGACCCGCCTTTGGTCCAGCTGGGAAGGTGTCCCGGAATCCCTTGATGTCCCAGGGCTGTCCGGCGCCGTCGATGATATCACCCTGATCTCGCTGAAACGCAGGGTCTGAATTATCGATTTCTGCGCGCTGAATGGGACCAGGAACCAGTCCCTGACGTTCTGCCGCCAAACCGACCTCGGCTTCCCTCCTGGCCTTGCCCAATTGGCGTTGAGTCGGATTGTCATTCTTTTTGGCCGGGTCGTCCATGAGTTCTGCGACGCGGGACTCATAAGCGTCCGACCCCGGTTCCGGACTCTGATAACCGGAGGAGCCCGAATCCGGGTTTCCAGAACCCGGCTCTTCGGACGAATCGTTGTCACGCTCGCCGTCGCTGTTGTTCTCGTTGTCACCTCCGGTGCCGGTGCGGTCCCGGGGCGGCTCGTCGCCGCCTCGGCCGCCCGCGCTGCCGCCGCCGGTGGCGGGTTCGGGGCGCTCCGCGTCCTCGCGCGGTCCGCCCCTGTCTTCCCGGTCGTCGTCACGACGCGGGGACCGACCATCGCCCTGGTCACTGGATACGTCATCGTCTCCGCGTCCCGGGGGGCGCTGCTCCGGCGACTCCTCGGCCCGCGGGGCATCGGAGTCCCCACGCTGGGGTCCGCCATCTGGGCGCGAGTGCGGAGCAGGGGCCCCGGACTCCTGACCGGGGCGGTTCGGGGAGTCCTCGTTGCGGGGACGGCCAGGCGGGGTGCCCCCGCCCTGGGGCCGCGGAGTGTCACCGTGCTGCGGCGTGGCCGGGTTCTGCGGGGACGAGCCGTCACCGTTGCCCGGCAGGGGCGAGCTCGGGTAGGAGGGGGCGTCGGGACCACGACCGGTCGGCCCTATGAGAGGCGAGTCGAACTCTTCGAGGAGGTCGCCGAACCGCTCGCCGGTCGGGCGCCGCCCCTCTCCCGAACCCGGCAGGGGGCTGCTCGGCCAGTCACCCCTCCCCGAACCACCGCCCGACACGGACCCGCTCGCGCCGGAGTCGGAACCCCCGCCTGAGTGGGGACCGCCGTGGCCATCACTGTCCGCACCCAGCCTGAGCAGACTGCTGCCGCCCTTGGCGGCACCACCGCCAGGAACCAGCAGCAGGGCCGTGTTGATGACGGTGTGGGAGGTCACGTAGACGGGGTCGTTCTCCTCCTCCGACCAGCCGGTGTACCCCTCCGCGAGGTCCCCGAGGAGGTCGGCGTCCTTGACGTTGCCCCACCAGGTGCCCCAGTCCGCTCCCCAGTAGTCCTCATCGCTGTGGCGGTCGAAGAGCCACCCGTCCTGGCCGTGGAAACCCGCGTAGGTGAGCATCTCCATCGCCGACGCCTCTTCGGCGAGGTTTTGGTTGTACTTTCTGTGGAGTGCGTTGGTCGCCCAGCCGGTCTGGGGGTTCCAGTAGCCCTTCTGGACGACCAGCCCCACTGTGGTGCTCCACAACAGGTCCACCGCGAGAGTGTCCCAGGCCGCCTGCCCCGCGCCGGAGTCGAAGTCGGCGTCGGCCGGGTTGAACTCCTCACCGGCCCATTCGGTGGCGGAGTTGGCGAGCCAGAAGGCCGTGCCCTTGTCCAGCTCCAACTCGGGGAACTCTCCCTGGTCGGCCGGGGTCCCGTAGACGAGTTCGTCACCGCTCCCGCTGGCGCTGTCCGGGGTCGCGAAGGTCTGGCCCCCGTATACGGCGGAGATCCTGTTGGCGCAGTCGACCTCGGCGGTGTTGAACTCGGACCAGGCCGCGTTGACATCGGACTTGCGGCGCAGGTTCTCCTCGACGGCGGTTGTGTCGGTCTCCTCGTCCTCGTCGAGCCACCAGAACTTCTTGCCGTTGTGCTTGTTCCAGAAGGACTGCGCCTCGATCCGGAGGGTGTTCAGCTTCCTGCGCGCGGTCTGGGCCGCCTCCGCCAGGTCCTCCAACGCCCCGGCCACGGTGCCCAGGTCGCTCTCGATGTCCTCGCCCCGGGTCACCACCGGTTCCATCTTGGTGAAGAGCGTCTCGCTCTCCGGCGCGGTGTAGTGGGCCTGGAGGCTCTGCCAGGTGGAACGCATGTCCTCGGCCCCGCCCGCGAGCTCATCCCCGCCGCTTCGGAGGGTTTCGGCCGCGAAGTTGAGCGACCAGGTGTCGCTCTCGAGGTAGGGGATCGTGTCGGGGTCGAGGAGTGTGAACGGGTTCAGGCCGACGCCGCTCTGGGCCTCCGTGGGTTCGAGTCCTCCGGACTCCGTCACCGCGGGCCTCCCATGGTGAACGGTTCCCCTTCGCCGCCCAGGCCGAGGGAGGAGACGTCCCCCGCGTCCCTCTGGGCTTCGAGGGCCATCTCCTCCTGGCCCTCGCCGTAGGCCAGGGTGGCGTCACTGGCTCCTTGGAGACAGGCCAGGCTCTTGAGGAACATCGCGTCCGTCTCGCTGGTGTAGTGCCCGAAGAGACCAGCCAGGGCGACCTCCACCGGCGGGCTCTTGGCGTTGCTCAGCGCCATGTCGATTCCGTCGACGGTGGAGTCGATGGTGGAGGAGAAACCGCCTCCCTCGACCCCGAGCTGTTCGCTGAAGGTCGTCAGGACCACCGAGACCCCGGCGACGTCGATGTTCCACACGCTCATCGGAGACCATCCGCGTCCTTGGCGGAGAACCGGCGCGGGTGGAACGCGGCCCCGGGTCCGGCTGGTGGAACGGAAGCGGCGGACCCGTGGGCCTCCGCCGCGCTCTGCTCGGCGACGTGGGTCCTGAGCAGGTTCAACGAGGCGCGCACGCCCGCGACCGCCCCACCCGTACGTGTCCTGACCGACGAGGCCGGGGAGTGGCTCCTTCTCTCGTCCGGGGTGAGAACACCGGGAACGTCCACTGCCCCGCCCGTGGCCGGGCGGTGTTCGTTTGGGAGTTCGGCGGCGCCCTCGCCTGTGCCCTCTGGCGGCTCGACCAGCTCGAACTTCATCCGGCGTCTCCCCTTTGTATGTTTTGTCGACATCGCACGAGTTCATGGCGCATCTGTAGCAGTATGCGCATATGGGGTGACACTCCACGATGAGTTTTGGTTCGGTGGGAAAGTCACCTTGGCGGTGGTCAGGAGATGGATTTCCGGACGCCGGGAAAAGAAAGCGCAGGCGAAACAGCATGGGTGATGTGCGTCACCCTCGCTGCGGGGGAAGCCCCGGGCAATGCGGGAAAAAGATGCACGTCCCCTTCGGAGACCGCTCCCACCCGCTCGTCACCCCCGGTCGGCCGCGGCCAGGTGGGCCGTCTGCGCCTGTACGAGTTTCAGGGCCCGCAGCGGCGCGACCGCGTCCCCCGGCACGGGGTACCAGGCCGCCCGGGCCTCACCCTCGCCGACGAGCGTGCCCCTGATCGGCCCCGCCTGGGCACGGGCGGGCCCCATCCGGCGCAGGCGCTCCGGTCCGATCGCGATCCCCACCGGAACAGCGGGCCCCGCCCACACCGGCACGTAGGTGGTGTCGCTCCGGCCGGGGAGGCAGCGCACCCGCAGACCCTCCAGGAGCACGTCCGCCGCGAGTGCCTCCACCAGCTCCGGGAGCACATCGAACGGTGCTGCGCCCTCGTCCTCGAACCCGGTCACCACCGACACCTTCTCCAGGGCCTGGTCCCCACGCCAGGTGAGGTGGATCCGCCCGGAGAACGGGTGGCCCAGGCCCAGCGGACCCGACAGGTACAGGACCGACGGCTTGGGCCTGCGCCTCAGGGTGAAACCGGACAGCCGGTCACGGTCCCAGGCCATGAGCGCGGGCTCGTGCAGGCCCCACCCGGACGGAGCGGGCCCGGCCAGGTGCTCGGCGATGATCTCCGCCGCACGCCCCAGATCCAGGGGGAACGGGTCGCGGTGGAGCACGGACACCTCCACCACGAGCTGCGTCCCGGCGGTCTCGGCGAAGTTCGCGAGGAATCCCGGAGCCGGCTGGGCGTCCGGTTCCCTCGCGGCCCAGTTCAGTCCGGACGGCTCCTTGGCCGCGAGGAACCCGTACTCGGTGTCCCAGTGCACCGGCAGCCCGGTGATGCCGTCATAGCAGTCACCGTCCTCGCCCCGTACCACCCAGCGCCCCAGAGGTCCGGCCAGGAAGGTTCTGGCCCCGTAGGTCAGCCTTGCCGTGGGCGGGGTGAGCACCTGGAGCGCCCTCTCCCCGCTGTGCGTGGCCACAGCGTCGCTGAGCCAGGAGTCGAAGGGCACCACCGCGCGGTCCTGGGCGACCAGGAGCGCCCTGGCCGCGGTGCGCTCGACGGCCGGGTGCCCCGGCTCCTCCCACAGTCCGAAGTCGGCCTCACCCGACGTCCACACCGCGCCTCCGAGCCGCAGTGCGAGCCCGTCGGCGAACCGGTGCGCCACTTCGCGCCCCTGCTCGTCGGGGCGGGCACGGGTCTCCACCCACCAGAACGTGTCCGGCAGGCCCGCCACGGCCTCCGGCCCGAGCAGGCGGACGACGTCGTCGGGGTGCTCCACCCGCTGCCCGGGCTCCAGCGTGGCCAGGAGGTGACCGTCCTCGTCCCGGACCTGTAGGACTCTGGTGTCCTCGTGCTGATGCAGCCGCAGTTCCGGATCGACGTCCTGCAATGCCGCGATGACCGCCTGGTCGTCGGGCTTCCCCGCGACCAGGGCCACCACGTCGTAGCTCAACGGCTCTCCCGGCTGGAGGTCTGGGGGCGGGGAAGCCACCGGCGCCGCTCGGCCCAGCCACGGAGCGGATCACCGTTCGTGGGTGAGCATAGTCAAAACGTCACCGAAGAAACTGGTTCGCCCCGCTTAGCCCGTTCTCCTGCCCGCCCCGCTCCTCACCCGGGGGCGCGGGAGGCGTACGGGGACCGCCCGCCCCCGGCGGAGGGCTGGGAGCGGGCGGGGACCGCCGCCTGCGGGCTCTTGGCGTTGTTCAGCGCCATGCCGATTCCATCGATGGTGGAGGGGGAACCGCGTCTAGTCACGGCCGGAGCGGAAACTCAGCCCTGTTTTCCTGTGCTACGGAATCGCGGACAGAGCACGTACCGAAAAGCACTGCCAGGGCAGGGAAATCTGTCCCCCGAGTCACATCATCACCATGCGCACCAGTGTGGCGGAAGAGCGCCCCATCACGTCTTGTGACCGCGAGAAAAAGTGCTGTAGCCTCCTCCAGGTCTCGGCGGACCCGTGTTCTCCGCCGGTACCACCCGGCCCCAGACGAAAGTGACGCTGATGAGATTCGGGAACATGTCCCTGAAGGGCACCGCCATCGTCCTCGCGGCGACCCTGCTCTCAGCCCTGGCCCCCGCTTCCGCCCTCGCCCGGGACACCGCCGAGACGACCTCGGTGAGTGAGACCGAGATCCTCATCACCAACGACCACGAGGTCCTGGAGGTGGGCGCGGAGGGAGACGTCGAGAGCGTCGACGCCTACCTTGAGGAGACCTACTCCGAGGACGAACTCTCCACCCTGGACACCGGATACGGCTACCTGACCAACGGCAGGCTGCGCATCGTCGCCACCGGATGCCGCAAGGCCAAGGTGGACTACACCAAGTACAGCGGCAGCAGCATCACGGTGAACTTCCGGGTGCGGTACGCCCACGGCGGGCAGAGCTCGCCCTCCGCTTGGCAGACCGTGAGCAGCAGTGCGAGCGCGGCCTTCCCCCTCACCCGTTCCGAGCGGGTGCGCGGCGTCATGAGGCTCGTCAGCGGCGCTGAGTACCACACCGAACTCGTGCACTGCAACTGAGCCCACCCCCTCCCCACCGCGCCCCGGCCGCCCGTCCGGCCGGGGCTCTCCCCTGTTGGAAGCCCCATGTGGATGGTCCTGCTCCACGTGACCCCGCTGACCGTTGCCGTGGTGCTGGTGTCACTCCTGTTGTCCGCCCTGCTCCTCGCCCAGTGGCGTGGGAGGAGGCCGGACACCGCCCGCCCCGTCCTGCGCGGTCTGCTCGCCGCGGCCACGGTCGTCTACCTGGCGGTCCTGGCCATGCCGATCTTCAGCTGGGAGCTGGTCGGAACCGGACAGGCACGCCATGTCGACTGGAACCCCCTCAGCGCCTACGAGGAACTCCGGTGGCAGCAGGAGCAGGAGGAGCGCGTCGAGCCCGAGGAGTTCAGCGTCTTCCTCGAATACGAGGACGCCCTCGCCTACTACACGCCCCGGGAGCTGACCCCCGAACAGGTGGAGGAGGCCCGCGACGGGCGGGTCGGGCTCGGAGAACAGGCCGGGGGCCAGGAGATCGACTACGTCGTCCACCCCACCACGGACGGCCGGGAGGTCGTCCTCACCCCGGAGGGAGGGGAGGTCTCCCCCGAGGGGGCCGCCAGGGTCCTCGCGGAGGTGCGGCCGGTCATCGATGCCCAGGGACAGCCCGCCCGGTACCAGTCGTTGATCGTCGAGGAGAAGCTGGTCAACGCCCTGCTGTTCGTACCCGTGGGCATCGTCGCCTGCCTGGCCCTGGGCTCGTGGCCCTCGCGGCTGCTCTACGGCCCGGCCCTGAGCCTGACCATCGAGACCGTCCAGTGGGCGATGGCCGCCGGACGCGGCGCCAGTACCGGCGACGTTCTGGTCAACGTCGTCGGATCGGCCGTGGGGGCGGCCATGGCCGCCTCGGCAGCGGCCCTCGTCCGACGCTTGGCCCGCGGACGCGCCCCCGCCGGGTGAGGCCCGCTCACGGTCCGGACCGAAGGCGAGAGGGGCCGAGGCGGAGTCGGGCTTTGGCCCGAACACGTTGACGGACGGCTCTGTCGGGTTCGGCGGCCTCCTTGCCCGCCCCGCTCCCCACCCGGGGACGTGGGAGGCGCATGGGAACCGCCCGCCCCCGGCGGAGGGCTGAGGGCGGGCGGGGACCGCCACGGCCCCGCCCGACCGGATCAGGCGTCCTGGTGCTTCTCCACCCAGGACGTGAGGGGCTGCCCCTGGATGGCTGCGGCCATCAGCTCGGGGAACGCGTCGGGGGTGCAGGCGAAGGCCGGCACACCCATCTCGGCGAGCGCGGACGCGTTCCGGCGGTCGTAGAACGGCGCGCCCTCGTCCGAGAGGGCCAGCAGCACCACCACCTGGACCCCGGCCGCCTGCATGGCGGCCACCCTCCTGAGCATCTCCTCTCGGACACCGCCCTCGTACAGGTCGCTGATCAGCACGAAGACCGAGTCGCTCGGCTTGCTGATCAGCTCCTGGCAGTAGGCGACGGCCTTGTTGATGTGCGTGCCACCGCCCAGCTGGGTGCCGAACAGCACCTCGACCGGGTCGGTGAGCTGCTCGGTCAGGTCCACGACCGCGGTGTCGAACACGACCAGGGACGTGCGCAGGGTCTTCATGGAGGCCAGGACCGCGCCGAACACGCTCGCGTAGACCACGGAGGAGGCCATCGATCCGCTCTGGTCGATCGCCAGCACCACGTCCTTCTGCACGCCGCGGCTGCGGCGCCCGTAGCCCACCAGGGTCTGCGGCACGATCGTGTCGTGCTCGGGCAGGTAGTGGGCCAGGTTGCGGCGGATGGTCGCGTTCCAGTCGATGTCGGCCGCCCGGCGCGGCCGGTGCGTGCGCGCCGACCGGTCGATCGCGCCCTGCACCAGGGACCGCGTCTTCTGCGCCACCCGCCGCTCCAGGTCGTCGACCACCCGGCGCACCACCGCGCGGGCGGACTCGCGGGCCTGGTCGGGCATCACCCGGTTGAGTGAGAGCAGTGTCCCCACCAGGTGCACGTCCGGCTCGACCGCCTCCATCATCTCCGGCTCCAGGAGGAGCTGGTGCAGGCCCAGTCGGTCCATGGCGTCCCTCTGCATCACCTGCACCACGGAGGACGGGAAGTACTCGCGGATGTCGCCCAGCCAGCGCGCCACCCGGGGCGCCGAACCGCCGAGGCCGGCGGAGCGCTCAGCGCTGGTCCCGGACCCGTCCCGGTCGTACAGCGCCTCCAGGGACGCGTCCATCCCCTGGTCGGCCGTACCGAGCCCTGAGGGGCACTGCGCCTCCCGGCCGAGTACCAGTCGCCAGCGGCGTTCCCGCTCGTCCACGGCGTTCATGCGCCGCTCCTTCCTTCGGTGAGGATGGCCAGCGCGGTGGCCAGGGCCGGGGCCGCGCGTTCGGTGTCCACGTCCGCACGGGCCCGGACGCCGCCGTCGGTGGCGCGCGCCGACCCGAGCCTCAGGGCGGACGCGCCGATCTCCCGGCGCTCAGAGCCGTCGAAGGACCCGAAGGTGCGCCGCAGCAGCGGCAGCACGGCGGTGAACCGCTCCTCGGGCAGCGCGAGCAGCCAGGTGTCGATCAGCCCGAGCAGGTGCTCGTCGTGCACCAGGATCAGCCCGCTGCCCTGGAGGAACCCCTCCAGCCAGGCGGCGGCCGAGGAGGGCTCGGTGCCCGGGGACATCGCCAGGCCGAGGCGTCGGCGCAGCTCGTCGCCGTCCAGCAGCCCGGCGTCCGACAGCATCCGGTTGACCCGTCCGGCGATCCGGCCTGGCAGGGTGTCCCGCCCCACCAGGGCGACCAGGGCCGCGGTCCAGGCCCGCTCCCCCTCCCCGCCGAGGAGGGTGGCGGCTGTGTGCGTGGCGTCGATGCGCCTGACGAACTCCACCGCCGCGTCGTCGTCCAGACCGTGCACGGCGGGGGCGAGTCCGACGCACACGCGCCGCAGGATCTGCTCGGCGACCGTGCGCAGGTGCGCGCCGTCGGTACCGCGCACGTCCCCGTACCTGGCCGAGCGGGCCAGCGGGGGCAGTGCCGCCATCAGGTGGGTGACGTCGCTGTCGGTGGCCGCGCGGTCGGTGAGCAGGGACAGCACCCTGGGCAGGGCCTCACCCAGGTCGGCGAGCAGGCACCGCTCGGTGAGGGAGGTCAGCGCGGGCAGGTCCGCGTCCTCGGCGGTGCCGACCGCCCTGGCCGCGGCGGCCGACGCCACGGTGGTACCCCACCGGCTGGCCTCGATCAGTGCCACGTCCATGTCGGGGTCCCAGCGCAGCCGCCACGACTCACGGAAGGTGCCCTTCTGTCCGCCGTCGGGGGTGCGCGGAACACCCCAGTCGACACCGAGCAGCCGCAGCCGGTGCAGCAGTACCCCGCGTTCGCGCTGGTTGTCCTTGCGCAGGTCCAGGTCGATGTCGCGGTCGAAGGGCTCCGGCTTGAGCCGCAGACGCTTCTGGGCCGTGATGAGGTCGCGCTGGAGGGGGACCATGGGCGTGGACGGGGGCACCGATCCCATCCGCTCGCCGATCGCCATCCGGCGGTGGACGAGGGCCGCCCGGGTGGGTTCGCCCTCGCAGAGAACGGAGGTGAGCGCCTCGGACACCTCGTCGAGTCCGGCGAGTGGCCGTCCGCGCAGCACGGCGAGGCTCTCGGCCAGCCGCACGCCCTCGATGACGTGGGAGGAGGAGACCGTCTGCCTCTCCTCCCGCAGGATACGGGCGGCGTCGGTCAGCCACCGGTGCACCGGCAGGTCGGGCGCGGTGAACAGGTGGTGGTACCAGCCGGGCGCGGCCACACCGGCGCCGTAGCCGCTGGCGGTGGCCAGGCGCCCGTGGGTCCACGGCACCCAGGTGGCGTTGACCTTCACCTTGGGCATGCCCTTGAGCAGGGCGGTGTCGTCCTTGACGGGGTAGTCGGCCAGGTCGCGCAGGGCGGGGGCGTGCCAGGCGCCGCAGACCACGACGACCCGTTCGTGCCCCTCCCTGAGGGTGGCGCGCAGGGTCTGGCGCATGTACGCCTCCCGGCGTGCCTCCCGCCCCCGCTCGGGGCCGGACTCGGCGCGGACGGCGGCCATGGCGTCGGCGATCGCGGGGAAGGGGGAGGGCTCCCCGTCGCCGCGCTGTTCGATGACGTCGTCCCACCAGCGTTCGGCGTCGTCGTAGCCAGCGGCCTCGGCGAGTACCCCGAGCGGGTCCAGACGAACCCGTTCCGGCTCGCCGGCGCCGCTGCTCTCGGTCCCCTCCTCGTCCGGCCCGCCCGCGGCACCGGCCGCGTCGGGCCCGTCGGCCCCGGCTCGCCGCTCCTCGGACTCGGCGATCCGCTCGGCGAGGGTGTGCGCGGCGGGAAGGTCGCAAAAGCGCACCGGCACGTCGCCCGCCACCGCGTAGCGCAGCGCCTCCCACTCCGGGGAGAAGCTGGCGAACGGCCAGAACGCCCACCCGTCGCCCTCCGCCACCCTCAACCGTCGGCCTTCGGCCGCGGTACCCTTCTTCCCGGCCGCGTCCTCCTTCTTCGCGGCCCCGTCCCCCGCCGCGTTCCCCTTGGGGGTGTCGGCGAGGTAGGCCAGCAGCGCCACCGGCGGCTCCAGCCCGCCCACCAGGGAGGTGAGCGCGTCCGCCTCCGGCGGACCCTCGATCAGCACGGCGTCGGGCTTGATCTCCTCCAGGGCCGCCCGGACGGCCCGGGCCGAACCCGGGCCGTGGTGCCGCACGCCCAGGACGTGCAGCCCGCTCGTGTCCAGTCGGGAACGACCCATCAGGCGCCCACCTCACGGCAGGCGCGGTAGAACTCGCCCCAGCCCTCGCGCCCCTGCGCGACGGTCTCCAGGTACTCGCGCCACACCACGCCGTCGGAGACCCGGTCCTGGACGACGGCGCCCTGGATGCCGGCGGCGACGTCGGCCGGACGCAGCCGCCCGTCACCGAAGTGCGTGGCCAGCGCGATGCCGCTGGTGATCACCGAGATCGCCTCGGCGGTGCTCAGCGTTCCGCTGGGGGACTTGACCCTGGTGCCGTTGTCCTCGGTCACCCCCGAGCGCAGCTCGCGGAAGACGGTGACCACCCGCTGGATCTCGGTGAGGCTGGTGGGCACCTCGGGCAGGTCCAGGGCCCGGCCGAGCTGCTCCACCCGCTGGGTGACGATGCGGACCTCGTCCTCGGCGCTGTCGGGCACGGGCAGCACCACGGTGTTGAACCGGCGGCGCAGCGCGCTGGACAGGTCGTTGACACCGCGGTCACGGTCATTGGCGGTGGCGATGATGTTGAACCCGCGCTGGGCCTGCACCTCGACGCCCAGCTCGGCCACGGGCAGGGCCTTCTCCGACAGCACGGTGATGAGTCCGTCCTGCACGTCGGAGGGCATGCGGGTGAGCTCCTCGATGCGGCCGATGGAGCCGCGCGCCATGGCGGTCATGACCGGGCTCGGCACCATGGCCGCCTCGGAGGGGCCCTCGGCGAGCAGCCGCGCGTAGTTCCAGCCGTAGCGGACGGCCTCCTCGGAGGTCCCGGCGGTGCCCTGGACGAGCAGGGTGGAGTCACCGGAGATCGCGGCGGCCAGGTGCTCGGAGAGCCAGGTCTTGGCGGTGCCGGGGACGCCGATGAGCAGCAGCGCCCGGTCGGTGGCCAGGGTGGCCACGGCGACCTCGACGATGCGTCGGGCGCCGATGTACTTGGGGGTGATCTCGGTGCCGTCGTCCAGGGTGGCGCCCAGCAGGTACTGGGTTACCGCCCACGGGGAGAGCTTCCAGCCCGGGGGGCGCTGGCGACCGTCGACCTTGGTCAGCGCCTCGATCTCGGCGGCGTAGGTCTGCTCCGCGTGCGGGCGCAGGGCCTGGGCGGCTTCGGTCTGGGAGGAGGGGGCGGAGGTGGTCAACTAGAACTCCTTGTGCATGTCGAGTCGGAACTGGAGGGTGTCCCGGAGCTGGAGGTAGGCGTCGGCGGAGGCACCGTCGAACGGGGGTTGCGTTCGCAGGTCGGCGAGTCGTTCGGGGGGCATGTGCGCGGCGGCGGCCTCGCAGACCTCCCGGTATCCGTGGTGGTCGTGCTTGCGGCCCCTGGTGTGCAGGCGCCCGACCACCCGTGCGTTCAGTTCCGGTGTCCAAGGGCCTCGTGTGGCGTGCAGCAGCTCGCTCCAGCGGATGAGGGCGGCCTTGTCGGAGAGGACTCCGAGCACGTGCGCGCAGCGCTCCCCGACCGGCAGCAGGTCCAGCAGTTTCCTCAGCTGGGAGGACTGCCGCCCGTGGACACCCAGGTGCTGGGTGATCCGGGAGCCGAGCGTCCCGAGGAGGGCCCTGGCCCACTCCGCGTCCCGGCGGACCACGATGGCGTTGACGAAGGCGTCGAGCAGCCGGTCGTGCTCCCGGGGCTTCTTCTCGGCCGCCGCGAGGACACCGGAGGGGTCGGTGCCGAGCAGGCCGGGCCACACGTCCAGTGGCGTGTGGGTGACCAGCGCCCACACCCGCTCGTACCCCTCGTGCCTGGTCTCGGTGTGCCCGGAGGGCTCCGCCAGGGCGAGGTCGCGGTGAATCGCGGCGCCGCGCGTGTGGACGGGATCCACCCGCAGGGAGCCGTCCGCGCACAGTGCGGCGTGTGCGCGGGCGTGGCCGCGCAACCGTACGGCGTGGGCGCTGTCCGGCAAGCGGGTGAGCAGGGAGAGCGCGTAACCGCGCACGTTGGCGCTCCGGTCGTCCAACGCCCCTTCGAGGAACTCCTCGTCCGCGGGACCGAGCCCGGTGGCGAGCGCCTCCAACAGGCGTCGGCGCAGCTCCGCCCTGGCCAGACCCGTCCAGACGCCGGTGAGGAGCTCGCGGGCCCGGTCCGGGTCGGTGGCGCGCAGGGTCGCGAGCGAACGGCGCCGCTCGCCGGGGGTACCGCGTTCCCAGTCCCGCTCGCTGAAGCGGCCGTCGGGGGTGGACTCGGCCAGCACGTAGGACCAGGCGGTGTTGAACCGGGCCGTCCAGAGGCCGCGTGCGCCGACGGCGGCGGCGAGCTCGGGGCGCAGCCGACCGTCGCGCACGCCCTGGTCGAGGAGGGAGGGGATGCTGGAGTGCGCGGCGCGCCGTCCGCTGGCGGCCACCAGCTCCAGCCATTCCTGGAGGGACTCGTGCCGCGTCGCGAGAATGCGTTCCAACCGGGCGGTCGCGGCCGAGCCGACCTCGGGGCGCTGGTCCTCGGTGTCGGGGGTGACGGACGCGATCCCGGTGACGGGGACGTGCCCGGCGACGCGGCGGACGGTGGCCAGGGCGGCCCGGTCCAGGAGGGCCGCGGCGCCCCCGCCCTCCGGGGTGGCGGGCAGGTCGGGGGTGTCGGGAACGGAGCGCTTGGAGGTGCCGACCAGGGCGGTGGAGACCAGGCGTCCCCAGGAGTCGGTGGTGGTCAGGGGGTCGGGGGCTTCGGAGGCACGGGTGCCGGTCACAGGGAGACCGCCTTTCCGTTCCGGTCCCACACGGCGATGGGGGTGAGTCCTTCCCCCGGCGACCACTCGGCGGCGATGGTGGAGGGGTGGCCGCCGGTGACCGCGAGGAGCCGCCAGGGTTCGGTGGTGGTCAGGGGCAGTGCGGCGCCCTCGGGGTCGGTGAGGTACCACCGGCTGTCATAGGCGGGCACGGCGCGGTCGAGCACGACCGGCCAGGTGTCGCACCAGGGGTCCTCGGCGACGGCGGCGGCGAAGGCGTCGAGCGCCTCGGCGACCGTGCCTCCCTCGGGCGGTGGCGCGGAACCGGTGTCGCCCTCGCGGACGGGAGCGACGCGGTGGCCGTCGGGGTAGAAGGCGAACTCGGTGGTCACGTCGGTGCCGACCCGGAACGGGGTGACGGGGGCCTGCCCGGATCGGGCGAAGGACAGCGAAAGGGCGGTGCGCGCGGTACCGGTACCGCGCAGCCACAGGCGGCGGGTGCGCATGTCGGCGTCGGGGGTGCTGGTGTCGCGCCAGCCCAGGACCCGCCACGTGTCGTGGACGCGCTCGCCGTTCGCCAGGACGTCCTCCGTCCTGGTGGTGATGCCGACACGTGCGCGGACGGCGCCGCGGGTCCGCTCGTCGAGGGCGTCCCCGGCGCTGTAGGCGCTGGCCAGTAGGTGGAGGAGGCTGAGCCTCTCCAGCAGACGCTCGGGCCAGGCGTCCCCGCGGGCCGCGCCGGGCAGCTGGGAGACGCGGGCGGAGGCGCCGCCCGCCTTGGCGTCGACCAGGCGCTTGGCCATGCGGTCCCAGTGGCCGTAGCCGTACTTGGGGACCTCGGCCAGCCCGGCGTCGACCTGGTCGCGCAGCCAGAGCCGGAGCTCGTCCATCCCGGCCCCGACCGACTCCTCCCTCTCCCTGAGGGTGGCGGCCGCTCTCTCCGGGTCCGCGGGTACGGCGGAGGAGCTGCTCTCCGCGCGTGTCCGGCGGGCGGCCCGGCCGGAGAGCCAGTTGGTCACCCACTCGGGCCTCTCCTCGCGAAGCGCCACCTGGTCCTGGGCCCACAGGGCGAGCAGGGCCAGGGTGTGCTTACACGGGATCTTGCGGCTGGGGCAGCTGCACTTGTAGGCGGTGCCTCCGGCACCGTCCAGGTGAACGGCGGCCAGATAGGGCTTGGACCCGCTGCCCTTGCACTCACCCCACACGGCGGAGGTGCCACCCGAGGGGGCGGCGACCACTCCGCGCTCGGGCCAGGACCCCTCCTTGGCCACCTTGAGGGCGGCCTTGCGGGAGGCGGGGTCCGGAGCCAGAGCCCATACGTCGTCAGTACTCCATCGATCGCTCACACGGAGAACACTACGGAGCGGGTGCGACAGAACGAGGGGTTCGGACAGCCTTTCGGAAACCCTTTCCCAAACGTGCCCACGGGCCCTTCACGAGCCCGGCGGAACTGTCGTACCCCTGTGCCAGGCTCGGGCCGCGGAGCGGCCATGGCGGAGCGCGGATACCCTGCACATAGGGCATTTCAGCGCTCCTTGAAATCGTTTCGTGTTTTCTGGACGCTTTATCCCAATACCGAAAGCCCGAGGTCCGAATTTCCTCAGGCTTGTTGAAAAAGCCCCCCCGCACTTCTAGAATGCCACGACCAGGGTGCCGTTCACCCACCGGTCCGCCAGCAAACAGTCCCTCCCCGTCCGGAGGACGGTCCCGCTTCCCCCGCCTCTCGCCGCGCCAGCACGACGTCTCCCGAAGGGAGGGAAGCGGTTCCCGTTTCCCGGGTACCGCGCACCCGATGACGACAGCCCGACCCGGCGACCCGGACGCCACCGCGTCCCGTGGGCAGCCCGACGAGGTCACCCGGCTCTACGGCTCCGCCCCCGGCACCGTCCGTGACGGGCTCTGGGACGAGCTGCGCGAACGCCACGGCCCCGTCGCGCCGGTGGAGCTGGAGAACGGCGTACGGGCCTGGCTGCTGCTGGGCTACCACGAGAACCTCGCCGTCCTACAGAACCAGCACATGTTCTCCCGCGACACCCGCCGCTGGCGCGAGGTCGGCGCGGGCCGCGTCGACCTCGCCGACGCCCGCCCCACCCTCTCGTGGCGCCCCAACGCCCTGTACGCCGACGGGGCCGAGCACACCCGGCTGCGCTCACCCATCGTGGACGGCCTTGCCAGGGTGGACATGAGCGCCACAGCGCGCACGGTCCGCCGGATCGCCGACGAGCTGGTCGACTCCTTCATCGCCAGCGGCAGCGCAGACCTCATCTCCGAGTACGCCAGTCCGCTGCCCGTGCTGGTGGTCAACAGCCTGTACGGGCTCCCCGACGAGTACGGATACATGCTCGGGGACCTCACGGGCATCGTCCTGGGGGATGACGCCGGACGCGGCGAGGACGCCGTCGCCAGCATCCACCAGTACTTCTCCGAACTGGTCGCCCGCAAGCGCGGGCGCCCGGGGCCGGACCTGGTGTCATGGATGCTGGAACACCCGATCGGGCTGAGCAGCGATGAGGTCGCACATCAGGCCGCGCTCATCAACAACTCCAGTCACCAGGCCACCACACACCTCATCGGCAACACGATGCGCACTCTGCTCACCGACAACAAGGTCCGCGCGGCGCACGCCGACGCCCTCTTGTCGGTCCAAGAGCTGCTCGACCACGTGATGTGGACCGATCCGCCCTGCCAGATCCTGCCCGCCAGGATCGCCCTCCAGGACACACGCATCGGAGACGCCAGGATCCGGGCGGGAGACGCCCTGCTCATCGGCTTCGCCGCCGCCCACCGCGACCCGTCCCTGCGGTGCGGCCGTGACGACGGCACCGGGGTGTCCAGCGGGAGCCGGGCCCACCTGATGTTCGGTGCCGGACCGCACGCCTGCCCGGCCCGCGAGCTGGCCATGATGACCTCCGCGATCGCCGTCACCACGCTCCAGGAACGGCTGGCCAGGGTCAGGCTGGCCGTGGAGCCCGAGGAACTGCGCCGGGTGCCGTCTCCGTTCGTACGCGGGCTCCGCGAACTGCCGGTCACCTTCACCCCGGACCGACCCGTCACCCCGCCGCGCCGGGGGCCCGCCGAATCCGGCCGCGCCCCGGAGGCCGAGGATGCCGACGCCCCCGAGGACGACCTGCTGGGACGCGTCCTCAGCTGGTGGCGCGGACTGCGGTCCTAGCACGTGTCCGGCGGACGCGGCCCGGTCGCGCCGTGACCGGGCAAGGCGCGCCCCCGGCCTCCGCGCGGTGGGTCCCGTACTCGTAGCGAGGTGCGGCGCTCGAAACCCGCTACGAGTACGGGACCGACGGGGACCGGGTCCTGCCCGTCACGCCGGCGACGTTCGCGGCCAACGCCCTAGGAGGGCCCCATAGCCCGGATCGGTCCGGACAGCTCCCTCTCGAAGAAGTCGAAGAACCCCTTCGGGTCGGGGCCGGCGTTGATCAGGCACAGGCGGTCGAATCCGGCGGAGGCGAACTCGCGAACCACCTCCAAGTGCCTTTCCGGATCCGGCCCGCACCCGAACACGTCGCGCATCGCGTCCCTGCTGATCAGGGTGGTGGCCGCCTCGAAGTTGACCGGGTTGGGCAGCTCCGACTGCACCTTCCACCCGGTCAGGGCGAAGCGGAACATGTCGCGCGCCGAGTCCAGGGCGTCGCCTTCGTTGGTGGCCCACGCCAGGGGCACCTCGGCGTAGCGGGGACCGGTGCCGCCGGTGTCCCGGTAGACGCGGGTGAGCGCCTTGCTGGGCTCGGTGCAGAACATGCCGTCACCCAGCTCGGCGGCGAGCAGGGCGGCCTCCTCGCCGCCCGCCGCCACGATGATCGGCGGCGGCTCGCCCGGCAGGTCGAACACCTGGGCGTCCTCCAGGGTCAGATACTTGCCGTCGTAGGAGTGGTAGCCGCCGGTCCACAGCAGGCGGATGATCTGGATCGCCTCACGCAGCATCTCGTGGCGCCTGCTCGCGTTGGGCCAGCCCTTGCCGACCACGTGCTCGTTGAGGCGCTCACCGGAACCCAGCCCCAGGGTGAACCGCCCCTCGGACAGGAGGGCGGTGGTGGCCGCGGCCTGCGCGACGATCGCCGGGTGCACGCGCAGGATCGGGCAGGTGACACCGGTGGCGAGCTCGATCCGGTCGGTGCGCTCGGCGATGGCGGCGAGCATCGACCACGCGAAACCGGAGTGGCCGTGGCTGAACAGCCACGGGTGGAAATGGTCGCTGACCTCCACGAAGTCGAACCCCGCCTGTTCGGCGCGGACGGCCTGCTCCACGATCTCCCGGGGACCGAAGGCCTCAGCGAACAGTTTGAAACCGACCTTCATGGCCTCTCGTCTCCCTCTCGGTCAGGCGGGCACCGACGCGGTGGGCCGGTCCCAGTAGCGGTGTGCTCCGATCAACCGGGTGAGCTCGGCGACGCTCTCCGCTCCGGCCTCAGGCGAGACGACCACGCCCAGCTCCGTCCGGGGGGCATCGGCCGCTGCCGCCGTGGTGACCTCGTCCGGCAGCGGGGGCGCGAGCAGCTCCCTTCCGGCGCCGACCGCCGCCACCGGCTTGTGGTGCTTGTACGCCTCCAGGACGAAGTGCCGCGCGAGCCCGTCCCCGACCAGCGCCCGAGCCGAGTCCGGCCCTCCGGGAACCAGGATCGCGTCGTAGAGCACCGAGGAGACGGTGGTGTAGGCCCGGTCCACGGTGACCACTCCCCCGTTGGAGGTGCGGACCGCGCCGTCGGTGGCCGCGAGGAGCTCCACCACGGCCCCGGCCCCGACCAGGGGTTCCCGGAACGCGTCGACGGCGGCTTCGTCCACCCCGTCGGCGACCAGCACGGCCACCTGGCGGCCGACCACGGAACCGAACGTGGTGCTGAGCTGGCTGACGGCGGGCGAGGAGCGCCCGTGGTTGGGTACGGCCTCCTCCTCCGGGGGCTCGACACCGATCCCCTCAGCCACCCGCACGGACAGCCCGTGGTCCACCTGGTTGAGGTTGGCGACCACCCGCTGGCGCACCTCCAGCTCCTCGCACTTGCCCAGTTCGAAGCGGAACGCATCCACCAGGTGGTCGCGCTCCCAGTCCGCGAGGCTGTTGTAGAAGAGCGTGGCCTGCGAGTAGTGGTCGGCGAAGCTCTCACTGCGCACCCGGATCTTGTCGCCCTCCACCTTCTCGGCGTAGTGGTGGTAGACGCCCTCCCCGTGGCCCAGGAACGGGCAGCCGCCGCCCAGGCTGTTGCGGAAGTACGAGGTCCTCCCCCGGTGCACGCGGTGCTGGGCGAAGCCGTCCCTCTGGTTGTTGCTCACCGGCGCGACCGGGCGGTTGACCGGGATCTGCTGGAAGTTGGAACCGCCGAGGCGCAACAGCTGGGTGTCCAGGTAGGAGAAGTTGCGGGCCTGGAGCAGCGGGTCGTTGGTGAAGTCGATGCCCGGCACCACGTTGGCGGTGTGGAAGGCGATCTGCTCGGTTTCGGCAAAGAAGTTGTCCGGGTTCCGGTTCAGGGTCAACTTGCCGATCGGACGGACCGGAACCTCTTCCTCAGGGATGATCTTGGTGGCGTCCAGCAGGTCGAAGTCGAACTTGTGCTCGTCCTCCTCCGGCACGAGCTGCACGCCCAGCTCCCACTCCGGGAACTGGCCGCGCTCGATGGAGTCCCACAGGTCGCGCCGGTTGAAGTCGGGGTCCTTGCCCTGGATGCGCTGTGCCTCGTCCCAGACCAGGGAGTGCGTGCCCAGCAGCGGCTTCCAGTGGAACTTGACGAAGGTGCCGCGTCCCTCGGCGTTGACGAAACGGAAGGTGTGGACGCCGAAGCCCTGCATCGTCCGGTAGCTGCGCGGGATCGCCCGGTCCGACATCAGCCACATCATCATGTGCGTGGTCTCGGGCTGTAGGCCCACGAAGTCCCACAGGGTGTCGTGCGCGGACTGGGCCTGGGGGATCTCGTTGTGGGGTTCGGGCTTCACCGAGTGCACGAAGTCGGGGAACTTGATCCCGTCCTGGATGAAGAAGACGGGCATGTTGTTGCCGACCAGGTCGTAGTTGCCCTCCTCGGTGTAGAACTTCGTCGCGAACCCGCGGACGTCGCGCACCGTGTCGGCCGAGCCCCGGGATCCGGCGACCGTGGAGAAGCGGACGAAGACCGGCGTGGTGACGTCGGGACTGCTCAGGAAGTGCGCCGCCGTCACGTCGGAGAGCCCCTCGTAGGGACGGAAGTGTCCGTAGGCGCCCGCGCCGCGCGCGTGCACCACCCGCTCGGGGATGCGCTCATGGTCGAAGTGTGTGATCTTCTCGCGGGCGTGGAAGTCCTCCAGCAGTGTGGGCCCCCGCGCACCCGCGCGCAGCGAGTTGTCGGTGTCTCCCACCTGGACGCCGGTATCGGTGGTCAGAGGCTGGTCGGCGTCGACCCGGTCCCCGTCAAGCTGACGGTCCTTACCGTCACGCCCGTCCGCGTTCATGAAAACCTCCGTCGGTCGGCGGGTTCTGTGTGCCGAGGGCTCCTACCTCCCGTCCCTCTGACCAACGCGGTTCGCGGACAAACGTGGTTGACCCCGTTTTGGAGCGTCCTTCACCGCCTCCCGGCCGGGGCAAAGGAAGGTTCCGTGATCGGGCCCGGCCCGAGTCGAAGAAGGCCAGACGGGTAGGGGCGGGCACGCCAGAAGACCGAGGAGACAGAGGGGAGACGACCATGTCCGAGACTTCGCCCCCGGCGCAGAGCCAGCCGTATCCGGGCCGGACCGAGCCGATGGATCCGCGTCCCAGGGACGAGATGCGCGACTACGAGGGCCGCGGCCTGCTCAGGGGGAAGCGGGCCCTGATCACGGGGGGCGACTCCGGGATCGGCCGCGCCGTCGCCGTGGCCTTCGCCAAGGAGGGGGCCGACGTGGTCTTCGGCTACCTCAGCGAGGACGCCGACGCCCAGCACACGGTGGAACTGGTCCAGGAACAGGGGCGCAAGGCCGTGAGCGTGCGCGGGGACATCGCCGACGAGTCGGTCTGCGCCCATCTGGTCCACCGCGCGGTCGAGGAGCTGGGCGGGATCGACGTCCTGGTCGAGCACGCCGGCACCCAGAAGCCGGTGGACGATTTCGCCGACCTGAGCACCGAGCAGCTGCGTCGCACGTTCGACGTCAACGTGATGGGGGTCTTCTGGACCGTCCGCGAGGCCCTGGAGCACATCCCCGAGGGCGGTTCGATCATCATCACCGGCTCGGTCAACGGCCTGCGCGGCAACAAGTCGCTGATCGACTACGCGGCGAGCAAGGCCGCGGTGATGAACCTGTCGTCCTCTCTGGCGCAGACACTCATGGGCCGTGGCATCCGGGTGAACTGTGTGGCGCCCGGGCCGGTGTGGACCCCGCTCATCCCCGCCACGCTCGGGGAGAGGGGATCCGAGGGGTTCGGCCAGCAGGCACCGATGGGCCGGGCGGCCGATCCGGACGAGATCGCCCCCTCGTACGTGTTCTTCGCCAGCGGCCGGATGTCGTCGTACTACAGCGGCGAGACACTGTCGCCGATCGGCGGGGAGATCCAGTCGAGCTAGCCGGCCACCGCGCGAACGATCCTGCTCCCAGTGCCACTGTCAGTGGCACTGGGAGCAGGATCATCGGAAGAGGAGAGGGGCCCGTCAGGACGACGAGCGGACTCTGGCGGTGCGCCGGTCGTTCTCCTTGCGCAGCGCGTCCACGAGCTGACCCTTGCTCATGGACGAGCGCCCCTCGACGCCGAGTTCCCTCGCCTGCTCGTAGAGGTGTTCCTTGGTGGCGTTGGCGTCCACTCCCCCGGCGGTCTTCTTGTCCTTGCCCCGTCCGGGGCCCGCCTCGGGGTTGGATGCCTGCTCGTCCGAGGGGCCCGAGCGCTGCTTGGGCACCCAGCGGTCGCCCTGCTTCTCGAACTCGTGCTTGACGGCCGCGAAGGCGACACGGTGCGCACGCTCGCCCTCGCCGTACTCCTCCACGGCCGAGTCGTGCGCCTTGATCCATGTGCGCTGAGCCTTCTTCGGGGACCTCTGGAGGGTCGACGGAAGTTCACTGGCACCAGGCATGGTTCTCACTCCCTCGTCGTACGCCTACACGATCCGCCTGCCCAGGAACATGTCACCAAAACACCGTGGCATCCCGAATCGGGTCGTTTCAGCCCCGTGAACTGCTCTCCGTCACTACTGGTGATTCCACGGATGCACGTTCACCAAAGCGAAACCATAGTGAACCCACGAGCGAAGGGAGGTTAATTTTTTGGTACCCGGTCTCCTTTTTTCTCTCCGTTAGGGAGAGGCCGGGAACCTGATACCGACCGACGCACCGAGATCCCTGTGGTGCGAGCAGGTCGGATTCCCCCAACGGGAAAACCCCTGGTCCGCGCTTACCGAAAGGTGCGCGGATTCCCGCTGCACGAGAGAAGGAAAAAGGCGTGCAAACATACCCCCTTTCCCCCGAAACCAACGGCGCCCGCCGCGGTCCCCTGTCCCGGGTGCCCCGATTCGCCGCCCGTGCGGCGCTGACCCTGACGCTCGTGGCGGGCGTCACCGGCGGTTTCGTCGCCCCGGCGCAGGCAGCGAGCCAGTACGAGCGCGGCCCCGCGCCGAGCGAGTCGAGCGTCACCGCCACCCGTGGCCACTTCGACACCGACACCGACAGCGTGTCGTCGCTGGTGAGCGGCTTCGGCGGCGGCACGATCTACTACCCCACCGACACCAGTGAGGGCACGTTCGGCGGCGTGGTGGTCGCCCCGGGCTACACCGCGAGTTCGTCCACGATGTCGTGGATGGGGCACCGGATCGCCTCACAGGGCTTCGTGGTGTTCACCATCGACACCAACACCCGCTACGACCAGCCCAACAGCCGTGGCCGCCAGATCGAGTCCGCCCTGGACTACCTGGCGGACGACAGCGACGTGGCCGACCGGGTGGACGGCGACCGCATGGCCGTGATGGGCCACTCGATGGGTGGCGGGGGCACGCTCGCCGCCGCCGAGGACCGGCCGGAGCTGCGCGCCGCGATCCCGCTGACCCCCTGGCACACCCAGAAGCGCTGGTCGAGCGTCCAGGTCCCCACGATGATCATCGGTGCCGAGAACGACAGCATCGCCTCGGTGCGCTCGCACTCCATCCCGTTCTACGAGAGTCTGAGCAGCAACCTGGAGAGCGCCTACCTGGAGCTGGACGGCGCGAGCCACTTCGCGCCCAACACGTCCAACACGGCTATCGCCAAGTACAGCATCTCCTGGCTGAAGCGCTTCGTTGACGAGGACGAGCGCTACGAGCAGTTCCTGTGCCCGCCACCCGACACCGGTTGGTTCTCGGACTTCTCCGACTACCGGGACACCTGCCCGCACCTCACCTGATCCGGTCCCCGGTGTCCGCGAGGACAGCGCGGGCCGGGGCTCGAAGCACCGCGGCGGCCCGGAGGGACCTCCCTCCGGGCCGCCGCCCTCGTGTGCCCGGGTGCTCGGGTGGACCGGACCGCCATGAGGGCAGGCCGCGGGAGAGGCAGCGGGGACCGGTCGCGGAAGAGAGGCCATATGCCAGGCCCCAGATAAGCCGCGGGAGAGGTCTCACGGGGCAGGTCCCGAGACGTGCCACGGGACAGGCCCCGATGCAGCAGGCCGCGGAAGGAGCCAGGGAGCAGGCCGCAGGACCCGCCTCCCGGTTCCGGGAACCCACGGCCCCCGAACGCCGAACGGCCCCGGGGCGCGAGCCCGCGGGGCCGAAGGCCACGGCTTCCGGGCGGGGCCCGTGGAGACCGGGCGACCGTCCGGTGGCGGCGCCCCGGAGAGGGGCGCCGACCGGTGATCAGTCGTGGAAGGGCAGCTCGTCGGGACCGAGGGCCTCGAAGTCGACCTCCTCGTTGGGACCGCCCTCGCGGTCGGTCACACGCGTGTCCTGGATGGTCTCGATGTCGCCGCCCTCCTCGTACTGGAGGACGTACACACCCTGGTGGCCGCCGTGGTCACCGTCGCTGGAGGAGAAGGGGACGGGGCTGGGCCCCTGCCACTCCTGGGTCTCCAGGGCGTCGATCAGCGCCTGGCGGGTGAGGTCCTCGCCCGCCGACTTGAGCACCTGGGCGAACATGACGGCCTGGGTCATGCCGAAGATGTGCGTGTTGGTGACCGTGCCGCCCTCACCGTGCTCCTCGTACACGTCGATGAAGAACTGGGCCCACTCGTCACTCTCGTCCTCCACGCGCGGCATGTAGCTCGTGATGATCATGCCGTCGAGGAAGGCGTCGGCGGGGACGTCGTCGATGCCGGCGTCACCCGCGAACTTCGCCAGCAGTCCCTGGAGGGTCGCGGTGTCACCGCCGATGCTGGAGACCACCCACTGCGGCTCGTAGCCGATACTGGACGCCTCCAGCATGGCGAGCGCCACGAACGACGGGATGCAGGAGCACACGACCACGTCGGCGTCCGAGCGTTCGAGCTCGGCGATCTGGGAACCGATGTCGGTGACCTCGGACTCGTAGTGCTCGCGGGCCACGACCTCCTCGTCGAGGTACTGGTCGAGCCCCGCCTGGGAGTCCTCGCCGACGTCGTCGTTCTGGTACAGGTAACCGACGTTCTCACCGGCGAGGTTCTCGGCGATGTACTCGCCCTGGACCTTCGCCTCCTTGGTGTAGTCGGTCTGCCAGCCGTAGGTCAGCGGGTACTCCTCGGGGTTGTTCCACGCCAGCGCGCCCGAGGCCGGGAAGACGTCGGGCACGCCCTCCTCGTTGAGGTAGTCGAGGACACCGCTGTGGGTGGGTGTGCCCAGACCGCCCACCATCGCGAAGATCTCGTCCTCGATGACGAGCTCCCGGGTGACGTCGATGGTGCTCGACGGGTCGTACGCGTCGTCCTCCACCCGGTAGTCGATCTCGCGTCCGTTCACGCCGCCCTGGGCGTTGACGTACTCGAACACGGCCCTGGCGCCCTGGGAGATCGCGAGGTACCCCGGGGCGGCCGGGCCCGTCAGGGGCTGGTGGCTACCGATGATGACGGAGTCGTCGGTGACGCCGGTGGAGACGTCCAGATCGACCTCCTCGTTCTCGGCGACCTCGCCCGCACCGCCACACGCGGTTGCGAGCATCGTCAGAGCCAGGGCCGCAGCCAGTGCGGTCCGGGTTCCGCTGCGGTTTCGCATGGTGTTCTCCTTCGTTGGGGGGGGTCGGGAAGTGTCGTTCGGGCGCGGCGGGGTTCTGGAGGTGCCGGAGGTGGGACGACGGGTGCTGCGGCCGAAGGCCGTCCGTTGAGGATGGTGGAGGGCGACGGCGTGGGCACGAGCCGTCACACCGCAGGCGCCGAAGGTTCCCGTCTTCGGGGTGCCCGAACACGGGGCGAAGCGAAGCGGAGCCCCGAAAAGGCACTGCTAGCGGGGCTTGGTGGGTCTGAGCCGGGCGGTCAGGCGCTGTAGCGCTCCGTGGACGCCCAGGGGCCAAAAGCGCAGGACGAGGATGAGGACCACGCCGAAGAACACGACCGGGAGGTTGTTCTCCGCGTCGCGGCTAAGACCCAGGGACCGGGCCAGGTCCGATGCCCAGATCTCCAGGTAGACGATGGCGATCGAGGCCCACAGCGCTCCCCACAGGCTGCCGATGCCGCCCAGTACGAGGGCCGCGAGCAGAGTCAGGGACAGCGCGAGGGTGAAGGTGCTGGGGGTGACGGTGCCGAGCACGTACGCCTGGAGGCCCCCGGCCAGGCCGCCCGCGGCCGAGGCGATAACGAACGCGACCACCTTGGTCCTGCCCACGGGGGTCCCCGTCATGGAGGCGGCGGTCTCGTCGTCGCGGATGGCGCGCATGCGGCGGCCCAGTCGCCCGGTGGAGACGGTGGCCAGCACCGCGAGGCCGATGACCACCGCGGTCCACACGACCAGGGCCTTCCACTCGCTGTCGGTGACCAGGTCCTGGAGGAGGGGCGGAGCGCCCGCGGTGCGGATGGTGAGGCCGTTGCTGCCGCCGAGGAGGTCGTGGTAGCGGTGGGTCAGCCCGGGCAGACCGACGGCGAGGATGAGGGTGGCACCCGCGAGGTAGGGGCCGTGCAGGCGGGCGGTGGCGGCACCGACCGCGATCCCGGCCACCGCGGACACCGCGACGATGATCAGCAGGTTCACTGCCAGGGGGAACATGGGCTGGTACAGCACGAGCAGCGCCATCGCGTAGGCGCCGATCATCATGAACGCGCCGTGGCCGAGGGAGACCTGGCCACTGCCGCCGACGAGCAGTTGCAGCCCGGCCACGGCCAGCATGGTGTAACCGACGGCGGCCAGGCGCAGCGCGGTGAGGTCACCGGTGACGAAGAGCAGCACGGTGACGGCGGCCAGGCCGAGCGCGGCCAGCAGCAGGTGGCGCAGCGGCGAGGGCAGGGAGCGCCAGCGGTCTCCGAGGGAGGCCGCGGGCGGATTCTGGGAGGCGGGGGCGCGCTCCGCGCGCTGCCGGGTGGGCGAGGACATCAGCTACACCTTTCGCGCGGTCGGACGGGACAGGATGCCGTCGGGGCGCACGCTCAGCACCACTACGACGATGACGAGGGCGGCGAGGGTGGCCAGTTCGGGCCCGGCGTAGCCGGACACGTAGGACATGCTGAGTCCGATGAACAGCCCGCCGAGGACGGCGCCGAACGGGTTGTCCAGACCTCCGATGACGGCTGCGGTGATGCCGTAGACGAACACCACGTCGAAGACGTTCGGAGAGATGAACGGAGGGCCGGAGAGCATGCCGGCGAGGGCGCCGATGAAGGAGGCGATCGCCCATCCGGTGGTGAGCATCAGGCCGACCCGCACGCCGCTGAGCCGGGCGGACTCGGGATGGAAGGCGGCGGCGCGCATACGCAGGCCCAGCGGGGTGAACCGGTACAGGGCGAACAGCAGCAGGGCGACGGCGCCGACGGAGACCAGGGCGAACATGTCGGCGGGCGAGAAGCGTCCCACGTAGCTGAACGCGTACCCGAGACCATGCTGTTCGTTGCCCCAGACGACGCCGACCAGGCCCTGGATGACCAGCAGGAGGCCGAGGGTGACGATGATGGCGTTGAGCTGGGAGACACGGGCGATGGGCCGGACGATGAACCGCTCCACGAGGGCTCCGGCGACCAGGCCCGCGGTGAGCGCGGCGGCGAAGCCGATCCAGTAGGAACCGGTGAGCTGGGTGACGGTGTAGGCGGTGTAGACCGCGACCAGGGCGAGCGCGGGCTGGGCGAAGTTCACCAGTCGGGTGGCCTGGTAGATGATGACCAGGGACAGCGCCAGCGCGGCGTAGGCCGCCCCGGACGCCAACCCGTTGAGGGTCAGGTTGATGAAGTGGGACATGGGGGGATCTCCTCAGAAGCCCAGGTATGCGTGGCGCGTGCGGTCGTCGGAGAGCAGGTCGGAGGAGGCGCCCTCTGCGGCGACGCGCCCCTGGTTGAGGACGAACCCGGTCTCGGTGACCGACAGGGCCCCGGCGGCGTTCTGCTCGACGAGGACGACGGTGAGCCCGGTCCGGTCGCGCAGGTCGCGCAGGAGTGTGAAGATCTGCTTGGTGATCAGCGGTGCCAGCCCGAGCGAGGGCTCGTCCAGCAGCAGCACCTTGGGCCGGGCCATGAGGGCGCGGCCGATGGCGAGCATCTGGCGTTCACCGCCGGAGAGGGTGCTGGCGGGTCTGCGCCGCCGCTCGACCAGGGGCGGGAAGAGGTCCATGACCTCGTCCATGGCGGAGTTGGTGCGGCGGTCGGAGCGCCACAGCCCGCCCAGGCGCAGGTTCTCCTCGACGGTGAGCTCGACGATGACGCCGCCGCCCTCGGGGACGTGGGCGAGGCCGCGGGTGATGACCTTCTCGGCGGGTAGGCGGGTGATGTCCTCGCCGTCGAGCAGGACGCGTCCGGAGGCGGCCGGGTGGAGGCCGGTGAGGGTGCGCAGCAGGGTGGTCTTGCCCGCGCCGTTGGCGCCGAGGACGGCGCACACACCCTTGGCCGGGACGGTCAGGGAGACGCTGTCCAGGGCGCGGACGGCGCCGTAGGAGACGCTGAGTTGCTCTACGGACAGGATGGGCTGGGCGGTCATCGGGCGGCTCCGTTCGCGTCGCCTGTGTCGGCGGGTGTGCCGAGGTAGGCCTGGGTGACGACGGGGTCGGCTTGGACCTCCGCGGGGGTCCCCGTGGAGATGACACTGCCGAAGTTGAGCACGACGATGTGGTCGCAGACCCGCATCACCAGGTCCATGTGGTGCTCGACCAGGACGACGGCCATGTCCTGGCTGAAATCGCGGATCTGGTCGGCCAGGGCGTCGATCTGCTCGCCGGACAGGCCGCTGGCGGGTTCGTCGAGCAGGAGGAGCTCGGGCTCGCTGACGCAGGCGCGGGCGAGCGCCACCTGCTTCTGGAGGCCGTAAGGCAGGGTGCCGGGCAGCCGGTGGGCGTGCTCGGCCACACCGAAGCGCTCCAGGGCGGCCAGGGCACGGGCGCGGAGCTCGCGTTCGTCCCGGTGGTGCCGCCCCAGACCGGTGATCAGGGAGAGCGCGCCCCCGCTGGCGAGGCGGTCGGCCCCGGCGACGACGTTGTCCAGAACCGTCATCATCGGGAAGAGGTTGAGGCCCTGGAAGGTCCGGGCGATCCCGGCGCGGGCGAGGTGGTGGGTGCGGTGTCCGGGGGGCGGAGCGCCCTTCCAGGTGATGGTGCCCGCCGTGGGGCGCAGGATCCCGGACAGAACGTTGAACAGGGTGGTCTTGCCCGCACCGTTGGGACCGATGAGCCCGACGACGGATCCGGGCGCGACCTGGAGCCCGACGTCGTCGAGCGCGGTGAGGCCCCCGAAGCGCACGGTCACCCCGTCCGCTCTCAGCAGGTGCTCCGTTGCGGTCGTTGTCATCACTGCCTTTCTCGCGGAATCCGTACCGACCAGTTGGTATGAAAGAGGTGGCCGGCGGCACCAGTGCCGCCGTCCTTCCGGGTCAGTTGAACATGCGGGCCAGGTCCACGCGGGACCTGATGTTGAGCTTGCGAAAGATGCCGCGCAGGTGGTGCTCGACCGTGCGCGGGCTGATGAACATGTGCGCGGCCACCTCCCGGTTGGTCGCCCCTTCGGCGACCAGCCGGGCGATCTGCTGCTGTTGCGCGGTCAGCTCACCCGTGGAGGAGGGGTCGGGTCCGCGTTCGGCGGTCCCGATCGCGCGCAGCTCGGCGCGGGTCTGTCGCACCCACAGCCGTGCTCCGAAGCGCTCGAAGGTCTCCAGCGCGTTGTAGAGGTGTTCCCGGGCTCGCCCGGGCAGACGTATCCGGCGCAGGTGGGCGCCGAACAACAACTGGGTGCGCGCGTGCTCGACTTCGTCGTCACCGCAGGTCCGGTGCAGGGCCAGGGCGTTTTCGAAGTGGTCGGCGGCTTCCTCGCCCGTGGCCAGCAGGCCGGAGCCGCGGGCGGCCAGGGCCAGCGCGCCGGGGCTGCCCACCGACTCGGCCCAGCGCCGGTATCCGGCCTGGGACGTGCGCGCCCACTCGGTCTCACCCATGCGGGTCGCCGCCTCCACGAAGTGCGGGGCGGTGAGCAGCCGCATGGTGGGGTGGCCGTGCCCGGGGGCGGCGTGCACCAGGGCGCGCAGCCGGAAGAACGCCTCGGCGGCGTTGCCCCGGGACAGCTCCAGGACGGCCAGCGCCCACGACGCCAGGGCGGCGGCCAGGCCGATGCTGTTCTCCCCCGCCTGGGTGGCGACCGCACGGGCCCGGATACGGCAGGTTTCCACATCGCCCTGGATGGCGGCGATCATCGCCAGCGACGCCAGGTGCTGGGTGGCCCAGACGGACTGGCCGCTCTCACGGGAGACCCGCAGGCCGGTGAGCGCGGTCCCGGCGGCCGAGGGGAAGCGCCCGCTCCAGAACTCGGAGAAGACCAGGAAGCCCAGCGCGGCGGGCATGGTGGCCCGCTCTCCCCGAAGGCGGCCGACATCGACCGCGCGGGAGGTCACTGACCGCACGAACGGAGCGTCGCCCAGCCGCAGGCCGCTGATGCCAGCCCAGATGAGCTCGGAGGGCTTGGCGATCTCGGCCAACCCGGTGGCTTCGCGCAGCAGCGGCGTGGAGCCGGTGTAGTCGCCCCGGAAGGAGACGGCGCAGCCCTCCAGGAAGGCGGCGACCATGCGCATGGGCTTCGGGTCGTCCGGGCGGACCAGAGGAAGCGCGAGCTCCGCGGCACGGCCGTGGAGGACGGCGTCCCCGGCCAGGGAGGCGGAGTCGGCCGAGCGCACCAGGGCGCGCAGGGCCAGGAAGCGGTCGTGCGGGACGAGCTCCCGGCCGACGGTGAGCAGGCGCTCGGCGACGTCCAGGGCGTTCCCGCCGCGCATGGCGAGCTGGGCGTCGATGAAGTCGACGGTCACGCGGCGCCGGTCGGACACGGCGAGGGGCCGTGCCCTGGCCACCAGGTTGGCGGCGCGGTCGGAACTCCCGGCCATGTAGGCCTCATAGGAGGCGGTGGACAGGCGGCACGCGCGTTCGTCGGGATCGGGTGAGAGGTCGGCGGCGCGCTCGAAGGTGTGGGAGGCCGTGAGGCGGCCCGCGAGCCGCTTTCCGCGGTGGGCGGCGGCCGTCACCGTGTCGGCGAGCGCGGCGTCGGGGGCGCTGGTGCCCGCCGCGGTGTGGCGGGCGAACTCCACGGGTGAGAGCTCGGGGTCGCACACCCCGGCCAGTGCGCGGTGAGCCGCGCGCAGCCGCCCGGCGGGGGCGTCCTGCGCGACGGCCTCGCGCACCAGGGGGTCCGTGAAGACGACGGTGTCGCCCTCCACGCGCACCAGACCGCGCGCCTCGGCGGGTTCGAGGGCGGTGACGTCCGGGGCGGACTCCTCGAACGCCTCCAGCAGCCCGTGGAGCCGGGAGGTTTCGCTGAGCGCGGCGAGCAGGAGGATGTGGCGGGTCTGCTCGGGCAGCTCGTGGTAGGGGACCAGGAGGTCGGCGCGCAGACGGCCGGGCAGGCGCGGCGGGTCGGGGAGGGGTTCCTCTCCGAGGAGCTGGGCGCGGGACAGCCCCCGCAGGAAGCCGAGGACGGCGGCGGGGTTGCCGTGGGAGGCGCGGGCCAGGGCCGAGCGCACGGCGGCGGGAAGGGTTACCGGAGCCCTGTCGGTGAGGATGTCGTACACCGCCCGCTCCTCCAGGGGCGCGAGGAGGTGCTCGGCGATGCCGGGGATGAGCGCGTCGGGCGTGGGTTCGGCGACGGTTTCGGGCAGGCGGGGACCGGTGGGCTTGCCGCGGCCCCCGCGCGCGGTGAACACGGCGGCGACGGGGATCCCGCTGAGACGGCGTGCGGTGAAGGCGAGCGCGTCCAGGGACGCGGGGTCGAGCCGGTCGACGTCGTCCACGCACAGCAGCAGCGGCCGGTCACGGCCGGCGGCGGTGCGGGAGAGCAGTTCGAGCAGCCCGGTGTAGAGCGCGAGACGGTCGGCGTCGGCGACCGCGCCCCCGGTGAGGGCGTCGTTCAACAGGCCGCGCCAGGGATCGGGAAGCCGGTCGACCTCGCCCGCGAGGGGACGCAGCAGGCACTGGAGACCAGCGAAGGGCAGGTCCGCCTCGTCGGCGATCCCACTCACGTGGAGCACGGTAAAATCACCTGCGGACACACGCACGTCATTCAGTAGTGCGGTCTTGCCCCGCCCGGGGCCGCCGGAGACGACGAGGGCCGCGCCCCGGCGGGACCTCGCCTCGTCCAGGGCATCGGTGATGGTCCACTGCTCCGTGTCACGACCTCGGAGGCGGACGCTGAGGGGTTCCGTGTTCCTGCCAGCCACGTGTTCACATTCGCACAGCGACCCCCCGTAGCGGCAGGTGCGAGCGGGCACACTGGTCGTTTCACGGATGCCCGCACGGAGTCGCACGGACCCGTTCGGACGCGTCCCACAGGGGGTACCCCACAAGTACGCGGGGCAGGTGCATGGACGCGGGATCCCGGCGTCCACCTGCGTTTCCGTCACCCATAAGAGTGATGGGGGTCACTCCGAAGAGGGGCCGCGAACCCGCCGCCGGCCCCCCTCAGGCCCAGCCGCCGGTTATCAAGACGTAACGTGCGCGCCACGGCACTCCCGCGACACCGACAAACAGGACAAAAGGTTACATATGTAGATTTTTGTCTTCTTCAGGGCATTGTCGCAGCCGCCCCTTCGGGATATATCCAGTCGGTGACACCCCGAAGGGTGCCCCCGACCGCAGGAGGGACCGAACTCCCATGGAGGACCGCTCCACGACAGCAGGGAACCACTCCACGACGGCACAGGAGATGCGGCGGCCGGTGCCCGCCACCCGCGCCGAGGACCGGACGGTGTCACCCACCTTCGGTGTCGAGGAGGAGTTCTTCGTCGTCGATCCCGGTACCCGCCTCATCCGGTCCCGGGCGCCTGAGGTACTCGCCAACACCCGTCTGGCGGACGGCCACGTGTCCGGTGAGTTCAGCCGCACGCAGGTGGAGGCCAACACCCCCGTGTGCGACGGGGCGGGCGACGCTCTGCGCTTCCTGCACGCGGCCCGCGAGGAGCTCGACCGCGCCGCCGGTGCGGCCGGGCTCACCGTCGTCGCCTCGGGGACCCCGGTCCTGGGTGACCCCGCCACGGCGCTGGTGAGCGGAGACCGCCGCTACACCGGTATCGCCGCGCACATGGCCGCCTTGCGGGAGGCGTTCGTCGTGTGCGGCTGCCACGTGCACGTGGGGATCCCCGACCGGGAGGCCGCCGTGGCGGTGAGCGACCACCTGCGCCGGTGGCTGCCGTTCCTGGTGGCGGTGTCAGCGAACTCTCCGTTCCACGCCGGGCGCGACACCGGCTACTCCAGTTGGCGGACGCTCGCCTGGAACCGCCTGCCCTCCGCCGGGCCGCCCCCTCTGCTGCGCTCCGCGGCCGGACACGAGCGGGCGGTGCGGGCGCTCTCCGACGCCGGGGCGCTCCTGGACCGGCGCATGGTCTATTGGGACGTCCGCCCCTCCGACCACCTGCCCACGCTGGAGATCCGGGCGGGCGACGTGACCGCCACCGCGGAGGAGGCGCTGATGCTCGCCTGCCTCACCCGCGGGCTGACCGCCCGCGCGCTCACCGACGTTCGCCACGGGATCCTCGCACCGGACATCTCCGACCACGCGCTGCGCGCCGCCGTGTGGCGGGCCGCCCGGGACGGGTTGGAGGATGTGGTCCCCGACCCGCTGACCGGTGAGGCACTGCCCGGGGCGCCGGCCGCCGACCGGCTGCTGCGCGCCGCACTCCCCGGACTGCTCTCCAACGGCGACGCCGACCTGGTGGCCTCGCTGCTGGACCGCGTACGCAAGGCCGGGACGGGGGCGGTGCGACAACGCGCCGCCTACGCCCGGCGGGGCAGCCTGGCCGACGTGGTGGACCACCTCGTCACCGAGACCCAGGAGGGCCTCGGCTCCTGAGGGGTTCCGCACGCCGCCGCCCCCACAGGCGTCCGCCACACGGGCCCTACCGTTCCACGAGCTCCTCCGGATCTCCGCCGCGGCCCGCCAACTCGTCCATGGTGGGCGGGTTCGCGCCCTCCCGGGTCACCGTGACCGCGGCGACGGAGACCGCGAACCCCAGCAGGCTCTCCAGGTCCGCCTTGTCCAGTCCGGCCAGGCGCGCCCGGGGGTCCTCCCCCAACAGACCGTGCCGGTCCAGCCAGTTCAGCAGCGCACCCATGAAGGAGTCGCCCGCACCCACGGTGTCCGTCACCTCGGCCCTCGGCGCGGCGACCGAGACCTCCGTGCCGTGGGAGACCGCGAGCGCGCCGTCGCCGCCCCTGGTCACCACCACCAGCACCGGGCCCAGCGCGGCGATGGCGTGGGCAGCCCGCGCCGGGGACAGGTCCGGGTAGAGGAACGCCAGGTCCTCGTCACTCGCCTTCACCAGGTGCGCCTGTGCGACGTGCCGCAGGGCCAGTGCGCGGGCGGCCCCGGGGTCGCCGATGACGCCCTCGCGGATGTTGGGGTCCAGGGTGAGCGTCACCCGCCCGCGCCCGTGCTCGCGGCGCAGCACCTCCTCGATCAGGGTGGCGCCGGGTTCCCTGAACAGCGCGATCGAGGCGGCGTGCACCGCACGCACCCCCGGCTCCAGCTCCTCGGGCAGCTCCCCTGGGCGCCAGCGCCAGTCGGCGGCGTCGTCCATGCGGAAGTCGTAGCGGGCCGACCCGTCCGGGCCGAGCGTGGCCAGGGCCAGCGCCGTCGGCTCCTCCGCGGCGAGCAGCCCCGCCGGATCCAGGCCCTCGCCGAGCAGGCGCTCGCGGATCAGCTCGCCGAAGCCGTCCGCCCCGATCCGCGCGAGCAGGCGGGTGGGAGTGCCCAGCCGGGCCGCCGCGACCGCGGTGTTGGCCGGGCCGCCGCCGGGCGCCGCCCTCAGCACGTCGGCGCCGTGCGCGGTCGGCAGCAGGTCCATGACGTTCTCGCCGATCACGAGGAGCCGTGGATCCCCTCCCCCGGCCCCTTCCCACGCGGGAGCCTGGGGGTCCTGTGTGTTCTCGGTGGTCACGCGTCCCCTCCGGAGGTGTGTTCTGACTCGGGCAGGAGCGCGGCCGCGATGGAGGTCGACAGCCCGGTCTGGGGCAGGAGTGTCGCCTGGTAGGCGTGGTACACGTCCGGTTTGCCCGACCACACGCCCCCGGCGGGCTGGTTACCGGGGCCCAGCTCGTGGTGCCAGCTGCCGCGTTCACGGTCCACGTGGTGTTGGTCGGCGTAGGCCCACCAGCGGTCGTACAGGTCGGTGTAGAAGGGCTCACCCGTGTGCCCGCCCAGTGCCCAGGCGGCCATGGTGGCCTCGGCCACCACCCAGTGCATGCGCTCGCGCACGACCGGACGGTCCTCCCAGTCGAGGGTGTAGACGAACCCGTCGGCGCCGTCGACGGCCCAGCCGCGTTGGACGGCGTTGGCGAACAGCGACTCGGCGTCAGTGCGCAGCCAGGCGGGGACGGACTCCCCGGCCCGGCTGAGGGCGATCTCCAGGTGGACCAGCAGCCGCGCCCATTCGAGCAGGTGGCCGGTGGTACTGCCGAAGGGCCGGAAGGGGTGGTCGGGCTGGCCCCGGTTGTACTCCGGGACCGGCTTCCAGTCGGGGGTGAAGTGCTCTGGCAGGCGCCAGTCGTGCTCGGCCGCCACACCGTGGACCAGCCGTTCGGCGATCGAGAGCGCACGGCGGGTCCACAGGGTGTCGCCGGTTGCGTCGGCGGCGGCGAGGAACGCCTCCACCGAGTGCATGTTGCTGTTGGCGCCCCGGTACTCCTCGGTGGCGGACCACCCACTGTCCCAGCTCTCCCGGACGGCGCCCGCGGACTCCTCCCAGAAACGGGTGTCCATGACGCGCAGCGCCTCGTCGAGCAGTCCACGTGCCCCGGGCCGCCCGGCGAGGGCGGCCGTGGAGGCGGCCAGGACCACGAACGCGTGTTCGTAGGCGGACTTGCGCGGAAGCTCATGGGAGCGCTCCCGAAACGCGTCCGAGTCAGCGGTTCCGGGCACCTGGTCGAACCATCCGCCCGCTTCGGCGTCGCGCAGGGGCCCGTCCGCCAGGGCCGCGACACCGTGGTCGGCCAGCCGTCCGGCGTCAGGGTCGCCGCGCAGGTGCGCGAGGGAGAACACGTGCGTCATCCGCGCGGTGATCCAGGCGGCGACGGGCCGGTCCTCCACCCGTCCGTCCGCGTCGAGCCACCCGAAGCCGCCGGAGACCGCGGACCCGACGGCGAAACCGTACAGACGCCGCTCCTCCTCGTGCAGACGCTCTGGGCTCCCCCGGTCCGGATGTGTCGATGCTGTCAATCCACTGCCTCCTCAGGGCGTCGGTTCGCAGGTCCACGCTATCCCGCGTTCCCGACACGGCGGTAAGCCGGGGACCCCGGTCAACAGGACGCACCGCCACCACCGGAACGGAGCGTTCCGGCCGCGGGCGGGCCGGGTCCCGTGCACCGCCCGCGCGAAGGGACCCGAAAACCGGATGCGCCGGGAATCCTCCTCATGCCAGAGTCACCTCACCGCCGCGCGGGGCGAGACCACGCGCCGCGGTCGGCCGTCCGTCCGCCGCCGGATCCGGTCAGGCGGTTCCTCCGGGCGGACGGAGGCCCTCCGACCGGGTCCGGCCACGTCAAAGACAGGAGATCCAACGTGACCCACCCCCACTCCGAGGCACGCCCGGACCAGGACGGCCTGTCCCGCGACCCGCTCCCCCTACGCGGACGGACCGCCCTGGTGACCGGTGCCAGCAGGCGTGACGGCATCGGCTACGCCGTCGCCCGGCGCCTCGCCGCCTACGGCGCCTCCGTGATGCTGCACCACTACCAGCCGCACGACGCCGAACTGCCCTGGGGCGGCGACGACCTCGGCTCGGTGCTCGACGGCGTGCGCGCGGTACTCGGCGACCCCGGCGCCCGCGTGGCCGAGGTCAGCGCGGACATGGCCGACCCCGACGCGCCCCGACGGGTGGTGGAGGCCGCCGTCACCGAGTTCGGCCGCCTCGACGTCCTCGTGGCCAACCACGCGCGCAACGGCGGCGACGCCACTCTGGCCGAGGTGACCCCGGAGATGCTCGACGGGCACTGGGCGGTCGACGCACGCGCGCCCGTCCTGCTGGCCCAGGCCTTCGCCGCCCGGCACGACGGGCGCCCCGGCGGCCGGGTGCTGTTCATGACCTCCGGGCAGATCCACGGCGCGTTGCCGGGCGAGGTGGCGTACGCGTCGGCCAAGGCGGCCCTGGCCCAGATCACCCCGACCATCGCCGCCGAACTGGGTCCGCGCGGCGTCACCGTGAACGCCGTCGACCCCGGTCCGGTACAGACCGGCTACATCGACGACGAGCTCATGGGCCGTATCCTGCCCCGCTTCCCGGCCGGGCGGGTGGGCGTTCCGAGCGACCCGGCCAAGCTGCTGGCGTGGCTGACCACCGACGAGGCCGAATGGGTCACCGGCCAGGTGATCAGCGCCGACGGCGGTTTCAGCTGTTAGCGGGGTCCCGGGGCGTGTTGCCCCGGGCGGCGGACACACCCTAGGAGCTCCGCTCCGGGTCCCGGACCCTCCCCGCCGCGTTCCGCGCGGCGACCCTGGTACTGCCCAGATCAGCGGAGCGGCAGGTCCACCGGATGTGCTCGGCGGCCGTGACCGGGTCGTCGGCCATGGGGATGTGCCCGCTACCGATCAGCGAGACCATGCGCGCGTTGGGCACCCGGCGGTGGGCGTGCGCGGCGCTGGACGGCAGCAGCGTCCGGTCCCGGTCGCCCCAGGCGATGGTGACCGGGCACGCGATCGGCCGTGCGACGAAGTCGTACTCGGTGATGCGCGGCACCAGCCGGATGTAGGGCGATCCCTCCTGTAGGCCCCGGACGCTGAAGCGGGTGGCCTTGGCCGCGGGCGAGGTGGGGTCGCCGCGCAGCGCGACCCGCGCGGCGGCCCTGGCCGGGGCGGTGTCGGCGAGGCGCTCCTTGACCGGCATCGGGATACGGGTCGCGAGCCGGGAGAGCGCGCCGACCGCACGCATCCCGAACCGGGCCAGCTCGTCGGAGAACCCGGCCGGGGAGAACACCGTCACCGAGGCGGCCAGGCCCCGCACGCCCAGTTCCAGGGCGATCGATCCACCGAGCGAGTTGCCCGCCAGGTGCGGCCGGTCCAGTCCGTGCAGCTCACAGAACGCCTGGACGTCCTCGGTCATGGTGAGGACGTCGTAGGGCTCGTCGAGGGCGGGCGCCGGACTGGCGCCGAACCCGGGCAGGTCCACGCAGATGACGCGGTAGTCCACCGCGAGCCGGGCCGTCACGGAGCTCCAGCTCTGGCGCCGGTCCCCGAGGCCGTGGAGGAGTACCAGGGGAGGGCCGCTCCCCCGCTCTTCGAAGGCGATACGTGTCGGGTCCATGTTGCCTGGTCTACCCCATGCGGCGCGCACCACCACCCCCACGGGACACGGCGGTGGACGGAGCGCGTGAGGGCGGGCACGCCGGCCGTCAACCGCTGTGGGGGTGTGAGCTGTTGGTGTGGCAGGTGCCCCAAGCGCACACGAGTACACAGGAGCGGCTGCGTGCTCGGGCGCTGGCGTGCGGTCTGTGCCGCTGTCCCCGGATAGCCCGCCGGGGCACCGGAGGAACCGGGGCGGGGAAGTTCGCTGATTCCTGGGACAGGCGCCCCCGGACCTGGCTGCTGTTCGTGTCGAACACGGCAACGAGACGATCCGCATCACCCCGCAAGGGGCGGGTGTCGATCAAACTCCCCGCCCCGCTCGCGGAGCTGGCCAACGCCCCACACGGTAGGTACGTGCTCTCGTCCCGGGTGGACTTCGCCCACCGGGGCGGCGAGTGGGCCGACCGGGTGGAGGCTGATCGTGCGGTGGCCTACCGCCTCCACCTGGATACCGGCCGGGGCCGGTGGTATGTGACCGCGCCTGGACCCGCGCCCCTGTTCCCGTCATCTCCATGGAAGCGGCCCCGGCCCGGGGGGTGGTCGGTGTGGACACCAACGCCGACCACCTGGCCGCCTGGCGGCTGGACACCCGCGGCAACCCGGTCGGTGACCCCCGCCGGTTCGCCTTCGACCTCTCCGGGGCCGCCTCCCACCGGGACGCGCAGGTACGCCACGCCCCGACCCGGCTGCTGCACTGGGCTCAGGCCTGTGGCGTCAAGGCCATCGCCGTGGAGGACCTGGACTTCGCGGCGGACAAGAGTCGGGAGAAACACGGCCGCAGGAAACGCTTCCGGCAGCTCGTCTCCGGCATGCCGATCGGCAGGCTCAAGGCTCGTCTGGTGTCGATGGCCGCCGAGCAGGGCCTGGCCGTCGTGGCCGTGGATGCGGCCTACACATCCAGGTGGGGTGCCCGGCACTGGCAGAAACCCCTCACCAGCGACAAACACAAGATGACTCGCCATGACGCGGCCTCGGTCGCGATCGGCAGGCGCGCCCTCGAGCACCCGGTCCGGCGCCGGACGGCACCGTCCCCGCACCACCGGAGCGATGGTGTGGGGCCTCGGACCGTCCAGGCCGAGCCGGGTGTCCGAGGGCGTGAGGGAACCCGCCCACGCGTCACGGAGCGCGCACACGATGCACGTGCCCGGACGGGCACAGCGAACGCGGGGGAACAGCGCGTCCGACACCCTTCGGGACGCGCGCGGTTCCGGGACGTGGCATCAGATGCCGCCCCCGGACACTGTCGAGGAACGGTCCCGGGTCAACGTCACGCCCGCCAGTACCGCGAGCAGGCCGAGCAGCGGGGCCAGGCCCGGTCCCAGACCGGACACCGTCAGCGTCAGCAGCCCGCCGCCGACCAGTGCCGCCGCGGCCAGGGCCCGGGCCATGCCGGGGGAGCCGCTCAGTGCCTTCGGCGGGTTCTCGAAACGCACCGCCCAGTGCGCCAGCGGTACGACCAGCGGCAATAGCACCACCAGGCCCAGCACGCCCCACAGCAGCCACAGGCCCGTCATCGGCTCCGGTGTGTTGATCCCCAGGCCGAACACCAACACGCCCGCCATCACGCTGATCGGCAGCATGTGCCACAGGTAGACCGTCATCAGCTGCGGGCAGACCCGGTCCAGCAGCCTCGCCGGTCCCGGACGCTCCGACCACGCGCTGATCCGCTCGCGCAGCAGCACCGCGGCACCGACCTGTAGTACGCCGACGGCCGCGAGCACCAGGGTCGGCGGGGCGACGTTCGAGGTCTCCGAGGCGAAGACACCCGTCATGTTCAGCGAGTACGGACCGGCCAGCACCAGGGCGAGCGCGGTGATCCCACCGCCCGCCACCATCGCCGCGGCGTAGCGTCGGCGGATCGTCCCCGTCGTGTAGCAGAACCCCAACTGGTGCACGCTCAGCCACACGAACGCCACGTTCAGGTAGCCGACCCACTCCGTGCCCGTCCCGAAACGGGTCAGGTCCACGGCCGCCGCGGCGGCCAGGAGCGCGACCGGCGCCCACCAGCCGAACCGCTCCTGGGCACGGACCAGTACCGGGGTCGTCACGACCACCAGCACGTACACGGCCAGGAACCACAGCACCATACCCGCGGCCCCCGCGCCCACGAGCACCGGCTGGACCGGGGCTCCGGCCAGGACCAGCAGATGGCAGGCGACGATCCACACGGACGCCAGCGGCACCACCGGCCAGGCGAGCCTGCGCAGCCGCCGGGCGAACCAGGTGGAGACGGGCACGCCCCGGGCGGAGGCCGAGAGCCAGCTGATGAGGTTCGCCGCGCCGCCGACGAAGAAGATCAGCGGCATGACCTGGACGACCCACGTCAGGAGGAAACCGCCCTCGATGGCCAGGACGCTTCCCGTGTTCAGGTCGCCCTGGCTCTGGACCAGGACCGGCAACCACCAGTGCTGCATGACCACCAGGGCCATGACGAACAGCCGTATGACGTCGAGAAACCTGTCCCTGCCCACCCCGGTCCGCGGCCTCTGCCCGGCCCTGGGAGACGCTGTCGCGGCGGTGTCGGAGGGGTACGCCGACGACGCGCCCCCGCGTTCCTTCTCGACGGTCACGGTCATCGGTCGCTCCTTGGTCTTCCCGTGCACGGGCGTCCCTGGGCACGGATGGGCGCAGGGGCCTGTTCCAACGGGTTCAGGGGGTGGCGACGCGCTCTCGAACGCGCCCGGTGGCGTGGCCGCGCCAGATCAACGGCTGATGACGCGTTGCAATGACCCTAGGGCTGCTCAGGGGGTGGCCGCCATGGATCTGTCTCCACACTTCGGCCGATGGTTCGCCCGCCCGGAAAAGGTGGTGCCCGCACCACCGTGCACCGGGGCGCGGCGGCGTAGGGCCCATGCCCGACGGCTCCGGCCGGGAGGAGGGAACGACCGCACCGGTCGACGCTCCGGAGTCCCGTGGAGGTTGCGGATACGGTACCGCGAACGCAAGCGTACCCGGGACGCGTTCGCACGGTGACGCGTCGGCGGAGGAGATCTGGCCGGTCAGGTCCGGACCGAACCGGTCCTCAGGGAGCGGTGGGCAGCGCGCGCTTGTGGGCGGTGGCGCGGTACCGGCCGACCAGGGTGGTCTCCACGTGCTCGGGCACGGGCAGGCCCTCCAGGAAGTCGTCGATCTGCTCGTAGGTCAGACCGAGCGCCTCCTCGTCCGGCTTCTGCGGGGTGAGCGTCTCCAGGTCGGCGGTGGGCACCTTGTTCACCAGGTCGCCGGGACCGCCGAGCTCGGCGGCGACCGCGCGCACACGACGCTTGGTCAGGCCGGTCAACGGCACGAGGTCCGCGCCGCCGTCGCCGTACTTGGTGAAGAACCCGGTGACCGCCTCGGCCGCGTGGTCGGTGCCGACCACAAGGCCGCGCAGGCCTCCCGAGACCGCGTACTGGGCGATCATCCGCTGCCTGGCCTTGACGTTGCCGAGAACGAAGTCCTCGGAGGAGTCGCTGGCGTAGGTCATCCCCGCGGCTGTGAGGGAGGCGGCCATCGCGTCGGTGGCGGGCCTGACGTCCACCGTGAGGCAGCGCTCCGGCGCCGTGAACGCCACGGAGCGAGCAGCGTCCTCCTCGTCCTTCTGCTCGCCGTAGGGCAGGCGCATGGCGACGTACTCGCACTCGTGGCCGTTCTCCTTGGCGCGGTCCACGGCCAGACGGCACAGGCGGCCCGCGGTGAGCGAGTCCACGCCGCCGCTGATGCCCAGGACCAGAGCCTTGGAACCGGTGGTCATCAGTCGCTCGGCGAGGAAGGCCACGCGCTGTTCGGCTTCGACGCGGGCGTCGAAGTGCTCGGGCACTGCGAGGTCGCGGATGATGTCGCGACGGGCCTGGCTCAGCTCGGTGTCGGTCACTGCGGTCCCCCGTGGGTGTGGTGCTCGTGCCCGCTGATTATCGCCTCTCCGGCGGCGCGGGACGAGTCGGGGGGTGGGGCGGGCGGTGCGGTACCCGCCGTGTGTGGAATGAAGGACGGCAACGGTTCAGGTGTCCGTGCGCAGACGGCGGGCGAAGCGCTCATAGTCGACGACCACGCCGTCGCCGTCCACTGACAGCTGGTACTCGCCGTGCAGGGGGTCGCGGTAGGTGTAGCGCTCCAGGCCGTCCTCGGCCGGGTGGCGGGTGTAGCGCTGCCTGACCCGGCGCACCCGCAGGGAGGGGATGTCGATCCAGGCCACCACGATGTCACGGTACTCGCCCGGACGCAGGCCGAGGCGGCGGATCGGGAGGGTGTTGGTGAGAGGGGTGGCGGCGACGTCCGCGTCCAGGCAGCCCACCAGTTCGGGGAGGGGGAGCCCGTGGGCGTCCGTCCAGTGGCCGCTCCGTGCGTTGAGGGCGACCGCCTCCAGTCCTTGGTCGGACAGGACTTCGGCACGCACCCCGCGGGTCGTCCATGCCAGGTCGGTGCGGACGGTGAACCGGGTGAGGAACCGCTGCTCGCCGACGACGACGGTCTCCCCAGCCTCCAACCGGTAGCCGTCGGGTTCGGAGATGAGCGTGCCGAGGCCGAGTCCCTCGGGGACGTCGGTCCGTGTCCACGCGACTGGGTGTGCTGTCAGTGACGACATGTCACCGTTCTACCGTTCCGGGGACGGGTGCGCCAGAGCGGCCCCGGGCACGTACCGCACCGGCGGTGCGGTACGTGCCCGGGGGGAAGCTTCCCCGGGGAGGGAGGCCCTCCCCGGCGCTGTCGGTCCGACGACGCGGTCAGAGCTTCGCGGCCTCGCCCTCGGCGGGGCCGGACCTGGCCCCGCGGACCTCGGCGTCGACGCGGTCGAAGTCGCTCTCCATCTGCGCGCTGACCCTGGCCAGGCCGTTGAAGACGAAGACGGCGACGACGCTCAGGATGACAGCCGGAACCATGGCGTACAGACCGATGCCGAGGAACCGCTCGTCGACGATGTCCCACAGGATCGCGGTGGCGCCACCCGTGATCATGCCCGCGAGCGCACCGGACCAGGTCATGCGCTTCCAGAACATCGCAAGCACCAGCACCGGTCCGAAGCCCGCGCCGAACCCGGCCCAGGCGTAGCCGACCAGGTCCATCACCGACTGGTTGCCCCACAGGGCGATGGCGGCGGCGGCCAGGGCGACGGCCACCACGGTGACGCGGCTGGTCCACAGCAGCGTCCTCGGGTTGGCGTCGCGGTCCACGAAGGCCTTGTAACCGTCCTCGGTGAGCGCGGACGCGGCGACCAGCAGCTGGGAGTCGGCGGTGCTCATGACGGCCGCGAGGATGGCGGCGAGCAGCAGGCCGGCGACCAGCGGGTGGGTCAGGGCCTCGATCAGACGCGGGAAGACCTGTTCTGGGTCGCTGAGCGGGGTGTCGAAGTAGGCGATGCCGATGAAGCCGACCACCACGGCCAGGATCATGGCGGTGACCGCCCAGGCGACGCTGATGATCCCGGCCTTGGGGATGTCCCGGGCCGAGCGGATGCCCATGTAGCGGGAGAGGATGTGCGGCTGGCCGAAGTAGCCGAGGCCCCAGGCCAGCCCGGAGACGATGACGACCCAGCCGAGGGTCTCGGTCCCCACCCACTGGCCGAGGTCGGTGTCGAGCGAGGTGCCGCCGACGGCCGACAGCAGGCCGGTGCTCTTCTCGGAGATCCCCTCGGACAGGCCGCTGAGACCGCCGAGCACGGTGACCGCCATGACCGGGACGATCAGCAGGGCGATCCACATCATGGCGGCCTGTAGGACGTCGGTGAACGATACGGCGAGGAAGCCGCCGAGCACGGTGTAGAGCACGACGATGCCCACGCCGATGGCGATGGCGGGTGCCGGGTTCAAGCCGAGGACCTGGTCGAACAGGGCGGCCATGGCCACCAGGCCGGAGGCCACGTAGAAGAAGTAGAAAACGAGGATCAGCAGCGCCGAGACCCCGCGCAGCAGCCGGGTCGGGTCGTTGAAGCGGTTCTCCAGGAAGGAGGAGAGGGTCAACGAGTCGGAGTCACCGCCGGAGCGGGCGTCGGTGACGCGCTCGGTGTACACGCGCAGCCGGGGCGCGAGAAGGATCCAGCTCCCGGCGAAACCGCAGGCCAGCCCCACGGCGATCCAGGCCTCACCCAGACCGGAGACGTAGATGGCGCCGGGCAGGCCGAGCAGCAGCCACCCGCTGAAGTCGCTGGCGTTGGCGCTCAGGCCCGCCACCCAGCTGTTGAGCTGCCGTCCCCCGAGCACGAAGTCCGACTGCGAGACAGTGCGCTTGTAGGCCCAGAGGCCGATGGCCACCATGATGGCGAGGTATACGCCGAAGGTCGCGATGGACCAGACTACGGAGTCACCCAAGACCGTCCCCTCCTCTCCCTTGCGCGCGGCTGAGTCCCTTACGCGCTGGTTATGAACATTGTGGGGAATCATTGCCCCTTGTTCGACAAGTCACAATGGTCGTGCGTGGAACAACACCGCTTTGATACCTCACCGAGTTATTGACCAGGCAAGATTGTCCGCCAGGCCATGCCCTGGCTCCGGTGTTTGTCGGATCGAACATACGCGGGAACCGCTGATCGGACCTTGGGACGTCCCTGTACCGCGGGACCCCGTGCCGCCGGAAACCCCGTGGAACGGGTACGAGGAGCCGTCCGGCATCGGTTCCGTCCTCCCCGTCGAGGAGGTGTCCGGTACCCGTGCGCTGGAGGACGAACGGGAACCCGTCACCCCGCGGCGGCTGGTCGACGGGTCTCTGTGCGACAAGGGGGCCTACGAGAGCCTGCCGCAGAGCAGCGGGGGACGTGTCTGGTCGCCTCAGGGGTCAAGGGTTGGATTTCCGGAGGACTCGGTGACGGCCTTCCCGTCACGCCGCCGTCACCCGATGAGAGCGCGGCGCTCCTGCGCGAGGTGCGTCCGGTGAGGATGGTCTGGAACGGGGACAGGGGCTGGGAAAGGCCGACGGCCCGGGCCGCTCACCGCGGCCCGGGCCGTCCGTGACGGAGGGGCTCCTCCCCTTCGGAGCGCCTCCGGCAGGAAGGGTCCCCCCGCTCCGCCGACGCGGGGGGACCCTGGCCGGTCATCAGTCCCAGTCCAGGCCGCCGCCGGTCTGGTACTCGATCACGCGGGTCTCGAAGAAGTTCTTCTCCTTCTGTAGGTCCATCATCTCGCTCATCCACGGGAACGGGTTCTCCGTCTCGCCGAAGATGGGCCTCAGGCCGATCTGCTCGGCGCGGCGGTCGGTGATGAAGTGCATGTACTTCTCACACAGCTCCGAGTTGAGGCCGAGGACGCCGCGCGGCATGGTCTCGCGGCCGTAGGCCACCTCCAGCTCGCAGGCCTCGATGAGCATCTGTCGGACCTCGGCCTGGAACTCCTCACCCCACAGGTGCGGGTTCTCGATCTTGATCTGGTTGATCACGTCGATGCCGAAGTTCAGGTGGATCGACTCGTCGCGCAGGATGTACTGATACTGCTCCGCGATACCGACCATCTTGTTGCGGCGGCCCAGCGAGAGGATCTGCGCGAAGCCGGTGTAGAACCACATGCCCTCGAAGATCACGTAGAAGGCCACCAGGTCGCGGAGGAACGCCTGGTCCGCCTCCGGAGTGCCCGTACGGAACTCCGGGTCCTCCAGGTTCTGGGTGTACTTGAGTGCCCAGGCGTCCTTGGCCGTGATCGAGGGGACCTCCCGGTACATGTTGAACAGCTCGCCCTCGTCCAGGCCGAGGCTCTCGCAGATGTACTGGAAGGTGTGGGTGTGCACCGCCTCCTCGAAGGCCTGGCGCAGCAGGTACTGGCGGCATTCGGGGTTGGTGAGCTGCCGGTACACGGCCAGCACGATGTTGTTGGCCACCAGGGACTCGGCGGTGGCGAAGAAGCCGAGGTTGCGCTTGAGCATCAGGCGCTCATCGTCGGACAGCCCGTCCCGGGACTTCCACAGCGCGATGTCGGCCTGCATGGCGACCTCGGTGGGCATCCAGTGGTTGTTGCAGCCCGCGAGGTACTTGTCCCACGCCCACGTGTACTTGAGCGGGAGCAGCTGGTTGACGTCGGCGCGGGCGTTGATCATCGTCTTGTCGTCGACGTTGACGCGCTCGGCGTCGCGCTCGATCGCGCCGAGGCCGCTGCTGGAACTCGCGCTGTTCTCGGAAACTGCGGTCATGCTGGGGCTTTTCCGTTCTCCGGCCGTGCCGGGCACATCGTTTCTGGGGCAGGGCCGCGAAGCTTCCTCCGCGGCCCGAAGACCGTCCACCGGGGCCGCCGGTGGCCGCCCGCCCGCAGAGGGGCGCCCGGCCACCGGGACGGTGGTGCTACTGGCAGGCCTCGCACTCGGGATCGTCGATCGCGCAGGCCTCGCCGTCGACGATCTCGAACTCGTCCTCCGAGGCATCCGCGCCGCCGGTGTCGGGCGCCGGACTCGGGCTCGGCGCCGGGGACGGCGCGGGGCTCGGCGCGGGCGAGGCCGCGGGGCTGGCCGTCGGGGTGGCGGCGACCGCGTTGAGGCGGCCGTCAGTGCCCTTGAGCGTGCTCTTCTCCACGTGCGTGGCGCTCTGCGAACGCAGGTAGTAGGTGGTCTTGAGACCGGAGCGCCACGCACGGCGGTACAGGGCGTCGAGCTTCCTGCCGCTGGGCGCCGCCATGTACAGGTTCAGCGACTGGGCCTGGTCGATCCACTTCTGGCGGCGCGAACCGGCGTCCACCAGCCACTCCGGGTCGAGCTCGAAGGCGGTGGCGTACAGGGCCTTGAGGTCGTCCGGAACGCGGTCGATGGCGCCGAGGCTGCCGTCGTACATCTTCAGCGCGGAGACCATGGCGTCATCCCACAGCCCACGCGCCTTGAGGTCGCGCACCAGGTAGGGGTTGACCACGGTGAAGTCGCCGGACATGTTCGACTTGACGTACAGGTTGCGGTAGACCGGCTCGATCGACTGGCTCACCCCGGTGATGTTGGCGATGGTCGCGGTCGGAGCGATCGCCATCACGTTGGAGTTGCGCATGCCGGTGGCCTTGACGCGCTCGCGCAGCGAGTCCCAGTCCAGGGTCTCGCCCCGGTCCATGTCCAGCACGCCGCCGCGCGCGTCGGCCAGCAGCCGCAGCGAGTCGATCGGCAGCACGCCCTGGCTCCACAGCGAACCCTCGAAGCTCTCGTAGGAGCCGCGCTCGTCGGCCAGCTCGGAGGAGGCCTCGATGGCGTAGTAGCTGACGAGCTCCATGCTCTCGTCGGCGAACGTCACCGCGCTCTCGGACGCGAACGGCGTGCGCAGCTTGAACAGGGCGTCCTGGAAGCCCATCAGGCCCAGGCCCACGGGGCGGTGGCGCATGTTCGCGCGGCGCGCCTCGGGGATCGTGTAGAAGTTCACGTCGATGACGTTGTCGAGCATGCGCACGGCGGTGCGGACGGTGCGGCGCAGGCGCTCGGCGTCCAGGCCCTCCGGGCCCACGTGCTGGGCCAGGTTGACCGAGCCCAGGTTGCAGACCGCGACCTCGTCGGCGCTGGTGTTCAGCGTGATCTCGGTGCACAGGTTGGAGGAGTGCACCACACCCATGTGCTGCTGCGGCGAGCGCAGGTTGGCCGGGTCCTTGAAGGTGATCCACGGGTGCCCGGTCTCGAACAGCATGGTGAGCATGCGCCGCCACAGGTCGACGGCCGGAACCTGCTTGGAGACCTTGATCCGCCCGGCCTCGGCCTCGGCCTCGTAGTGCGCGTAGGCCTCGGCGAACTCGGCGCCGTACTTGTCGTGCAGGTCGGGGACCTCGTCCGGCGAGAACAGGGTCCAGGTGCCGCCCTGCTCCACACGCTGCATGAACAGGTCCGGAACCCAGTTCGCGGTGTTCATGTCGTGGGTGCGGCGGCGCTCGTCGCCGGTGTTCTTGCGGAGGTCGAGGAACTCCTCGATGTCGATGTGCCAGGTCTCCAGGTAGGCGCAGACCGCGCCCTTGCGCTTGCCGCCGTTGTGCACCAGACCGGCGGCGGTCATGTAGGTCTCGTCGGTCTCCACCTTGAGGTCGAACACGGTGGGGACGACCTCGGCTCGGGCGACGTCCCGGACACGGGTGAAGACCATGCCCTTGTGGTCGATCCAGTTCCTCTTGACCAGCGGACGGCAGCCGACGAGCTCCGCGATGCCCTCCACCGCGGGAACCCGGATGTCGAAGGCCTTCACCGTGCCGGAGAAGGAGATCTCGCTGCCGTCCGAGCGGCGCCCGGTGTGCGCCTGCTCCCTCTCGCGGTACTGTCCGGCGGCGGGAACGCCCAGCCGCAACAGCTGGTAGCGGACGCCCATGGCCAACGGGCGCGACGTGCTCGTGAAGTAGATCTCCACACCGCGGGACACACCGCCGTCGGTCTCCAGGAGCCCTTGGAGCATCGCCCGGGTCTGGGCGTGCGGCAGGTGGCTGAACCTGCGGGAGATGCGCTTCGCGTGCTCGCCGTCGTAGATGTCCTCCGCCGTGAGCGGAAGGGTCGGCTCACCGGCACCGGTGATGCGGCCGGTGGTCTCGTCCCGGGTCACGCCGCGTCCGGAGGCCCAGTGGATCTGGAGGTAGGTTTCACCCCGGCCGGACTCCCAGTAGTGGATGCCGCGTGCATCCAGGTAGCGGCGCACGAAGTCCAGGTGGGTGTCGAGCTCAGGATTGCCCGAGACTCCCCACTGCGTCCCGTCCTTGGACAAGTGGCCGTCGCCCAGGAGGATGCCGTAGAGGCGGGCGTCCTCCTCGGTGAATCCCTCGACCGGAACGATCTCCTTGGGCACGACCTGGGCGACGTAGTCCCCATGAGACAGCTGTTCGGCCTCCACCCACTCGGCCCGGACCTTGTCGTTCTCGAGCCACTTCAGCGTGCGGCTGTTCGACTGCCCCAGCGGCACACCTTGGATGGCGTAGAAGGGGTGGCCAGAGGTGACCTTCAGGCTCTCAAGGGAGTGCTTGATGTTCACCTCCACCATGGGATCGACCTGGTCGTACATCATGACGTCGGTGACCTCGCGGTAGTTACCGCTGTGCCCGAGGACCAGGTCCCCGACACCGATCTCGGAGATGGGCTTGCAGCCGTCAGCCGTGTAGACCGGGGTGTCGGGAGCGAAACACTGGTTGACCGCGACGGCGGTGTCGTTGGCGATCTTCAGGAACGGGACGACGCCCTGGCTCTTGCCGTTGGTGCCGCGGATGTGCGAGCCCAGGCCGCGCACCGGGGTCCAGTCGTTGCCGAGGCCGCCGGAGTACTTGGACAGCATCGCGTTGTTGCTGATGCCGTGGAAGATGGCGTGCAGGTCGTCGCCGGTGGTGGTGAGGAAGCAGGAGGACAGCTGCGCCCGCACGGTGCCCGAGTTGAACAGGGTGGGCGTGGAGGCCATGAAGTCGAACGAGGACAGCAGCTCGTAGAACTCGATGGCGCGGGCCTCGCGGTCGTCCTCGTCGAGGGCCAGACCCATGGCCACGCGCATGAAGAACGCCTGCGGCAGCTCGTAGCGGACCTCGTCGCTGTGCAGGAAGTAGCGGTCGTAGAGGGTCTGGATGCCCAGGAAGGTGAACTGCTCGTCGCGCTCGGGGTGCAGAGCGGCGCCCAGGCGGTCCAGGTCGTACCCGGCCAGCGCGGGGTCGAGCTGGCCGAGGTCGATGCCACGGCTGACGTAGGCGGCGAGGTAGGAGGCGTAGCGCTCACCCATCTCGGACTGGCTGGCGGTGTCGGGGGCGCCGCTGATGAAGGTGAGGGCCTCACGGCGCAGCGTGTCCAGCAGCAGACGGGCGGCCACGTACGAGTAGTCGGGGTCCACCTCCACGAAGCTGCGGGCAGCCATGACCAGGGCCAGCTCCACCTCGGAGTCGGGGATTCCGGGGTAGAAGCCGCGACGGGCCTCGGTGAGGACCTTTTCCGCCGAAACACCGGTAAGCCGCGCGCAGGCCTCGGTTACGACGTGCTCGATCCGGTCGGCGGCGGCAGGGGGGCTGCCGTCGTTGGTCTGCTCGGACCGAACGGACGCGGGCACGGCTTCGACGTCAAGGGTCATACAGCGGCTCCAACCTCAATAGAAGAGTCCCGGCGGGGAGGGGACCGAGAAGCAAGGTGCACGGCTCCCACCGGTGGACCGGCGCACTGGGTGCGGACGGTCGTCAACCGGTGGATCGCGGCGGCTCACCCTCGAAGGCCCCGTCGTCGGCACACGCTCACGTGCGCACCAGTGGCAGGTCCTCGGGCTCGTGGAGGTCACCGCTCCGGGATGTCCTCGGGGGTTCCCGGCGCCTGTGGCGTCCTCGTCTCCACTCACCGCTGCGGGGCAGCCCCGGATTCGCACCGGGTTCCCTCTTGCCTCACCCAGGGGTGAACCACCAGCGGGAGAGATACTACATCTAGGGGATGTCAGCTTGGAACACCGCAAGATGATGGCGTGTCACTGATTTCTCAGGTTCTTCGACGGCTGCCGAACACGCGCTCCGGGCGTGGTATGAGGGGGAGGCGCGCACCTGCTCACCGAAGGCGTGACACCTGGTCGGAGCCAGCTCCGGGGGCGACTCGACACAGCCTAGAACGTCACCGGGACCGCCCGTACCCGGAGCGCTTCCGACGTGCCCTCCGCACGGCCCGGAACACCTGCGCACGGCGGTCCGGGGCGACCGCGGAACCTGGCGTACCCGGTCCGCCGGCCGCCGCCTCGGGCCCGCACGGGCGGTTCGCGGGGATGGTCGGCCCGGGCGTGTCACATGTCCCCGGCGGACGTCGGAAAGCTCACTCGTCAGATTCCGCCCCGGCCCGGAGGGCTCCGGCGAAGGACCGTCCCAGAGGGGTCCTCAGGTCCCGGGACCGGGTTCGCCGATCCGCTGCCGGCTCTCGTCGAAGTGACGGGCCATCAGTTCCCAGTACACCAGCAGCAGCGCCGTCGACACCGCCGTGGCCGCTCCGGCGGGCACCGCCTTGCGGCGGCGCGCGGCGATGGCCGCGACGGCTCCGGAGACCGCTCAGCGGGCCCGTCCGCTCCGCGGATCCCCCTCCGGTGGGCCCCGCCCGGCCAGGCCACCGGGAAGCGCACGCAACCACGTGTCACGTGCGTCACCGTCTTCTCACGGTGGGAGATCACTCCCCGTCGAGCAGCCGGTCAAGGACGTCCTCGCCCAGCCCCAGATCGACGCGGATGCGGAAACGGATCCGCAGCAGCTCCATCAGCAGGTCGTGGACGTAGGGGGAGGAGGCCAGGTCGAGGAAGCGGTCCGCGCCGGCCGTCGCCCACCGCTCGGCGCCCTCCAGGTCGTCGTGGGCGTACAGCGCCTCGGCGACGTGGATGTAGGTCTGTAGGCCCGGGAGCTCCTCCGCGTCCAGGCGCTTGAGGTGGGCGTAGGCCTGTTCCGCCTCGTTCAGCTGCATCAGGGCCCCGGCGCTGAGGGCGCGCGCGTCGATCACCGTGGGCCCGCCGTCGTCGATCGCCCGCTGGTAGGCCGCGCAGGCGCGCTCGAACTCCTGGGCGATCTCCCACTGCTCTCCCGCGCGCACGAACAGCTCCGCGCGGGAGATCTCACTTCCGGCATCGACCCGGTTGGCCAGGTCCAGGAGTTGGGCTGCAACCGGCCCATGCTCACCGGACCGGACGGCGTGGAACTCCAAACTGTCGAGTTCTGCCGTCGTCACGTGGGTCAACCGCATCGCCCCCATCCCCTACTCGCACTCCCAAGCTCAGGTCAGGGTCTGGCGCGCTCCAGTGCCTGCCAGAACCCCTGGCGCAGTCCGTCCCGGACCTCGTCACGCAACAGGTGGTCGACCGGCAGCGAGGAGCCCTGAAGCAGACGCGCCTCCAGGTCGGAGGGCATCCGGGGCCTGCGGGCGAGGACGGCCTCGACCCACAGGGCGGGCGCCTCGCGAGCGATCGACTCCGCGAAGTCGTTCCCTTCTTTGTGCGCAACATGCACCGCTTCGTCAACGGTATGCGCGGAGGAGCGCATCTGCTGGGGATATCCAGGAGTGGGACGCAGTTCCTGGTAGTCGCCGGCGCCGAACCGGCCGGCGTTCTCGGGACCAGTAGGCGGCGGCCCCTCGTAGGAGGGAGCCGCCCCACCGCGGTGGGCGGTGTCAGTTTCCGTACTGGTCCCATAGGTAGGGTTTGTTTCGGACGTACCTCCGAAGCCGGAGTTGTCTCCCGCGCCGAACCTTGGGTCCTGTGGTGGGCCGCTTCTCTGTGGTGGTGTGTGCCCCGGCTGCCCGTGTTGCGCGTCCGGGGCGAACGAGTACTGGGCCCCGGTCTCGTGCGCGAAGGACTGCTGCGGCCCGGTTCCGCCGTTGAAGGACTGCTGAGGCCCCGTTCCGCTCGCGAAGGACTGCTGCGGCCCGGTCATGGCCTGTCCCTGCCCGTGTGCCGGTCTTGAGGGCAGTCCGTAACCCGCCTGGTCGGCACCGCGCATCGACTGGTGGCCCCCGGTGGGGGGATAGCCTCCCTGGCCGTTCTGTGCCGGGTGCCCCCCGGTCATCGGGGCGCCGGGATAGGCACCGTTGCCGCCCATGTTCGGCGGGGCCTGCCCCCCGGAGGGGAACCCGTTCGCGTCGATGGCGCCGTGCTGCTGACCTTCCGCACCGGGCCCGACCAGGTGGTCGCCGCCGCGCTGCTGGGCGAGGCTCCGGCGCATGGCGCGCAGCTGGTCCATGGCATTGCCCTGAGGAGCGGGCTGCCCTCCGGTCCCGGCGAACATCGCCTCCAGACCCGCGGCCGAGGATGCCGCCGGTTCGGCCCGGTTCCCTCCGGGCTCGGCCGCGACAGGCTGCCTCGGTGTCTCGGGCGCGGAACGGGCGCGGCCGTTGGCGAACGGTGTGGTGGTCTTGGCCGCCGTCTCCTGGGCGGAGCCGCCGCTGGAGAGCAGGTTGACGTGCGGGCGCAGGTGTCCCGCGCCGATCTCGATGAGGTCGTCGCACTCCCGGCGCAGGGCGCGGGAGATGGTCCAGTTCCCCTCGACGGAGATGTGCACGACGGTGACGCGCACACCCATGTCCTGTACGTCCGCGACGACGGAGGCCATGTCCTCGTCACCGCTGACCAGGACGGCGTCGCACAGGACGCCGGTGCGGGCCAGCGTGGTGAGGTCCCGTTGGACGTAGCTCTCCACGCCCTCGCGACGGCCCGGCCTTATACGCGCGGCACGGAACTTGATGCCGGGGATATCGGCGATGCCGTCCTGTTCCTGGGTCCGCCGGTCGTCGGCGACGGCTTCGTACCAGTAGCAGCGCAGGAGCGGCAGACCGGTGCGGTCCCGCGCAACCTCGTTGAGGAACTGGACGAGACCGGTGTAATCCCAGGAGACGGAGTCCCGGTTGCGGGTTCCGTGTACGGCCATCGCGCCGTCCGCGAGAAGGTATCCCGCGTCAACGAACAACGCGCAGCGATCCACTCACACCGCCTCCCTTCCCTGTTGTCTCTGGGGTCATGTCCATGACCGGGGCACAGCCTAGCCAAGTCTGTATGGTTTTGCGTGCCCCTTGTTGATACAGAGAGTTACGGTCCTACTACCCAAAGATGGCTCGTCAGGGTGTTCTCGGATTCCCGGCTCTCAGGGCGATCCCGAAAAAAGCCGGGCGGGATCTGGACCCCGGGTGCGCACGGGAAACGTCAGGGCCACGGCTCCCACCACGACGACGTCCTACTTCGCGAGGATTCGGTTATCCGTTTCCCGCCCAAGTACTGAGTCGAATCGAACTACGCCGGTACCGAGCGTGACGGGCCCCTGTGCACCGCGGACCGAATCGGTGAACGCGTTGTCCGACTTCCGCCGTTCGCTGGTCGGTGTCCAGCGGGATCACCGTTCAGGAGCGGCCTCTCCGGAGCCGGGACCGGACCCGGAATCCGTGGGCACATCGTTGTCCGACGCACCCTCGGCCTCCCCTCGGCCCCTTCTCCCTCAGCGGTCACACCGCCTTCCAGAGGCATCTCCGGCCCCGGAGCCGACCGTTCGCCCGGCTGGGGCTCAACCGAGGTTGAGGCGTCCTCCCGTCACGGCGAAGACGGCACGCCGCCAGGGAGAGGCCGGGATCCGCTTCACGGCGGCGATCCGCTGTTCGTATCCGCCCGGGACGGGGGCGTGCCCGCCGTCCACGGCACCTGTCCAGGACTCGGCCCCCGAGGGCTCCGGTTGGGCAGAAGCGGCCGGGGCGCCGGGCAGGTCTTCGGGGAGCGTGCCCTGGGGCCGCTCCGGGTACTCTGCCTCCGGGTGGGGCGCGTCCGGGACGTCCAGGAGCCCAGACACCGGGCCGCCCTCGGACACAGGCCGCGCGTCGCCCCGCCCGGTGGGGTCCTCCCCTGTCCCGGGGTGTTCCTGAGCGGAGAAGGGGGCGGCCTCGGCGCGTGCTTCCCCGCTCGGCGCGGAAGCGGCCAGATCGGCCCCCGCGGACGGTGCGGCCTCTCCGGTTCGGGCGTCCGCGTCAGGCCGCGTGGGAGCCGGGGCGCCGGGCGCGCCCTGCTCCCCGGAGCCCGCGCCCTCCGTCTCGGGGGCGAGTAGAGAGGCTCCCCGGTACAGCGGGGAATCTCCTTCCTCAGGATCCTCCTGCTTCTCCTCTCCTTCCTCTCGCCCCTTTCGGGCGCGCCGGTCGGCGCCGAGGACCAGGAAGACGTCCGTCTCCTCCGCGTCGGGGTCGTGCGCGTCCTCCCCGCTCCCCGGGCCGTCGGACGGCGATCCGGCGGGGCGTGGTGGACCGGTCTCCCTGGGAGCCCGGCTCTGGCCGGAGGCTCCCCCGGGACGCGCCGTGTCGGAGGGCGGTGCCGCCCCGAACCACGCGCGGGCGGGCGGGGTCTCCTCCCGGCGTTCCGGCGGTGGTGAAGGCTCCTGGCCGCGCGGCGGCTCCTGGCTCGGAGGCTCCGGCCTCCGCACGGGCGGTGCCGCGGGAGAAGCCGGTGGAGCGGCCGCCGAGCCCCGGTGCGCAGGCACACCGGAGGCCGGGCCCTGCCGTGGCCGCTGCGGCTGGTACTGCGGCGGCCCCGGCGGAGGTCCGTACTGCTGGGGATACTGAGGGGGTTGGAGAGACGTCGGAGGCTGCTGGGGAGGTGCCGGGGGCTGCTCCGGCGCGGGAGACGGCTGGGGAGCCGGGGCGGGCATGGGTGTCCCGGCCAGGAAGGCCTCGGCCACCGAATCCTGGGCGAAGGCACGTGGCGGCGGTGCCGTGCCCCCGGGCGCCGTCGGAGGCCGTTGCGGCCCCGAGTGCTCCGGCCGCGCCGCCTGGTTCGGGCCGGTGGGCTCGCGCGGCCCGGGCGGCTCGACGGCGTAGGGGGGACGGGGGAACGGACCCTGCCGCGGTGGTCGCTCCTGTCCCGGCACACCTCCGGGCGGGGTGCCCCGGCCGTGCCCCGGCCCCTCGGGAGACCACGGACCGGGTTGGGACGGACCGGGTTGGGAGGGCTGTGGGCCGCTGGGACCCGCGTACCCCCGTGCACCGGGCCGTGGCGGTGCGCCCGCCGGGTACGGCCCCCGGGAGAGGGGCTGCTGGCCACCGGAGGGCGCGACCCGCCCATGACCGGGCTGCCCCGGACCGCCCCGCTGGGGGCCGCCCTGTCCCGGGCCGCTCCGCGCGGGCCCCTCTGGCTCGGGTGTGCCCTGGACAGGCCTCCCCGGCCGGCCACCGGGAGGGGCTGCCCGGTCCGGCCGCCCCGTGTCCCGAGGGGGTTCCCGTTCCGGGTCGGGTCGCTGGTGCTGGTCCATGGCCTACTCCCCTCCTTCCGTACGTGCTCGCCCGGGTACGGTGCCGTCGACCGCCCGGTCCAGTGCCTCGGCGGCCACCAGCTGGACGGTCCGGTGGGTGGCCTCGCCGATCAGCCGCGGACGCACCGCCGCCCCCTGGGCCAGGTGCCGGTCATACGGCAGGACGACCACGCCCGCGCCGCTCTCGGCGATGACGCGGGCCGTACGTGCCACGTCGAACCCCGGGTCCTCACGCCGCCGCTCCTCGGAGAGGACCACCACGGTCCGCTCCGTCTCCTCCTGCCGGCCCTCCCGGACCAGCTCGTCCAGTTCCCGACCGACCCTCAGCGCGGCCTCCCTGGTCGCGCGGACCACACGTACCCGGGCGTGCGCCCCCTCCTCGACGGTCCCCACGAAGGCACCACCCGACTCCCCCGCCACCAGGGTCACCCCGAAGAACCGGGAGATCGGCAGCAGCCCGGACATGTAGGAGCCCGCGCCGTCCGGTGCGGCCCGCACCGTCCACAGGCGCGCGTTGACTTCGCCGAGGCTGCCGCACGCCGCGTCGAAGGCGCTGGCGTCCACCCCGTCGAGGTCTCCGGACCCGTCGGCGCCGAGCCGCTCGGCCAACGACGGTTCCCGGCCGGTGGCGTCCACGGCCAGCACACGGTCGTGGCGAAAGTGGGCCAGGGACCGGGCGACCAGGGCGGTCACCACCGCCGCGTCGGCGCCCGACCCCAGGTCGTCCACGACGATGCGGCGGCCGGTCGAGGTGGGACGCTGCAACCGCGTACCCAGTGCGATGGCGTCGGCCACCTCGTCCACCGGCCGGAACGGCCGCAGGACCGCGCGCCCGAACCGGCGTACCCAACGGTCACCGGATACCGGCCGGCCCTCAGCCGGGCTTGTGGACGTCGGCGCGGCCGCGGGTGCGGCCCCGGTCTGGGAAGTGTTCATCGTCCCCCGCTCAGAAGGTCGTGAGGAGCCGCTGGAAGGTACCGAACGCGCCGATCGCCAGGGGCACCAGCACGACGACGGCGATCGCCTCGAACCTGCTGGTGACACCTCGCAACCGTGCCCGCACGTGCTCGGGCTGCTCGATGGACAGCACCACGGCGGGGATGGCCGCGGCCGCGGCCGCGGTCCCCAGCGCCGGCCACACGCCCCACGTCACGGACTCCGCCCAGGAGGACAGGAAGGCCACCAGCACCACCAGGCTCGCGGCGATGAGCACCGACTTCTGCGCGATCAGCGGGAACAGCCGGGCCCGGCTGGCCACCACGAGCGCCAGCACCACCGACAGCCCCGCCGTCCACCAGTCGAAGTGGGTGGCCAGGCCGATCCCCGCCGTGGCCACGGCGACCGCCACCGCCACCGTGGCGATCACCAGGCTCCGGTGGGCACCCGCCACCGAGGTGAGTACGTCCCCCCGGGCCACCGACTCCCCGGAACTGCGCTGGTCGTCCAGGACCGCGAGCCCGGAGAACATCAGCGCCAGCCGCAACAGCAGGCTCAGCAGGATCACACAGGCCACCGCCATGACGGCGGCGACCTGGTAGGCGGGCAGTCCCAGCGCCGCGCCCGCCGACCACACGGCGGCCAGGGCGAGTCCGGCGCCCCCGCCGGTCAGCCCGCCCCGCCCCAGGCCCGAGGTGAGGCCGAGCAGCAGGACCAGGCCCGCGACCAGGGCCGCACCGCCGCCCCAGCGGGTCCACTCGGGCCAGCCGAAGTGGTCGCAGGCCAGCCACAGCGCCAACCCGCCGACCGCGGTACCGCTGACGGCCAGTGCCGTGCCCAGAGGCTCCCGCCAGGCCGGCCCGATCACCGCGCCCGTGGCCACCAGTACGGCGGCGACGGCGGCCAGACCGACGAGGCCGCCTGCCCCGGAGAAGTGCCCCTGCACGATCCAGCCAGCGCCCAGGGCGAGGGAGACCAGCGCCACCGTCGCGGTCCACCGGGCCGCGGTCGGGGACCAGCGCCCCTGGTGGTCGTCCAGGGCCATGGAAACCGCTTCGGGGACCTCGTGCACCACCGGGGCGGGCACCGGCTCCTCAGCCCGGATCAGCCGCAGCACGGCACCGTCGGCCACCTGCCGGTCAGCGAGTGTGGTGTCGCCGTCCAGGACGGTCCCGGATGCGGTCACCAGGTGCCGCAGCTTGGCCGGGTTCTCCACCTGGTCGCCGAGGAGGTCGAGCACCTCCGGCATGAGCGCGCCCACGGGTTCGCTCGCGGGCAGGACCGCGTCTACCCTGCGCTCCTCTCCGACGAGCGTCACCCGGCTCCAAGCGGTCATTGCCTTCCAATCCTCGCTGCTGCGTCTGCCGGTGGCGGACGGCCACCGTTGTCGGGTCCGGTCCCGGGGCCCCTGGACCGCTCCTCTCCGCGCCGACGGCGTCCGGTCCGTCCATCGCGCCGTGCGCCGTGCCTTCCGGGTGTTCCGGATCCTCCGGGAGGGGTTCCGGTCGGCGGCGGGCACCCGCCACCGACGCACGCGGGAGCGTCCACGGACACTCCCTAGTCGGGCACGTCGCTCACGGCGACGCGCTCCAGATAGCCGTGGCCGATCAGCCAGCGGACAGTCGGGGTCGGGGGGACCTCGCTGAATCCGGCCGTGTCGAGGGTGAAGCGGACGCCGCCGCCTGGATGGTCCTCGTGTGCGGGGGCCCTGGTGGCGCTCACCTGGAAGGGGTGGATGACCCGGTAGCGGTGATAGAGGTCCTCGTCACCGGAGCCGGTGCGGGCGTAGTCGGGCAGGCCGCGCTCCCCGAAGGGGGTGCCGTCGGGGAACAGGTAACGGCCGCTCTCCTGGCCGAAGGTGTCCACGACGTCGCCGACCTCCAGGCTGTGCAGGTAGGAGCCTCCGCTGCGCTCCTCCAGGTTCTCGCGCACCTCGGTGCCCAGCTCGGCCGCGGCCTCGGCGGTCTCGCCCTCCTCGGCCTGGGTGAGGACGGTCGGCTCGGACTCGGTGGTGGCGAGCTCCTGGAAGAGCCAGCGGGCCGCCTCGTCCTCGGTGGTGAACTCCAGGCCGGGACGTCCCTGGTCGAAGTCGATGACGGCCGCGGACAGGTAGCCGTCGGCGTCCTGGGTGAGCACGTAGTAGCTGTCGACGGTCTCGGGACCGGGGCGGGACTCCCCGGGCAGCACGTACAGGCTCTCGGGGACCCCGGCCGCGTCCAGCTTCTCGCCCAGGTCGTCGAGCGTGACCTGGGAGCCGATCCAGTCACCGGGGATGGGCGGGACGGCGTTGCTCGCCGGACCGGACGACGCCTGCTCCTGCTCGACCTGCTGGCTGCTGAGCTGGTGGCTGACGAAGGACCACCCGACGGTGCCGCCGCAGATGACCGCGGCGAGGCAGGCGCTGATCGCCACCTTGCCGAAGTTCTCGTCCAGGCGGCGCCTGGTGCGCTGGCCACCGAAGAGCACCGCCTCGCGCAGGCGCTGTCGGCGCACGGCGACGGACTCCAGCAGCTGACTGTCGTAGTCGCGTGCCAACCGTGCTCCTCACTGCCTCTCGTGGTCTCGCCCGCCCCACCGGGGAGCGGTCAGATGTTCTGGACCGCCGTGCTGGCGCGGCTCAGGGCCTCCTGCGCGGTGGTGTCGTTGGTCTCCAGGGTCTCGCGCACGAGCCGGATGATCTCACGGACCTCGTTGCCGGCGTTGTGCCACTTGAGCTCCTTGGCGCTGTACTCCTCGGAGACGCCGGTGGCCTCGAATTCGGCCATGGCCTGGTTGACGTCCGTGTCGTGCTCACCGATCAGCGTCTCGAGGCGGTTCATGATCGTGTTGATGTTGCCCTGGGCCTCCTGGGAGGCGCCGACGTCGTAGGCGTTGTTGCTCACGGGTGCTCCTCTCGGGGGTCAGCGAAACTTCGCGGCGTCGAAGTTGGCCGCGCCCATGCTCTGGTTGGCGTCGTCGGCCATGGTCTCGGCACCGGTGTTGAAGGCGCTGTTCATGCCCACCTGGCCTTCCTCGATGGAGCCGAGGCCCGCGCGCAGGTCCGCGGTGATGCCGTCGGCCCGCGCCTTGAAGGAGTCGAAGGCGGACTTGCCCGCACCGTCGAACTTGCCGGCCAGGGGCTCCGCGGCCTGTACGAGCTGCTGGATCAGACTGGTCAGCTCGTCACCGACGTTTCCGGTGTTCTTGGACAGGGTGGTCAGGGTGCTGCTTCCGATGTCCCAACGTGACAACTGTTCACCTGCTTTCCGGGGGTCCTCGCGAGGTTGTCGCCTCCCGCGGGGGAGGATGCACGCGGAACGCCCGTGGTTCGGAGGGGGTCCCGCAACCAGACAACGGACTCGATCCCGCCAATAGGGAGGATCTGCATCATACAAGTGGCCTCCGACGGAGAAACAGACACGTTCCGTGCCTGTGGACGACGTGTGCGTGAGTCCTTCGGAGGCGTCCCGGACCTGACCAAGGTCCCGTGACCGCATCCGGCCACGGTGACGGGTGCGGCCCTCCCCGGTTCCCCGGGACGAGCGCGCCGGGTCCCCGGTCCCCGGTTCGGTAGGGTTCTCCCACCGGTGACACCCGTGAAGGAGTTCCCGTGAGCCACGACGCGGTCGCCCTGCTGGCCGAGCCTCCCACCCGGCGAAGCCTCGTCGACGCGCTGGCCGAGGCCGGCCCGGACCTGCGCGTGCGCTCGGTCTCCGAGGGCGCGGTGATCGAACTGCGCGACGGCTCCGGCAGGCTCGTGGCCGCCATGCAGGCCGCCCAGAGGCTGGCGCTGTCCGCCGAGGCCGACCGGCTGCTCACCGGCGGCGTCAGCGACGACCTGCCCGCCCAGCCCTACTGGGTGGAGGCGCGCGGCGCCGAGCTCTCCGACACCGACACCGCGGCGCTGGTCCACAGCTTCGCGCGGCACCTGGCCGACAGGCACGGCGGCGTCGTGTGGACCCCCGAGTCCCGCCTGGACGGGGACGACGGGAACCTCGCCGGCGCGACGGACCACCCCGCGGTCACCGCCCTGGCTGAGAGGGCCTTCGTGGTCGTCCAGGACCGTCCGCTGGTCCCCCTGAGCGGCTGGCTCGTCGACGCCACGGCCACGCACGGCCGCGACGGCCGCCACCTGCAACTGGTCACCCCCTCCACCAGCCGCATCACCCACGCGCTGCGCTCCCTGCTCGCCAAACCCACCGCCCGTTGGGTCGTACGCGACGGCGACGGCGGCTACTACGACGGTTTCTCCGGTGTGCCCCTGACCTGGGACCCGGAGGCCGCGTTCACCGTGGACCGGAGCGCCTCCCCCGAGGAGGGCCCCCACCCCGACTTCCGCTGGTCCGAGGCCGACGGCGAACCCGGCACCCAGCTGCTGGTGGACCTGCAAGTCGTCCACCCCGCCAGCCGGGGCCTGCTCCTGGGTGGCGCGGCCGGACTCCTGGCCGAGCACCTGACCGGTTCCGCCCCCGCCCTGTGGGGCACCAGCGAACCCCTCGCCCACGCCTGGGACCGGGGCGCGGTGACCAGCCTGTGCCGCCGCCGCGCACCCGGGGCCACCTGGCTCACCCTCACCGGACATCCGGAGGGCGTGCGCGAGCGGGGCGTGCGCCCCTTCGCCGGGACGCAGCGGGTGAGCACGGTCCCCGACGGCGTCCGGGAGAGCGTCACCTTCGCGGTGGGCCACCCGCCCGGCGAGGAGCCGGACCTGTCCGGGCTGACCGCCCTGGTCAGGGCGCTCACCGCGAACGAGGCCCTGCGCAGTATGACCGTGCAGCGCCTCCTCGGGCGCCCCGACCTGACCTACGCCCCGAGGTGGTCCGGCCTGCCCTCCCCCGTGGGTCTGGCCGTGGGGGTGGAGGGTGTCTCCTCGATGGGCACGGACCGCGCCCTGTCCGCCCCCGTCCGGGGGGTTCCGATCGGTCCGCCGCTGACCCCCGCCGTCTGGTACCGGGTCGGTGACGGTACCGAATCCGACGGCTGGGACCGCTTCCGCGGCCTGATGTCCTACCTGCGCCCCGGGGACGCGCCCTCGGGCTGACCCCCGCCGGGACTCCCCGCCGCCGTCCGCGGCCACGGGGACCGCCTCCCCCCAGGACTGGGCGTCGACGCGTCGCGAGAACCGGCACGCTCCGCTGGCCTCGCACTTGGCGGCGCCCCTGTGCCGCGTGTGCCGTCCGCGCTGAAAAGCCCCTTCGTCACCGACTTCGATAGGGTTTTCCCGCACCCCAGCGCCGCCCCCGAGTCCCTCGTCTTCCCGCCCCCTGCGCCGAGAGGAAAGCCGATGAGTCTTCGCGTCGTGCACCGGCCGACACGAACCGTGCATCCCGCTCCGGCCCAGGAACCGCACGAGGTGGAGGCCCCGCCGACCCTCCCCGACGGCAAGACACAGGGCAATCCCCTGATGACCATCCTGCCCATGGTCGGCATGATGGCGTCGATGACCATCATGATGGTCATGCGCAACCCGGCGTTCATAGCGTTGGGCGGCGTCGTGCTGGTCGTGGCCCTCCTCGCCGCCCTGGCCATGCTCTTCTCCCGGCGCGGCCAGGTCGGCCGACAGCGCCGCAACCAGCGCGACCTGTACTTGCAGTACCTGGAGGAGCTGCGCGAGGAGCTCACCGGCTGGGAGCAGCGCACCCGCGCCCACGCCCGCCTGCTCGACCCGCCCCCCGAGGCCCTGTACGACATCGTCCGCGACCCCACCCGTCTGTGGGAACGCCGCCGCAGGAACCGCGACTTCCTGCGTGTGCGCGTGGGCACCGGCCTGACCGAGGGCCGTCCCCTCCGGCTCGCCGAGCAGGGCACCGCGCTGACCCCCACCGACCCGTTCATGCTCTCCGAGGCGCAGGCCGCCATCCGCCGGTTCGCGTCGGTCCCCGAGATGCCGCTCACCCTGCCCCTGGACATGGCCGGGAACGTCAGCGTCATCGGCGAGCGCGAGGACGTGATGCGCCTGGTGCGCGCCCTGGCCGCCCAGTTCGGTGCCTTCCACGCGCCCGAGGACGCCGGGCTCGCGGTGTCCTACCCCGCCGAGAACGCCGACGACTGGTCGTGGCTGCCCTGGTTTCCCCAGGTCCTGGACCCGCAGCGGCGCGAGGGCGGCGCCGCCGTCCGCCTGATCGCCCCCGACCCCGCCAAACTGGGCGGGCTGCTCTCCGACGAGCTGCGCTCACGCACCGACTTCGCGTCCGAGGTCCGCCGGGGCATGGGCAAGCGCGAGGCCTACCGGATGCTGCGGCGTCTACTGGTCGTCCACGACACCCACGGCGGTGTGGCCGCCGAGCTCGTGCGCCCCGACGACGCCGTGGACCCCGTCGACCTGGGCGTCACCGTGCTGCACCTGGTGTCCCGGCAGATCGACGAACCCGGCGATGTGAACGTGCGTGTCACGGTCACCGGCGACCAGGTCCGTGTCGAGGAGCTGCGCGGCGCCGACCCGGTGGTGACCACCGGCACCGTGGACGACGTCTCCGCCGCCACCCTCACCGGCCTGGCCCGGATGCTGGCCCCGCTGCGCCTGTCCCCGGAGTCGGTCGAGGAGACCGCGCAGGAGGGCGGCAGCGTCGACTTCCCCGCCATGATGAGTGTCCAGGACCCCGGTGCGATGGACGTACAGCGGATGTGGGCGCCGCGCAGCGAACGGGCGTTCCTACGGGTACCCATCGGCGCGGACGACATGGGCCAGCCCGTGATCCTGGACCTCAAGGAGTCCGCGCAGCTGGGCATGGGACCCCACGGCCTGTGCGTGGGCGCCACCGGCTCCGGCAAGAGCGAGATGCTGCGCACCCTCGTACTGGCGCTGGCCGCCTCCCACCCTCCCGAGCGGGTGAGCATGGTCCTGGTCGACTACAAGGGCGGTGCCACGTTCGCCCCGTTCGAGGACATGCCGCACGTGGCCGGGGTGATCACCAACCTGGAGGACGACGCCGCGCTGATCGAGCGCGTGCACGCGAGCCTGTCCGGCGAGGTGCAGCGCCGCCAGCAGGTCCTGCGCGACGCCGGGAACGTGGCCAACATCGGCGACTACACCTACAAGCGCGAGCACGACCCGAGCCTGCCGCCGCTGCCGCACCTGCTGGTGATCATCGACGAGTTCGGCGAACTGCTGACCGCCCGCCCCGACTTCATCGAGCTGTTCCTGTCCATCGGCCGGATCGGCCGCAGCATCGGCGTGCACCTGCTGCTGTCCAGTCAGCGCATCGAGGGCGGCAAACTACGCGGCCTGGACACCTACCTGTCCTACCGGCTGGGCCTGCGCACCTTCTCCGAGGAGGAGAGCCGCACGGTCCTCAACACCCCGGACGCCTTCCACCTGCCGTCCCTGCCCGGGTTCGGCTACCTGAAAGTGGACACCAGCGTCTACCAGCGCTTCAAGGCGGGGTACGTGTCCGGCCCCTACCGCGGACCGGTGGCCGAGGAGGAGCCCGCCGAGGGCACTCCCCCGGTGCGGCTGTACACCGCCTACAACAGCGGCCCGGAGCAGACGGCGGCCGCGGCGGCCGAGCCCTCCGGCGATGACGTGCCCATGCCGTCCCGCACGATGGGACCGACCCTGCTGGACGTGATGGTGGGCCAGTTCGGCCGCCATGGGAAGAAGACACGCGAGATCTGGCTGCCGCCGCTGCCGTCCGAGACCACCCTGGACCAGGTGGCGGGTGAGCCTGAGGAGAGCGGTCTCGGACTGCGGCTGCCCGGCGCTCACGAGCCGATGCGGATCCCGCTGGGCCTGCTGGACGACGCCGCCAAGCAGTGGCAGGGCGTGTGGAAGCTCGACCTGACCGCGTCCGGCGGGCACGCGGCGGTCATCGGCGGACCGCAGAGCGGCAAGACGACCCTGCTGCGCACGCTGGTGCTGTCGCTGGCGCTCACGCACACCCCGGAGCAGGCGGCCGTGTACTGCCTGGACCTGATGGGCGGCGGCCTACAGTCGCTGTCCGTGCTGCCGCACGTGGGCGGGGTGGCGGTGCGCACCGACTCCGAACGGGTGCGCCGCACCGTGGAGGAGCTCCGGGGCATGCTCGAGCACCGGCAGGAGGTGTTCCGCGAGCGCGGGATCGACTCGGTCACCCAGTTGCGCAGGATGCACGCCCGCGGCGAGGTCCCCGAGTTGGCCAGCGCCGACGTGGTGTTCTGCGTGGACGGCTTCGGCGCGCTGCGCAAGGACTTCGAGGACGTCGACCCGATGGTCACCGAACTGCTACAGCGCGGCGGCGGTTTCGGCATCCACGTGGTGGCGGGGATGCTGCGCTGGAACGACGTGCGCATCGCCGCCCAGTCCAACTTCGGCCAGAAGGTGGAACTCCACCTGAACGACTCGTCGGACTCCACGATCGCCCGCAAGCTGGCGGAGACGATCAGCGCGGAGGCCCCCGGCCGGGTCCTCACCGACACCAAGCTGTTCGGCCAGGTGGCGCTGCCCCGGATCGACGGAGTGGCTGACAGCGACAATCTGGGCGAGGTCGTGGAGAAGGCCGTGCGGTCCGTGGACCGGGCCTGGAGGGGCAAGCGTGCCCCGAAGGTGCGGATCCTGCCGCACCGGTTGTCCGCCCGGACCCTGCCCACGGCGGAGTCGGAGCCGGGGGCCGTGCCGATCGGCGTGGACGAGCGCGCCCTGGAGCCGGTGCTGCTCGACCTGTTCGAGCGCGACCACAACCTGCTGGTCATGGGCGACGGGGAGTGCGGCAAGACCAACCTGCTGCGGCTGGTCGCCGAGGGGCTGGTGGAGCGGTACTCCTCGGACGAGGTCGTGTTCGCGGTGATGGATCCGCGCCGGACCCTGCGCAACGTCGTGCCCGAGGAGTACATGGGCGGGTACGCGAGCAACCCGCGCGTGTGCGCGGGGCTGGCGGGCGGCGTGGCCAAGGAGGTGGAGGAGCGCCTGCCCGAGGACGGGGACGTCGACTCCATGGAGCCGGGGTCGTTCAAGGGCCCGCGCATCGTGGTGCTCGCCGACGACTACGACGTGCTCACCACGGCGGGACAGAAGCCGCTGGCGCCCTTCGTGCCCTTCGTGCCCAACGGCCGCGACATCGGTCTGCACTTCGTGGTGGCGCGCCGGGTGGCCGGTGCGGGGCGCGGCATGTACGACCCGCTGGTGCAGGCCATGCGCGAGATCGGCACGAGCGCCCTGGTGATGTCCGGCGACCGCAGTGAGGGACAGATCCTGCCCCGGACGTACGCGGCCAACCAGCCCGCCGGGCGCGGCAAGTGGGTGACCCGCGGCGGCTCCGCGAGGTTGGTCCAGACCGCGCTGCGCGAGCCCTCCGCCGGACAGGGCTGACACGGCAGTACCCGGAAAGCACACAGGGCGGGCGAACCAACACGGTCTCCGTGTCGTCCACAAGGAGTGACAGGGCGGACACGAGCAGGCGGACGCCCGCGGACGAGGAACGGAGAACCACGCATGTCCGGGTGGAACGTCCAGCCCAGCGAGGCCGGCGCGGTTCTGACGACCGTGAACGACCACCTCGGAGACGAGGAGGGCACCCACGGGCTCAGCGGACACGTCACGAAACTCGGTGACGCGATCATCGGCGCCGAGGAGAGCGCGAGCAGCGAGCCGATCACCATGGCACTGGCCGGCTTCGTGGAGCACTACTCCCCCACCTGCGGCGACATGATCGAGCGGACCGCCAGCGCCATCACCGGGTGCTCCGACGCCACGACCCATTACGTCAACGGCAATCTTGAGATGGCCAAAGAGGCTCAGGCCAACGCCGGGGACATCTTCGACCCGAACGACCCCGACGACCTGCCCCCAACCTCTGACCTCTCCGGAGCCCCGGGAAGTCCTCCGGCCCCCTCCCTCGTTCCCCCTCACCCCTGTGGACGGCCCATGAGCGAATCCGTTCTCGACGACCCCTTCTTCAACGTCGTAGGAGCGGCGCAGGACGTCGGGGACCTGACCGGGATCTGGCACGACGGCCAGTGGGGCGCGTCGTTCCTCAATCAGCAGGGACGGGACAACTTCACCGGCTACATGGACGAGAACCTGGAAGGGCTCTCCCCGCTCACCGGCTTCTACGACCCCACCGAACCGGAGGGTGACCAATGGGGCGTCGAAAGCGTCGACGAATGGTATGAGAACGTCCGCCCCGTCCTCCACGAGGTCTGGCAGGGCATCGTCCCCACGGACGAGTGGGACCAGCGCCCCGGTTACGTGATCACCCAGGGCACCATCAACATCGGCATGATCGTGGGCGGTATCGCTGTCCTTCACCGGTATCGGCGCGACCGTGGGCGTTCCCATGGTCCTGTCCCGTCTCCAGTCGGACCTGCGCACCATCAACGTGCTGGGCTCCGGATCCGCAACCGGGCTGAACCTCCCCCGCGGGGTTCGACGTCAACTCGTTGCGTCTGCCGAGTCTGAACGAGTTCCTCAACCGCTTCTCACCCGAGAGGGGCACCGCCCAGGGCACCGACGGCACGACGCCCTTCGGAGGCACCCTCAGCACGGAGTAGACCAAGAGGCCATTCAGTACGAAAATTCACCCAAACTTAAATAATCAAGAGAGTTATGGGCACCCCTCCGAAAAAGGGAATAAGCCCGACCGAACAACAGCAAATAATTCAAGAGATGGGATTGGAGGTCGTCAATTCAATCCCTGACGAGTGGTGCATGATTTCATACGAGCACTCATCACTATCCGACACGTCCACCAGCATCGCAAGGGTCACCCGCCAGAATGGCGAAAAAGAGAGAAAAGCTTCACCGCTGACAATGGAGCTTGCCCGGAAACTTCGCTACGGGATGCATCAAAGCAGGAAGGGGACATGGTCCTCCCTGCGATACAATATTCTCCAGTGAGCCCTTTTCATCGTGAGCGTGCTGGTCACAGGCTCACACCGACTGCCCGAAACCTCTCCGGACAGCAAG
>NZ_JBWDTQ010000021.1:0-173674 GCF_056312425.1 Nocardiopsis sp. TRM 82005
GTGCCCAGTCGTGAGGACGTGGGGCAGGTCATCATCACTCGTGAGTCGGTGCAGGAGCACGTCAACCCCACCATCGTCCCGAGGGACCAGCAGCGCCGTACCCGCCAGGAGAAGTCCGCCTAGGCGGTGTTTTCCGGGAGGGGCTCCGCTTCGCGCCCGCCCGGAGCTACGACGAACATGTGAAGGGGCGCCCCGGCCGGGGCGCCCCTTCCGTCGTCCGGGTCCTGCCGGGACAGTCGGGCCTACTCCTCCAGCACCGTCGCCATGCGCACGATCTCGGTGTTCTGCTCAGCGATCAGGTCGTTGGCCATCCGCAGCACCGTCTGGTCCTTGCCCTCGGCCAGCACGTCCTCGGCCATGCCGACCGCTCCCTCGTGATGGGTCGTCATCAGTTCCACGAAGAGCCGGTCGAACTCGTCGCCCTCCGCGTCCGCCAGCCGTTCCATGTCCTCCTCGGAGGCCATGCCCTGCATGTCGTCGTGGTCGACCTCCAGAGCGCACGCGGGCACGTCGCCGTCCTCGTCGTGGTGGGTGCCGTCGCCCTCCAGCCCGCAGAAGTCCTGGTGCGCCGGGTTCTCCCGGGCCGGGCCGAAGACGTTCTCCTCCAGCCAGCTCTCCATGGCGGTGATCTCCGGTCCCTGAGCGGAGGAGATGCGGTCGGCGATGCGCTCGATGCCGTCGCGCTCGTACCGCTCCGTGACCAGGTCGGTCATCTCCAGAGCCTGCGCGTGGTGTTCGATCATATGCACCAGGTAGGTGACGTCGGCCTCGTTGTGGCCCTGTTCCTCGGCGAGGGCGGCGATCTGGTCCGCGGTGGCGGGCGATGACGACTCCCCGGGCGCACCGGGGGCGATGACGTTGGCTGATTCCTGCTCGCCGTCGTCGCCCGTACAGGCTGAGGCTCCGAGCAGCACGAGAGCGGTTCCGGCCGCGAGTGCCAGGCGACGCACGAGATGTCCTCCGATGGGGGTGGGGCGTGGACGGGGCGCCCCCTGGGGGCAACGTCCTGCGGGATTTCTACTCACTCGGTGGGTACTTTGTCCAGTCCTGAGTGCATGTTGGCACCGTTTCGTTCAGCTCCGCGTCGCTCGGCGGTACTCCTGTCGTGTCCGGCGGGTTACGGAGGTCCGAGGGGTGTCCGGTGCGCGAGTGGACGGCGGAGCGAATGCCGTGTACTCGCTCAACCATGACGGGACGTCATCTGATCTGGGGTTTCGGATCTGCTATAAGCTGCCACATCATCAGGCCGAAACTGAGGACTGTGCGGCGTGCAACGGTTCGCGCATCCGGGTGTCCGGGCTGCTTCGCGCAGTCCTGGTACCGGGACGGAGCCTCGGCCGCCGGTCTCACCGTTCCCGACGGGCCCCGGGAGACCGGCTGTCTCGACCATGGTCCCCGGGAGCCGGGGAGCCTGACTGGGGCGGAGATCGCGCGGATGGGGGAGTCCGGTCCGTGACCGCGGCCGCGTCTTCCCCCGCCTGACCGCGGTCCGGTTCGGGGCAGCGCGCCCCCGGGGCGGTTCCGGTACACCGAAGCGCTTTCCGAAACGTTAGGCGCGTTGCGTCAACAGATCAGGTCAGGTCGACACCGTGTTAACAAGCAGGTTTCTTTTGTCTCCCCCTATACATATTGATGTTGAACTGTGTACGTTCTTCCTGTTTCACTCCAATCAGAATCAGGAGTACACAGGATGGCGGCATCCCCCTCCCCCTCGTATCCCTCAGCCCCCCGCTCACGGAACTCCAGACGTGGACTGGCGGGACTCACCCTCGCAGGAGCGGCGGCCCTCGTCGCCGGCCTTCTCGGCCCAGCCTCGGCCTCGGCCGACGACACGTTCGTCAGTGACGCCGACACCAGCTCCAACGTCACTCATGTGGCCAACGTCCCAAAGACCGAGGCGATGAGTGACTTCAACTCCGACCTCGCCTTCACCGGTGACTACGCCATCGGCGGCAACTACAACGGTTTCGTCGTCTACGACATCTCCGAGCCGGAGGACCCCCAGGTCGTCTCGGAGGTCCTGTGCCCCGGCGGCCAGGGCGACGTATCGGTCAGCGGGGACCTGGTGTACTTCTCCGTCGACTACCCGCGGGAGAGCACCGAGTGCGGCGCCCCCTCCGTGTCCACCACCGACCCGGACGGGTTCGAGGGCGTGCGGGTCTTCGACATCTCGGACAAGGCCAACCCGCAGTACGTGTCGGCGGTGCGCACCGACTGCGGTTCGCACACCAACACGCTGGTCCCGGGCAAGGACGGCGAGCACGACTACGTGTACGTCTCCTCGTACTCGCCCTCGTCGAGCTTCCCGAACTGCCAGCCGCCGCACGACAAGATCTCCGTCATCGAGATCCCGGTCGACGACCCGGCCGAGGCCAAGCTCCTCGACGCCCCCGTGCTCTTCCCCGAGGGCGGCAACAGCGGCACCGCGGGCTGCCACGACATCACCGTCTACCCCGAGCGGGACATCGCCGCTGGCGCCTGCATGGGCGACGGCATCCTGATGGACATCTCCGACCCGGCCGCGCCGGTGGTCACCGAGCAGGTCCAGGACGAGAACTTCGCGTTCTGGCACTCGGCGACCTTCACCAACGACGGCAAGAGCGTGCTGTTCACCGATGAGCTCGGCGGTGGCGGTGGCGCCACCTGCAACGAGGACATCGGTCCCGAGCGCGGTGCCGACGCGATCTACGATGTCGGCGGTGAGAAGGGCTCGCCCGACCTCCGGTTCCAGAGCTACTACAAGCTGCCCCGCCACCAGGACGACACCGAGAACTGCGTGGCGCACAACGGTTCCCTGATCCCCACCCCCGGCCGTGACTTCTTCGTACAGTCCTGGTACCAGGGCGGCGTCTCGGTGATCGACTTCAACGACCAGAAGAACCCCGAGGAGATCGGCCACTTCGACCGCGACTCGATCGACGACGACAACCTCGTCCTGGGCGGCTCCTGGTCGGCCTACTACTACAACGGCTACGTCTACTCCTCCGACATCACCCGCGGGCTCGACGTCCTCAAACTGGACGACCCCCGGTTCCGGGTGGCCGAGCAGGTCCGGATGGAGGAGTTCAACCCCCAGTCCCAGCCCGAGTACAGGCCCGGGCGGGGCAACGGCCGCTGACCGTACCCGATGAGCGTCCCGGACATCACGCGTGATCCGGGGCGCCCCCGAACGTCCTCCGGCTCCCACGGGAGCGGACGACGTCGCGAAGAACAGGGGTCGTGGCCGTGTACGCCGCGGCCCCGACGCGTCCATCCCCACATCCCCTAGTACACACGGGAGAACTCATGCCAGCATCCGCAGCGCCGAGGGCCCGAAGAGGTCTGCGGCGCACCGCGGCCCTCGGAGCCACCGCGGCGGCGTCCCTGCTCGTCGGACTCCTCGGCCCGGCCAGCGCACAGGCGGACGAGGCCCCCGCCGACAGCATCCACAGCTCCAACATCACGCACGTCGCCCACATGCCCAAGCCCTCGGCCGTGAGCAACGTCAACTCGGACCTGGCGTTCACCGGTGACTACGCCATCGGCGGCAACTACGACGGTTTCGTCGTCTACGACATCTCCGAGCCGGAGGACCCCCAGGTCGTCTCGGAGGTCCTGTGCCCCGGCGGCCAGGGCGACGTATCGGTCAGCGGGGACCTGGTGTACTTCTCCGTCGACTACCCGCGTGAGAGCACCGAGTGCGGCGCGTCCGCCGTCCCGGTCACCGATCCGGACGGGTTCGAGGGCGTGCGGGTCTTCGACATCTCGGACAAGGCCAACCCGCAGTACGTGTCGGCGGTGCGCACCGACTGCGGTTCGCACACCAACACGCTGGTACCGAGCAAGACCGGTGACAGCGACCTGATCTACGTGTCGTCGTACTCGCCGTCGGCGGACTTCCCGAACTGCCAGACGCCGCACGACAAGATCTCCGTCATCGAGGTGCCGCATGGGGCGCCGGAGGAGGCCGCGGTCGTCAACGAGCCGGTGCTGTTCCCCGACGGCGGCAACCACGACCAGGACGGTCTGCTGCTGCCCACCCAGGGCTGCCACGACATCACCGTGTACGCCGAGCGGGACATCGCCGCGGGCGCCTGCATGGGCGACGGCGTACTGATGGACATCTCCGACCCGGTGAACCCGGTCGTCACCGAACGGGTCCGGGACGAGAACTTCGCGTTCTGGCACTCGGCGACCTTCACCAACGACGCCAGGACCGTGCTGTTCACCGATGAGCTGGGTGGCGGCGGCGCCCCCACCTGTACCGAGGAGATCGGTCCCGAGCGGGGCGCCGACGCGATCTACGAGATCGGCGGCGAGAAGGACTCCCCGGAGATGGACTTCGCCAGCTACTTCAAGATCGACCGCCACCAGGGCGACCAGGTGTGCGTGGCGCACAACGGCTCCCTGGTCCCCACACCGGGCCGTGACTTCTTCGTACAGTCCTGGTACCAGGGCGGTGTCGCGGTGATCGACTTCAACGACCCCGAAAACCCCGAGGAGATCGGCTTCTTCGACATGGACTCCCGTGTCGAGGAGGGCGTGCAGGACAACGACACCTGGTCGACGTACTACTACAACGGCTACGTGTACTCGTCCGACATCGTGCGCGGCCTGGACGTCCTTCGTATCGACGACCCGCGCGTGCGCGCGGCCGAGCAGGTCGAGATGGAGGAGTTCAACCCGCAGAACCAGGAGAGCTACCGGCCGGGCCGCGGTAACGGCAGGTAGAGAGGGCGGACGACACCTTGAGGGGCGGCCCCGGCGGGGGCGGCGCTTCGGCGCCGCCCCCGCTTCCCGTGGTCGCGGACCGCGCGGTCCACACGGTGTCCGCGCGGCTCAGCCGAAGAGGCGGTCTGTGGGAGCGTCCACGGCCTCCAGGATCCGGCCGGTGAAGTAGACCGTGCCCAGGGCCAGCACGTGCGTGCCGAGCGCACGCAGGACCGCGGGGGAGAGGTCGTCGGCGTCCATTCGGCCCCAGTGGTCAGGCAGGGCGTGCTCGAACCGCAGGTGGGCCTCGGGCAGGCGCACGGCGGTCACCGGCAGATCGCCCAGGACCTCCACAGCTCCGGACACGTCCTTGTGGTCGGGCAGGCACAGCAGTACGCGGTCCACCCGGCCCCACAGCCCGTGGGCGTGGGCCAGCGCGGTGGCGACACCGTTGCGGTCGATGGAGGAGTCCACGAGGACCTCCGCCTCCCCGGTGCTCCCGCCGCCACTCCCGCCCTTCCGGGGCGGCTCGCCGTCCGTCACACCGGCGGGTACGGCGTGACGGGACAGCCTGCCCGGCAGCCGGACGGTACCCAGCACGTCGTGCAGCCGCTCCCGGTCCAGCGGCGGCAGCCCCAGGTGGTCCAGCATCAGCGCGGCCGCGGCCGTTCCCAGTACCCCCGACGCGGCGGACAGCCCCGGCGGGCGCAGCGCGGTCGGCGGCTCCACCCCCGGCCGCTCCGGTACGGCCACCTCCGCGCGGACCCGGCCGCCGGTGGCCTCGGCCAGGGCGGCGTCGACCTCGGCGGCCACCCCCGCGGCCTGCGGCAGGCGCACCAGCGCACGGGTCCGCTCCCCGACGACCCGGGTCTTCTCCCGGGCGATCTCCTCCACGGTGTCGCCGAGGACCCCCAGGTGCTCGGCGAAGACCTTCCCCAGCGCGACGACCTCAGGACCGGCCAGACGCAGCTCGTCGCGGTGACCGCCCATACCGGCCTCCAGCACGCACACGTCGGCGCCCTCGCGGGCGTGCAACAGCCCCGCGACCAGGAACAGCCCGCTCGGCGCCAGATAACCGCCGAGCTCCTCCACTGACGGAAGGCCACGGCGTGCGGCGTCGATTCGGCTGCCCAGCGCGTCCAGCTCGGCACCGGTCACCGACGCTCCGTCCATCCGCACCCGCTCGCGGTAGGACCGGAAACTCGGTCCGGTGACCAGGACCGTGCGCAGTCCGGACGACGACAGCGCCGCCGCCGCCGTGGTCGCGGCGGTGCCCTTGCCCTTGGACCCCACCACCCCCAGCACCGGGGTGCGTTCGGCGTCCAGCCCGAGGGCGCGCATCAGCGCCGCGGCGCGTTCCAGGCTGCGGACCTGCCCGGGGCGCCGCTGCGCCCACTCGGTGAAGAAGGGGTCAAGACTTGGCATAGCACCAGTATGGTCTGTGCGACATACGCCACCGATCCTTTACCCGGCGCACGTGCCCAGGTGGGGGCGCGTACACTGACGCGGGTGCACACCCCGAACCCGCGAGACACCGAGACAACGTGAGTGACGCCAGCGCCGAGCAGCGCTACAACGAGGTGACCGCCGAGATCTTCTCTCGCGCACCTGAGTCCGACATCGATCCTCGTCTGGACCGGGTCCGCACCCTGCTGGACCTTCTGGGCGACCCGCACCGTAATTTCCGGGTAATCCATGTCACGGGCACCAACGGCAAGACATCCACCGCCCGCATGATCGACGCGCTCATGCGCGCACGTGGGCTGCGTGTGGGCCGCTACACGAGCCCGCACCTGCGCACCGTGCGCGAACGCGTCGTCATCGACGGGAAGCCGGTGTCCCAGGAGCAGTTCGTCGAGGAATACGACGACATCCGCCCCTACATCGAGATGGCCGACTCGATGAGTGACACCCCGCTGTCGTTCTTCGAGATCCTCACCGTGATGGCCTACGCCGCCTTCGCCGACGCCCCCGTGGACGTCGCCGTGGTCGAGGTCGGCATGGGCGGCCGCTGGGACGCCACCAACGTCGTCGACGGAGACGTCGCCGTGGTGACCCCGATCGGTATCGACCACACCGAGTACCTGCCCGACACTCTGGAGGGCATCGCAGAGGAGAAGGCGGGCATCATCAAGCCCGACTCCGTGGTGGTCATGGCCCAGCAACCGCTGCCCGCCGCCGAGGCCCTCCTCCGTAACGCCTCCGAGGTCGGGGCCCAGGTGGCCCGGGAGGGCCTCGAGTTCGGTGTCACCGCCCGCGAGGTCGCCGTGGGCGGCCAGCAGGTCGACGTCAAGGGCCTCACCGGCAACTACGAGAACCTGCTCCTCCCGCTCTTCGGGGAGCACCAGGCCGGAAACGCAGCCGTCGCCATCGCCGTGGTGGAGGCGTTCTCCGCTGGCGAGGACGCCGATGGCCTGGACCCGGAGATCGTCGGTGAGGCCTTCGCGGAGGCGGACTCCCCGGGCCGCATGGAGATCGTGCGTTCCAGCCCGACCGTCATCGCCGACGCCGCGCACAACCCCGCCGGGATGATCGCCACCGTCGCGGCCGTGGATGAGGCCTTCGCCTTCTCCCGGCTGGTCGGAGTGGTCGCGATCATGGCCGACAAGGACGTCGAGGGGATTCTCGACCCCCTCGAACCACTACTCGACGAGATCGTCGTCACCCGTAACTCCTCACCGCGTTCCCTTGACCCGGAGCGGCTGTCCACCGTCGCTCAGCACGTCTTCGGCGAGGACCGCGTGCACGTTGCTCCCCGGCTCGACGACGCCATCGACCAGGCCGTGGGCCTGGCCGAGGAAAGCGGTGAGTTCGGCGGGTCCGGTGTACTGGTCACCGGCTCGGTCGTCACCGCCGGTGACGCCGTCCACCTGCTGCGCGGCGCGGGGGAGTGACGGGTCGGACGACCCACTACGAAGGGAACCTGCCGTGCGTGTAGTCTGCGCCGTCATCCTGATGTTCGAGGTCATCGTGATCGGCCTCTTCATCCCCGTCGCCATCTCCCTGGAGGGGATGGCCCCGGCCCTGGCAACGGGTCTGTGGGGCGGGATGGCCGCCGCCGCCCTCGTGCTCTCCGGTCTCCAGAAGTACCGTTGGGCGCACTACGCCGCCTGGGTGCTACAGGCCGCGTTCCTGTTCACCTCCTTCCTGGTCTCCGGGGCGATGCTGATCGCCGTGGTGTTCGTGTCCCTGTGGGTGACCGGCGTGATCCTGGGCCGTCGCACCGACGAGATGAAGTCCGCGCACCAGGCCCGGGCCGAGGCGGAGGCCGCCCAGGAGGAGGGGGAGGCCGGCGATGCCGTGACCTCCGCGCCGTCGCGGCAAACGCGATAGTGTGACGCACGTCCGGGCGGGCGGTCAGCCCGGGGAAGCACTCCCCCTCCTCGGCCCCCGCTTCCGTGACCCATCACCCGACCCCTCCGCGTGCGGCCGATGCCGTGGGCGAAGCACCCACGTGTGCCACGCGGAGCCCCAGTGAGGAGTTGACACGCACGTGGAGCGCACTCTCGTTCTCATCAAGCCGGACGGCGTCCGCCGCAACATCGTCGGCGAGGTCATCTCGCGCATCGAGCGCAAGGGCCTGCACCTGGTCGCGATGGAGCTGCGCACGCTCGACACCGAGACCGCCAAGACGCACTACGAGGAGCACACCGAACGCCCGTTCTTCGGCTCCCTCGTCGAGTTCATCACCGGCGGTCCGCTGGTGGCCATGGTGGTCGAGGGCGAGCGCGCGGTGGAGGCCTTCCGTGCGCTGGCCGGTGCCACCGACCCGGTGACGGCCTCCCCCGGCACCATCCGCGGCGACTTCGCGCTGGAGGTGCAGCAGAACATCGTCCACGGCTCGGACTCCACCTACTCCGCCGAGCGCGAGATCAAGCTGTTCTTCCCCGACCTGTAGGCAGGACGGGAGCGGGCCGCGGGTTCTTCGGCATGGGACCCGCGGCTTTGACGTGCGGGGGGACTTCTTCTGATTCGTCCGTCGTCGGGGCAACAATTCGGTGTGTTTGCGTAACGGTCTAAGTGCTGACCGTTACGATACGGGGGACTGGATACCTATCGTGCCGGAACGACTACGTATGGTCGCTCCGCGTCACCACGCCCGACACGGCGCCTCTGAGGACGTTACATGCCGAACAACCTTGCTTTTCTCGGCCGGGACATGGCCGTCGACCTTGGTACCGCCAACACGCTCGTGTACGTGCGCGGACGCGGCATCGTTCTGAACGAGCCGTCGGTGGTCGCGCTCAACACCTCAACGGGCAGGATCGTCGCTGTCGGCATCGAGGCCAAGCAGATGATCGGCCGCACGCCGGACAACATCACGGCCATCCGCCCCCTGAAGGACGGCGTCATCGCCGACTTCGAGATCACCGAGCGCATGCTGCGGTACTTCATCCAGAAGATCCACCGGCGGCGCCACTTCGCCAAGCCGCGCCTGATCGTCGCCGTCCCGAGCGGCATCACCTCGGTCGAGCACCGCGCCGTCAAGGAAGCGGGCTTCCAGGCGGGCGCGCGCAGGGTCTACATCATCGAGGAGCCCATGGCCGCCGCCATCGGCGCCGGGCTCCCCGTCCACGAACCCACCGGCAACATGGTCGTGGACATCGGCGGCGGCACCACCGAGGTCGCCGTCATCTCCATGGGCGGCATCGTCACGTCCCAGTCCATCCGGGTGGGCGGCGACGAGCTCGACCAGGCCATCACGACCTTCGTCAAGAAGGAGTACTCCCTGATGATCGGGGAGCGCACCGCCGAAGAGCTCAAGATGGCCGTCGGCTCCGCCTACCCCACCGGCTCCGAGGAGGTCCGCGCCGAAGTGCGCGGACGCGACCTCGTCAGCGGCCTGCCCAAGACCATCGTCCTGGCCGAGACCGACGTACGCCAGGCCATCGAGGAACCAGTCACCGCCATCATCGACGCGGTCCGTACCAGCCTCGACAAGTGCCCGCCGGAGCTGTCCGGCGACATCATGGACCGCGGTATCGCCGTCACCGGCGGCGGGGCCCTGCTCCGCGGACTCGACGAACGGCTCCTGCACGAGACCGGGATGCCCATCCACATCGCCGACAACGCGCTCGACTCCGTCGCCGTCGGCTCAGGCACCTGTGTCGAGAACTACGAGCGGCTCCACCAGGTCCTCGTCCCCGAACGGAGGCGATGACATGTTCCGAGACTCATCCAGATCACGACTGATCCTGGCCGTGCTCCTCGCGGCCGCCGTGGCCCTGCTCGTCCTGGACGCCCGTCCCGGCGGCGATCCCGTCACCTCCATGGCCCGCGCGGGCGGCGAGCTCGTTTTCGCGCCCGCCGCCGCGGGAGTGGGATGGGCGACCACGCCCGCGGCCGCCCTCTACGACGGGCTGCGCCGGGGCCCCGGGACCTCCGAGCGCGTCGCCGAACTGGAGCAGGCCAACGCCGACCTGGAGGCCCGGCTCCAGGCCGCCCGCATCGACGAGCGGCGCGCGGACCAGCTCGACGCGCTCCTCGACCTGGCCGGGTTGGGCGATTACGAGATCGTCGCCGCCCAGGCCGTCACCCGTGTCACCGCGCGCGGCTACGCCGACACGGTCACCATCGACGCCGGGACCGAGTCCGGTGTGAACCCGGACATGACCGTGGTCAACGACTCCGGGCTGGTGGGACGTGTGACCGAGGCCGGTCCGCACACAGCCACCGTCATGCTCGCCACCGACGTCAACTCCGCGGTCGGCGCGCGTCTGGAGGCCACGCGCAAGATCGGCGTGGTCAACGGCGGGACCGTCTCCGGCGGTCCCGACGCCGAGCTGACCCTGGAGCTGTTCGACCTGGAGGCACCGGTGGAGCCCGGCGACCGGGTGGTCACGCTCGGATCGCACGAGGGAGCGCCCTTCGTGCCGGGCGTGCCCATCGGCACCGTGGACGACGTGCAGGTGGCGCCCGGCGCGCTCAGCCGTATCGCCCGCATCACCCCGGCCGTGGACTTCACGTCCCTGGACGTGGTGGGCGTGGTGGTGCGGGGTCCCGACAAGGATCCGCGCGACTCCGTGCTCCCGCCCCGACCCGACAAGGGGGACAGGTCATGAGGACCGTAGCGACCCTGCTCGCGGTGTCTGTCGCCGTGCTCGCCCAAGCCACGATCATCAACCGGCTCCCGTTCGAGTGGGGGGCCGGGCCGGACCTGGTGGTCGCGGTGGTCGCCGCGGTCGCCCTGACCACCAGCCCCGCCGCCGCGGCCGGGTGCGGTTTCGCCGCCGGGCTGGCCATGGACGCCCTCCCGCCCGCGGAGCATGCTCTGGGCCGCTACGCCCTGGTCCTGTGCCTGGCCGCCTACGTACTGGCCCTGTTCCACAGGAACGCCGGTGTGGACGACCTCCTGAGCGGGCGGCCCTCGGTGTGGTCGGCGACGGGAGCCGTCGCCGCCACGGCCCTGGGAGTGGGCCTGGGGTACGCGGCGGTCGGCCTTCTCATGGGCGACCCGCGGGTTTCGCTGGCCGCCGTCGCGGTCAACGTTCTCATGGGAACCGCCCTCACGGCCCTGGCCGCACCGCTGGTCGCGTTCCCACTGCTGTGGATGCGCGGCGCGCTCGCCGACGACGGGTACGCCACGGTCCACGGCCCCGTGCCCTCGGGCAGGTGGTGAGCCGTGCGCAGAGCACCCGTCGACGACTTCGAACTCCCGGGGCGCAAGCTCGGCCGGATCGGGATCATCATCGCCCAGGTCCTGGTCGTGACGCTTTTCGCCGTCCTGGCCGCCCGGCTGTGGTACCTACAGATCCCGATGTCGGACCACTACCGCGACCTCGCGGTGGCCAACCACCACCAGCAGCTCATCGTCCCCGCCACACGCGGGCAGATCCTCGACGCCACCGGCCGCCCGATGGTGAACAACCGGACCGAGCTGGTGGTATCCGGCGACTACCACGAGCTCATGGGTATGAGGGAGAACGGGAAGAAGGTCCTCGGCGACCTGTCCGAGGTGCTCGACGTACCGCTGGAGGAGCTCCAGCAGCGCATGCGCCTGTGCGGGCCCGAGGTGAGCCGGCCCTGCTGGCCTGGTTCGCCCTACCAGCCCGTCACCCTCGCCGAGGACGTGGAGCCGTCCGTCGCCCTGCAGATCATGGAGCGCTCCGACGACTTCCCCGGCATCAGCGCTCAGGCCCACGCCGTCCGCGAGTACCCGCAGGGCGAGCACGGCTCCCAGATGCTGGGCTACCTGCAACCGGTCACCCAGGAGGAACTCGAGGCCCGCGAGGACCTGCGCACCCAGTTCACCGGTATCGACCAGGTGGGCCGTGACGGGGTGGAGGCGGTCTATGACGCACAGCTGCGCGGCACCGCTGGCAAGCGGGTCCTGGGTGTGAACAACCACGGCGAGGTCATGGACATGATCTCCGAGACGCCTCCCGAACCCGGGAAGCACCTGGTCACCCACGTCGACCTGGGCGTGCAGAAGATCGCGGAGGAGGCGCTGGCAGAGGGTATGGCCAACGCCCGGCCCCGCTACAAGGCCGACTCCGGCGCCGCCATCGTCCTGGACGTGCGCACTGGCGGGGTTGTGGCCATGGCGAGTCTGCCCACCTACGACCCGGCGATCTGGCGCGGCGGCATCGACCAGGAGACCTTCGACCGGATGCTCAGCGCGGAAGCGGGCGAGCCTCTGCTCTCCCGGGCGGTGCAGGGCACCTACCCGCCGGGCTCCACGTTCAAGGTCTCCTCGCTCTCGGCGGCCGCGGAGAGCGGGTACTCGCTGCGCAGCACCTACGCCTGCCCGGGCTCGGTGACCCTGGCGGGGCAGAACTACGAGAACTACGGAGGCCAGGGGCACGGGCCGATCGACCTGCACAAGGCCATCGTGGTCTCCTGTAACACCGTCTTCTACAACTTCGGCTACCAGATGTGGCAGAAGGACGGCGGACTGCATCCCGAGGGAGAGCCCGAGGAGGCCATGGCCAACATGGCGCGCGGCTTCGGCTTCGGCTCCCCGACCGGGATCGACCTGCCCTACGAGACCGGCGGGCGCATCCCGGACCGCGAATGGAAGCGCACCTTCTGGCAGGAGACCAGGGAGAACAACTGCCACCGGGGCGAACACGGCTACCCGGACGTCGCCGAGACCGATCCCTCGCGTGCCGCCTATCTCAAGCTCCTGGCCTACGAGCAGTGCGTGGAGGGCTTCGAGTGGCGGGCGAACGAGGCCGTCAACTTCGCCATCGGCCAGGGCGACGTACTGGTCAGCCCGCTCCAGCTGGCCAACGCCTACGCGGCCGTCGCCAACGGCGGCACGCTCTACGAGCCCCGCATCGGCCGGGCGCTGGTCTCCGCTGACGGGTCGGGCATGGAGGAGATCGAGCCGGCCGTGCGCGGTCAGCTGCCAGTCGGCGACAAGACCATCGACTACCTACAGGAAGCGCTCACCGCTGTCCCCAAGGAGGGGACCGCCCGCGGCGCGTTCGTCGGGTTCCCGCAGGACAAGGTGTCCATCGCGGGCAAGACCGGTAGCGCCGACGTGGAGGGACGCCAGGTCTCCTCCTGGTTCGCCTCCTACGCGCCCGCCGACGACCCGCAGTTCGCCATCGTCGTCCTGGTCTCCCAAGGCGGTACCGGCGGTATGACGGCGGCTCCCATCGCCCGCACCATCTACGACGGCATCTACGGGTTCGAGAACCCGGGCGCCGCCGCGGCCGAGGGGCAGGACGGACCCGGGCCCGGCAAACCGCTGCTTCCGGGCGGAAAGCCGCCCGAGGAGCTGCCCACCATCCGTCCCGACGGTTCCATCGACGTCCTGGATCGGTAGCCATGACCACATACCTGGGAGCGCCCCGAACGCGAAGCGCCGAGCTCGGGCGCAGCGCGGCCGGCCTCGCGCGCCGTCTGGACTGGACGCTGGTCGTGTCGGTGGCCGTCCTGTGCGCCGTCGGTTCGCTGCTGGTGTGGTCGGCGACCCTGCCGGGCGACGGCAGTGATCCGATGGACTCCACCGGCCACCTGCGCCGCCATCTGCTCCACCTGGCGGTGGGGTGGGTGCTGTGTCTGCTGGTGGCCTCGGTGGACCACCGGACGGTCCGTGCGTACGCGCCCCTCGCCTATCTGGCCACGGTGGTCGTGCTGGCCCTGGTGCTCACTCCGCTCGGTGCGGTGATCAACGGGTCGCGCGGCTGGATCGTGGTCGGCGGGTTCCAGTTCCAGCCCAGCGAGCTGGCCAAGGTCGGGCTGATCCTGATACTGGCCACGCTGCTGGGGGAGCCGCGTGACGGCGAGGTCCGGCCGATGACGCGGGACGTGCTGTTCTGCCTGGTGGTGCTGGCGGTGCCGCTGGCGCTGGTGATGTCCCAGCCGGACCTGGGCACCACGCTGGTGCTCGGCGCGATCTTCCTGGGGATGCTCACGCTCTCGGGAGCTCCGATCGTGTGGGTGGCGGGCATGCTGGTGTGCGGCGCGGCCGCGGCGTTCTGCGTGTGGTGGTTCGACCTGCTGGAGCCCTATCAGCTGGACCGCCTCGCGACCCTGATGGATCCGGCGGCCGATCCGCAGGGCGCGGGGTACAACTCCAACCAGGCGCTGATCGCGGTGGGGTCGGGCGGGTTCAACGGGACCGGCCTGTTCCAGGGTGAGCAGACGCATGGGCGGTTCGTGCCCGAGCAGCACACCGACTTCATCTTCACGGTGGCGGGCGAGGAGCTGGGGTTCGCGGGATCGGTACTGGTCATCGGCCTGTTCACGCTGATTCTGTGGCGGATCCTGCGGATCGCCCAGGGGTGTGAGCAGCCCTACCCGCGCCTGCTCTGCGTGGGAGTGGCCGCCTGGTTCGGGTTCCAGACCTTCATCAACATCGGGATGGGCCTGGGGATCATGCCGGTGACGGGACTGCCGCTGCCGTTCGCCTCCTACGGCGGTACCGCGATCGTGGCGAACATGCTCGCCCTGGGACTGGTGCTGGGGGTCAACTCCCGGGACCGGGGCTTCGCGTAGCGGAGCGCGGGCTAGGGGAAACGACGGAAAAGCCGTGACAAGGGCCTGTGTACGAAGCGGTTCGGCAGGCCCGGCCCCGGTAGCCTTGAGATACCGCGCGGCCGTGCTCACGAGCCCCGGCGACAGTTCCCGCCGGGTGCGGGGCCACGCACACTCCGACACGATGTCCGCCGAACGAAGGCCCACACCATGTCCGTCGAAAGCCTCTTCCCGCGACTGGAACCCCTGCTGGCACAGGTGGGCAAACCCATCCAGTACGTCGGTGGCGAGCTCAACTCCGTGGTCAAGGACTGGGAGGACACCCAGGTGCGCTGGGCACTGATGTACCCAGACGCCTATGAGGTCGGCGTGCCCAACCAGGGCGTGCAGATCCTGTACGAGGTCCTCAACGAGCGCGAGGGCGTGCTGGCCGAGCGCGCCTACGCGGTGTGGCCGGACCTGGAGAAGCTGATGCGCGAGCACGGCGTACCGCACTTCACCGTGGACGCCCACCGGCCGTTGGTCGCCTTCGACGTGCTCGGGCTGAGCTTCGCCAGCGAGATGGGCTACACCAACATGCTCACCGCGCTGGACCTGGCCGGTATACCGCTGCACGCGGCCGACCGCACCGCCGAGCACCCGATCGTGCTGGCGGGCGGGCACTCGGCGTTCAATCCCGAGCCGATCGCCGACTTCCTGGACGCGGTGGTGCTCGGAGACGGTGAGGAGATCACCCTCGCCATCACCGAGATCATCCGCGAGTTCAAGGAGGAGGGAGAACCGGGCGGACGCGACGGGCTGCTGCTGCGCCTGGCCGCGACCGGCGGGGTGTACGTGCCGCGCTTCTTCGACGTGGAGTACCACGCCGACGGGCGGATCGCCTCCTACACGCCCAATCGGACCGGGGTGCCCGGCACGGTGCAGAAGCACACCGTGATGGACCTGGACCGGTGGCCCTACCCCAAGAAGCCGATCGTGCCGACCGCCGAGTCCGTGCACGAACGCTACAGCGTGGAGATCTTCCGGGGCTGCACACGCGGCTGCCGCTTCTGCCAGGCGGGGATGATCACCCGTCCGGTACGCGAGCGCAACCAGGAGACCGTCACGAAGATGGTCGAGGACGGCGTGAAGGCCTCCGGGTTCCAGGAGGTGGGGCTGCTGTCGCTGTCCAGCGCCGACCACAGCGAGATCGGCCAGATCGCCAAGGGGCTCGCCGACCGGTACGAGGGCACCAACACCGGCCTGTCGCTGCCCTCCACCCGCGTGGACGCGTTCAACATCGATCTGGCCAACGAGCTGACCCGCAACGGGCGCCGCTCCGGGCTGACGTTCGCACCCGAGGGCGGCAGCGAGCGGATGCGCCGGGTGATCAACAAGATGGTCACCGAGGCGGACCTCATCCGCACCGTCACCGCCGCCTACACGGCCGGATGGCGACAGGTGAAGCTGTACTTCATGTGCGGGTTGCCGACCGAGGAGGACGAGGACGTCCTGGCCATCGCCGACCTGGCCACCGAGGTGATCCGGGCAGGCCGTGAGGTGACCGGGCGCAAGGACATCCGGTGCACGGTCTCCATCGGCGGGTTCGTGCCAAAGCCGCAGACCCCGTTCCAGTGGGCGGGGCAGACCTCGCACGAGGACATCGACGCCCGGCTGCGCAAGCTGCGCGACCGGCTGCGGGGCGACCGCAGGTACGGAAAGTCGATCGGCCTGCGCTACCACGAGGGTCGCCCTTCCATTATCGAAGGGCTGCTCTCCCGGGGCGATCGCCGCGTCGGCCGGGTGATCGAGGAGATGTGGCGGGTCGGCGGCAGGTTCGACGGTTGGAGCGAGCACTTCTCCTACGACCGGTGGGCGAGTGCCGCCGAGGTGGCCCTGGCCGACCTTCCGGTGGATATGGACTGGTTCACCACTCGCGAGCGCGACGAGGAGGAGGTCCTGCCCTGGGACCACCTGGACGCCGGCCTCGACCGATCGTGGCTGTGGCAGGACTGGCAGGACTCCCTGCACGGAGAGGAGTCGCTGGAGGTCGACGACTGTCGGTGGAACCCCTGCTACGACTGCGGTGTGTGTCCGAGCATGGGCACCGAGATCCAGATCAACGCCCCCGCGGAGGGCCGCCCGATGCTGCCGCTGACCGTGGTGTAGCCCGGGGGCAAGGGCGTGCAGGAGTCCCTGGCCGTGTGCCCGGGCGCTTCGCCGACCCCCTGTGGCGGAGCGCTGCTGCGGGTTCTTCGGGTGCGTGGCCGGGGTCTGTTGGAGGCTCTCCCAAGCCCCCTTCGGTGGGCCACCGCTGCACGCTTACCTGCGGCGCGCGGGCCTCTGCACGCGCCTGGCTGAGGTGTGCTGGAGGCGGCAGTCTGACGTCTTCGAGAAGGGGTGCGGCAAGGGAGGTGAGAGGTGATTCGAGATCCGGGGACTGCCTCGACCCGTCAGGGGAGTGGCCCGGGATGAAGGTGTATGGCCCGGCGCCCCGCTCGCGCCGGGCCATACGTGTAGTAGGACTCGCGGCTTGAGCGGGGGGTTGCCATCGTGCGCAGATTTTCTTTGGATTTTTTCCGAGAACCCCTGTGTTCTGGTGATGAACGCCGGTTCGGTATCCGTTCTGACCGCTCCGGGACTTTTCGACCGCAGGTCAGTGGGGGAGATACCGGTATGCGTAGTCCTGTTGGCGCATGTGCACCATCGCGCACCGTACGCTGAACAGGACGAGGAACAGCCCCTTCAGGCCGCTCGCCGGCCACACCAGGGGGCATGAGGAAAGGAGTTGAGCTGCCCCCCGCATCCGAGGGCACCACCTCACCCTCCACCGCCAAACCCGGACAACGGCTTCGCGTCCGCTACGCAAAGCGCGGACGCATGAGGTTCGCCAGCCACCGTGACATCGCCCGGGCTCTGGAGCGCGCCCTGCGCAGGGCCGCCGTACCCGTGGCTTTCTCCGCTGGCTTCTCACCTCATCCCAAGGTCTCCTATACCGGTGCGGCCCCCACCGGGGTCGCCAGCGAGGCGGAGTACCTGGAACTCACCCTGGCCGAGCCGCGCCTACCCGAACGGGTCCGGGCCGACATCGACGCGGCGATGCCCTCGGGCATCGACATCGTCGAGGTCGTCGAGGCCCGACACTCCGGGCTCGCTGACCGGCTCCAGGCCTCAGAATGGCGGGTGGAGATGGCGGACGTCGACCCCGACGACGCCGCCAGGGCGGTGGCCGACTACATGGCCGCCGACAGCGCCGAGGTGGAGCGGATGACGAAGAAGGGTCGTCGCCGCTTCGACACGCGACCCGCAGTGGTCCGTATCGACGTGTGCGCTGACTCCCATGGGCGCGCCCCAGAGGAACATCACACGACATATGCCATACTTCGGATGGTCGTACGGCACACGACACCTGCTGTTCGACCGGACGACGTGCTGACCGGTCTTCGCCACGTGGCCGACCTCGCGCCGCCGTCATCGCCGTTGATGACCCGGCTGGCGCAGGGGCTGCTGGACGAGACGACAGGTGCGATCGCGGATCCGCTCACACAGGACCGGCCCGAAGCTCATACGAGCCCCGGCCCCGCGGACGACAACGCGGACGAGCGGCGCGACAGCGCACCACAGCCGTCGACGCTCATGATGGGACCGCGCAGATGAGCGGCCCCAAGGCGGGGAACATGGGCGACACCACAGGACTTTGCCCCGACGGCACCCCGGTGCCGCCGGCGCTGACACAGCGACGACAGTTCTCGCGAGCCGCGCCGCCGACCGTCAGGTCGCTGCGCGCCCGAGGACTCTGACGGGAGACCGCCCGGATGCTCGACAACGAGCCCAACAACGGTGCCGACGGCACCGCGGGTACAACTGAAACAGACAACGACATGGCGGCGTCCCCCACAGGGGGCGGCGAGGTGCGGGTGACCACACCCGCGCCAGCCAAGGGCGGCCGTCGCGCTGCCGGACCACCCCCTGAACCGGACGACGTCTTCACCCCTCCCTCGATGCCCGTCACCTCCCTCGCCGGATCCGGCGAGGGAGGCACGGTCAAGACCGAGGTGACCACCGCCGCCTCGCGCAGGCGCACCGTGCGTGCCGCGGGCCGTCCCGAGGAGGAAACGGCCAAGCAACGCAGCCGCGCCCGTGCCGCCGAGGACACGGCCGACACCGCCGCCGAAGGCTCCAAATCCACGAAGGCCGCCAAGTCCACGAAGGCTGGCAAAGCCACGAAGGCCGCCAAGGCCACCGCTCCGGCAGAAGAAGGGGAGGCCGACTCCACCGCCCGGAGCCGTACCCGTTCCCGGAGCCGTTCGCGTGCCCGCTCAGCCGAGGCCGACGAGAACGTCGCGACCGGTGGAACCGAGGCCGCCGAGCGGGAGGACGAGGAGACCGCCGAGTCCGCTGGCGGGGGTACCTTCCCGGCGCCGGCCATGCTCTTCCAGCCACCGGTGGCCAGCGCCGCGTCCGCGACCGTCCGGACCGCCGAGGCCGACACCGGTGCTGAGGACGAGGGGCCCGAGGAGGAGGAAGCTCAGGCCACCGGTGCCGAGGACAACGGTGAGGAGGGTGACGACCGCCCCAGCCGTCGTCGCCGCCGCCGCGGTGGCCGGGGGCGCGGCCGCTCCCGTGCGGACGAGGGCGAGTACGCCGCTGAGCCCGCCGCCGAGAAGAAGGCGGAGCAGAAGGAGTCGAAGAAGACCGCCGACTCGGGCGAGGAAAGCGGCCAGGCCGCCGAACAGGGCGAGGACTCCGGCGAGGACACCGAGCGCGGCAGCCGTCGTCGCCGCCGTCGTCGCCGCCGTTCCGGCACGGGCGCCGAAACCACCGGGGACGACCCGCCCAACACCGTGGTCCGGGTGCGTGAGCCGCGCCAGGAGAAGCCCATCGAGGACGAGGTCCAGGCGGTCCGCGGCTCCACCCGGCTGGAAGCCAAGAAGCAGCGCCGCCGCGAGGGCCGGGAACAGGGCCGCCGCCGTCCCCCGATCGTCACCGAATCGGAGTTCCTGGCTCGCCGCGAGTCGGTCAAGCGCGACCTGGTGATCCGCCGGATCGGTGACCGGACCCAGATCGCCGTCCTGGAGGACGACATCCTCGTCGAGCACTACGTCGACCGGGCCACGCACCGCTCCTACGTGGGCAACGTGTACCTGGGCCGGGTGCAGAACGTGCTGCCGTCCATGGAAGCCGCCTTCGTCGACATCGGCAAAGGGCGCAACGCCGTCCTGTACGCGGGTGAGGTCAACTGGGACTCCTTCGGCCTGGACGGCCAGCCCAAGCGCATCGAGTCGGTGCTCAAGTCCGGACAGTCGGTCCTGGTGCAGGTCACCAAGGACCCGGTCGGTCACAAGGGCGCCCGCCTGACCAGCCAGATCAGCCTACCCGGCCGCTACATGGTGTACGTGCCCGCCGGTTCGATGACCGGCATCAGCCGCAAGCTCCCGGACAAGGAGCGCGCCCGCCTCAAGCAGATCCTCAAGAGGGTCACGCCCTCCGGCGCCGGCGTCATCGTGCGCACGGCCGCTGAAGGGGCCAGCGAGGAGGAGCTGGAGCGCGACATCACGCGCCTGTCCAAGCAGTGGGACTCCATCAAGCGCAAGTCGAAGTCGGCGAGTGCCCCGGCACTGCTCAACAGCGAGCCGGACCTGACGGTGCGGGTCGTGAGGGACGTGTTCAACGAAGACTTCTCCAGCCTGGTCGTGGCCGGTGACGAGGCCTGGACCACCGTCCACGAGTACGTGGACTACGTGGCGCCCAACCTCTCCGAGCGGCTCTCGCACTGGACCGAGGACCGCGACGTCTTCGCCGCCTACCGGATCGACGAACAGATCAACAAGGCCCTGGAGCGCAAGGTCTGGCTGCCCAGCGGCGGCTCGCTGGTCATCGACCGCACCGAGGCCATGACCGTGGTCGACGTCAACACCGGCAAGTTCACCGGCCAGGGCGGCAACCTGGAGGAGACGGTCACCAAGAACAACCTGGAGGCGGCCGAGGAGATCGTCCGCCAGCTCCGGTTGCGTGACATCGGCGGCATCATCGTCATCGACTTCATCGACATGGTGCTGGAGTCCAACCGTGACCTGGTGCTGCGCCGCATGCTGGAGTGCCTCTCGCGCGACCGCACCAAGCACCAGGTGGCCGAGGTCACCTCTCTGGGCCTGGTCCAGATGACCCGCAAGAGAGTCGGCCAGGGCCTGCTGGAGGCGTTCTCGCACAGCTGCGAGCATTGCAGCGGGCGCGGCCTGGTGCTGACCAGCGACCCGGCCGAGGGCAAGGGCGGCGGCAACGGCGGCGGTCGCAAGAAGAAGAAGGGTAAGGGCGAGCCCGACAGGGACGCCAAGGCGGAGAAGGCGGCGGAGCCCGCGGACAAGTCCGAGCAGGCCGCCGACACGAAGGCGGAGCCGGAGCAGGCCGAGGAGGCCCCGGCCGCCGGAACCAAGACCGGCCCCGAGGCCGAGGCCAAGGCTGACGCCGAGCCCGCAAAGAAGACCCGTAAGCGGGCCTCCCGTTCCCGCAAGGCGGCTGAGGCCGCCGCGCAGGAGCAGGAGGAGATCGCCGCCGCTGACGAGGAGGCCGCTCCGGTGGAGGCCCCCGGGGCCTCCGAGGAGGCTCCCGAGGTCGAGGAGGCCCCGGCGAAGAAGACCCGTACCCGTCGCACCACCACCCGTCGGACCGCCCGCGCGGCGGCCGGTACCGGTGGATCCGGTGCGGCGGACAGCGGTGGCGAGGACGCTTCCGACGGCGCGGAAACCGCCGCGGAGGTGTCCGCCGAAGGCGACGACGAGGCCGCCGAGCGGCCCAAGCGGCGCCGTACCCGGCGTACCAAGGCGGCGTCCACCTCGCCGACCGCCGTGGACGCGGGCTGAACCGAGGGGCGGCAGCCCCGTCGTGATCCGGGCCGGACCCGCGTCCGGCCCGGGCCACGGCACGTGTGCAGGCCTGTGGTGGGTCAGTGGTAATCTGAGAGACGGTGCGTCGGCGCGCTCCACACAATCGCGCGCCCCGACACCGAAGTGCTCTCCACGCAGGGTTTGTTTCCCTCGGATCCCCGCGCCCCGCTACAGGCGATCAGTGGATCGTGGAACGAGGCTCTTCCCCGCCCACACGGGGATGAACCTCCCGGCTGGCCTGGGCACAGGCACTGCCGGACCCGGACCCCGGGCCTCACGTCTCGGGGATGGTCCCGAGCATTATTCGTTGAGCGAGCAGGAAGAGAGTTACCCGGTGTACGCGATCGTGCGAGCGGGCGGCCGACAGGAGAAGGTGTCTGTCGATGACGTCCTGAACATCGACAAGGTCTCTGAGGAGACCGGCGCCACCATCACGTGGCAGCCCATCCTCGTCGTGGAGGACGGCAACGTCATCAGCGACGAGAACAAGCTGAACGGCTACGCGGTCACCGCCGAGATCCTCGGTGAGACCAAGGGCCCCAAGATCAACATCATGAAGTACAAGAACAAGACCGGTTACAAGAAGCGCCAGGGGCACCGCCAGAAGCACACCCAGGTGCGCGTCACCGGTATCGCGGCGAAGTAGGAGGCCTGGAGAAATGGCACATAAGAAGGGCGCTTCGTCCAGCCGTAACGGTCGTGACTCCAACGCCAAGCGCCTCGGCGTCAAGCGTTTCGGTGGTCAGGCCGTCTCGGCCGGCGAGATCCTGATCCGTCAGCGCGGCACCAAGTTCCACCCCGGCGCCAACGTCGGCCGTGGTGGCGACGACACGCTGTTCGCGCTGGTTCAGGGCGAGGTCAAGTTCGGCAGCTTCCGCGGCCGTAAGGCCGTGAACATCGTTCCCGCCGTCGCCGAATAGGGTCACGCGCGGACGTTGTGAGAACGAGGCGGGCCAGGGAACACTGGCCCGCCTCTTGCGTTGTCATTGAATGGCACGTGTGTTTGTCCAGGCCCTCACGTGGGGCCGGAGAGTAACGGGGAGAACTATGCCTGACTTCGTCGACGAGGCGGTCTTGCACGTCAAGGCCGGGAACGGCGGGCATGGCTGTGCCTCCGTGCACCGTGAGAAATTCAAGCCACTGGGCGGCCCGGACGGCGGCAACGGCGGTCGGGGCGGGGACCTGGTCCTGGAGGTCGACACCCAGACCGCGACCCTGCTGGAGTACCAGCGCCGCCCACACCGCACCGCACGTAACGGCACACCAGGCCAGGGCGGTCACCGGTCCGGAGCCAACGGTGAGGACCTCGTCCTCACGGTGCCCGACGGCACGGTGGTCACCCGCATGGACGGTGAGGTCATCGCCGACCTGGTCGGCCACGGCACCCGCCTGGTGCTCGCCCGGGGCGGCAGCGGCGGTCTGGGCAACGCCGCGCTGGCCTCCAAGAAGCGCAAGGCACCCGGTTTCGCCCTCAAGGGCGAGGAGGGCGAGGGCCTCGACGTACGCCTGGAGATGAAGACCATCGCCGACGTCGGCCTGGTGGGCTTCCCCAGCGCGGGTAAGTCGTCCCTGGTCGCCGCGGTGTCCGCGGCCCGCCCCAAGATCGCCGACTACCCGTTCACCACCCTCGTGCCCAACCTGGGCGTGGTGGAGGCGGGCAACGTCCAGTACGTCATCGCCGACGTGCCCGGGCTCATCCCCGGCGCCAGCGACGGCAAGGGCCTGGGCCTGGAGTTCCTGCGCCACATCGAGCGCTGTTCCACCCTCCTGCACGTGCTGGACTGCGCCACCTACGAGCAGGGCCGAGACCCGGTCAGCGACCTGGACGCCCTGGAGGCGGAGCTGTCCGCCTACGGTGAGCACACCGGCGTGGACCTGTCGGACCGACCGCGCCTGGTCGCCCTGAACAAGGTCGACGTCCCTGAGGCGCGCGAGCTGGCCGAGATGGTCACCCCGATACTGGTCGAGCGCGGATACCAGGTCATGGAGGTCTCCGTGGCCTCCCGAGAGGGCCTGCGCGAGCTGTCCTTCGCCCTGGCCGAGCAGGTGTCCGCGGCTCGCGAGGCCGCGCCCGTGCCCGAGCCCACCCGAATCGTGATCAGGCCCCAGATGATCGGCGAGACCCCCTTCGAGGTGGTCCCGCTGGGTGACAACGCCTTCCAGGTACGCGGGAACAAGCCCGCCCGGTGGGTGCGCCAGACCGACTTCTCCAACGACGAGGCCGTGGGCTACCTCTCCGAGCGCCTCCACCGCCTCGGTATCGAGGAGGAGCTGGCCAAGGCCGGCGCCACCGAGGGCGCCGAAGTACGCATCGGCACCGAGGAGGACTCCGTGGTCTTCGACTGGGACACGTCCACGGACGCCGAGGTCGTCCCGTCCGGCCCGCGCGGAACCGACGCCCGGCTGGGCTGAACCGCGCGGGGACCGACGGCCCGGCCGAACAGGCACGAGCGCGGCGCCGGGCGCCGCGCCACTGGATGGAAAGCCCCTCACGGTGCACAGCACAGGACTCGAACAGACCGGTTCTTTGGAGACGACGGGCCGCGCGGCGGTGGCGGCCGCACGCCGGGTCGTGGTGAAGGTGGGGTCGTCGTCGCTGACGACCCCCGACGGCCGGATCGACTCCGGCCGCATCCGCGACCTGGTCAGGGTTCTGGCGGATCGCCGCGCAGCCGACCAGGAGGTGATCCTGGTCTCCTCCGGAGCGGTCGCGGCCGGGATGACCCCGCTCAGGATGGCCAGCCGTCCCCGCGACCTGGCCTCCCAGCAGGCCGCCGCGAGCGTGGGCCAGGGGTTGCTGCTGGCCTCGTACACGGCCGAGCTGGCCGGGCACGGCCTCACCGCCGCACAGGTTCTGCTCACGGTGGAGGACATGATGCGCCGGGTGCAGCACCGTAACGCACAGCGCACCTTGCGTCGCCTGCTGGACATCGGCGCCGTACCGATCGTCAACGAGAACGACACCGTGGCCACACACGAACTGCGGTTCGGCGACAACGACCGGCTGGCGGCTCTGGTGGCGCACCTGATGCGTGCCGACGCGTTGGTACTGCTTTCGGACGTGGACGCCCTGTACGACGGCAATCCCTCCTCGCCGGGGTCGTCGGTGGTCAGCCTGGTACGCGGCCCGGCCGACCTGGACGGGATCGACATCGGCAGTACGGGAAAGCGGGGCGTGGGCACCGGCGGGATGGTCACGAAGGTGGCCTCGGCTCGGATCGCCACCGAGGCGGGGGTGCACACCGTGCTGACCTCCGTCGCCAACGCCCGTACCGCCCTGGAGGGCGACCGTGTGGGCACCCTGTTCGCTCCGGATAACGGGCGGCGCCCGTCAGCCCGCCAGCTGTGGCTGGCGCACGCCACCGCGGGGCGGGGCAGCCTGGTCCTGGACCCCGGCGCGGTCGCGGCGGTGGCGAGGGAGAAGGCGTCCCTGCTTCCAGCCGGCGTGGTGAGGGTTACGGGCGACTTCAGCGCTGGCGACCCGGTTGACCTGTGCGACGAGCAGGGCGGTGTGGTCGCGCGCGGGCTGGTCAACTACGACGCGGCCGAGGTGCCCGACCTGATGGGGCGGTCCACCCGGTGGCTGGCCCGGGAGATGGGGCCCTCCTACGAGCGGGAGCTCGTGCACCGGGACGACCTGGTGGTCCTGTAGCCCGTCCGGGCGGACCCGGCCGGGACGCGGTGAACCGGAACAGAGACCGGGGTGCCACTTCCCTGAGTTCCGCCGCCGGTTTCCTACCATGGGCCCGGGGTCCGTCGCCCCTTTCGGGGAGGGGCCTGGCCCGAGCCCTTGTGTGTGAGGAAGGGAAGCCCCCATGCCCAGCCTGGCCGTACGATTACTGTCCCTACTACTGCGGATGACGCGCAAGCGGTCCATGGCGACCCTGGAGGACGTCCGCAAGCAGATCGCGGCACCCAAGGGTGACCCGGCGCCTCCGGCCTGGTTCACCGAGCGGTACGGGGTCGACGTACGAGGGGTCGGCGGGTTCGACAGCTACACCGTGCCGCCGCGGGGGACGGCGGATCCGGAGCGGGTCGTGCTGTACGTGCACGGAGGGTCCTACGTCCACGAGTTGTCACCCTGGCACTGGGTGTTCGTCGCCAGGCTGGCGGACGCGGGCTGCCTGGTGGAGGTCCCGGTCTACGGGCTGGCTCCCCGACACACCCACCGGCAGGCGTTCCCCTTTCTGGAAGCCGTCCACCGGGGGCTGCCCGCCGGCGCCGGGCCCGTGGTGTTCGCGGGAGACTCGGCGGGTGCCGGGCTGGTGCTCTCCTACGCCCAGTCCTTGCTCGGAGAGGAAGCCGATCCGGAGCTGCCCGTGCCACGGCGCCTGGTGCTGATCGCTCCTTGGGTGGACCTGACCATGTCCCACCCCGGCATCCGGGAACTGGACCGGGTGGACCCCTGGCTGAGCCCGGTGGGGCTACGGGAGTCCGCCCTGGCCTGGGCGGGCGGCGACGACCTGGCCGATCCCCGGCTCAGCCCGGTCAACGGTCCGATGGAGGGCCTGCCGCCCACCGACCTCCACATCGGCACGCACGATCTCTTTCTTCCCGACGTCCGGCGGTTGCGCGACCGGTTGGCGGGGGCCGGGGTGTCGGTCGACCTCCAGGAGGAGCAGGGCGCCTTCCACGTGTACCCGCTGGTCCCGTGCCCGGAGGGGCGCGCGGCACGTGACCGGATCATCGCCGCGCTGCGGGAGCTTTGAGCGCCCATCCCCGTCACCGCCGGGCGTGGCGCGCCGCGCCGGATTCCTTCGGCCCGCTCACGTCAGCTTCCTGACCACGGACAGGGGGAGCCGCTTCATGGCGAAGCCGATCGGTGCCCACGGCCACGCGGGCACGTACGCCCGCACCCTGCGCTTCTCGATCGCGGTGACCATCGAGCGCACACCGGTCTCCGTGTCCACCATGAACCTGGTCTTCTGCTGCACGTGCTCGTTCATCTCCGAGCGGATATAGCCCGGGTAGACCACGGACACGTCCAGGCCCGGCATCCGCTCCGAGCGCAGGCCCTCCGCGATGGCCGCCACACCGGCCTTGGTGGCGGCGTAGACGGTCATGGCCTTGCGCATGCCGCGCAGCGCCGACATCGACGAGATCATCACCAGGTGGCCGCGCCCCTGGGCGCGGAAAACCTCCATGGCCGCCTCAGACTGGGCCAGGGCGCCCACGAAGTTGGTCATCGCGGTCTGGCGGTTGGCGTCGTAGCGCCCCTTGCCCAGGGCGGCGCCCTTGCCGAGCCCCGCGTTGACGATCACCCTGTCCACGATGCCGAAGGCCGCAGCCAGGTCCGCGAACACCTTGAACACGGCTTCGTCGTCGGTGACGTCGAGCGCTCGCAGCTCCACTCGGCGGTCGGGGTGGGCGACGGCGATCTCCTCGCGCAGCGCCTCCATCTTCTCGGTGCGTCGCGCGCACAGCCCCAGGTCGTAGCCGAGCGCCGCGAACTGGCGCGCCATCTCGGCGCCGAGGCCGGCGCTGGCGCCGGTGATCAGGATCGTTCCCTTGCTCATGTGTGTGCTTCTCCGTGCTGCTTCCCGTGTCCGTCCGCGTCCACGGCTTCGGTCGCTTCGGCGTTGACACTACGTTCTTATTGAGCAATGCTCAATAGCGTGAGCGACCAAGCTCCGCGACGCACGCGGATGACCCAGGACGAACGCAGGCGCCAGTTGGTCGGGATCGGACTGCGGATGCTGGTGGAAAGACCCATCCAGGAGTTGTCCGTCGACGAGGTGGCCAGGGAGGCGGGCATCTCACGGGGACTGCTGTTCCACTACTTCCCGAACAAGACCGCCTTCCACGACGCCGTCGTGGCCGCCGCCGGGCGCCGGGTCGTGCGCAACACCGCCCCCGACGAGGGGTTGCCGCCGAAGGAGGCGATCGCGCAGTTCGTGATCCGCTACTACGGGCAGATCGACCGGCGCCGCGAGTCGTACCTGGCACTGGTCTTCGGCAGCGGGGCGGTGAGCCTGGGCGGGGAGTACGTGGAGGGCCTGCGTCTGGCCATGGCCGAGCGCACCCTGGTGGTCCTGGGCCTGGACGGGGACGCGCTGCCCGTCGCGCACGGGTGGACCGCCTACGTGGAGGACCGGGCGCTGCGTTGGTCGGCCGTCCCGGCGGGGGAGCGGACCACCGCCCCGGAGGAGGAGGCCGCCCACTGCGTCCGCGCGCTGGAGGCCCTGCTCTCCGTGGGCTGAGGGCTGAGTACGTCTAGGATGCGGACGTGAGCGAACCAATGACGCGTCGAAGTGACGACCATCCCCAGCACGGCGAGGTCCGCGAGATCCCCACCGGCCGCAACGCCACCGCGCTCGTCTACGCGCCCGAGCGCGACGGCCTCGCCGACGCGGGCGAGATCGTGTGGACATGGGTGCCCTATCAGGAGGACCCGGGCCAGGGCAAGGACCGGCCGCTGCTGGTGATCGGCCGCATGGACGGGCGCCTGCACGGACTGATGCTGTCCTCGCAGAGCCCCGGTGACTGGGAGCGCCAGGAGTGGCTGCCGATCGGCTCGGGCCCCTGGGACCGAGAGCAGCGCGACTCCTACGTGCGGGTGGACCGGCTCTTCGAATTCGACGAGGACAACATCCGCCGTGAGGCCGCCGTCATGGACGAGGACCTGTTCTGGAAGGTCGCGGCGGTACTACGGGCCCGCTACGGCTGGAGCTGAGTACCGGAGGGCCCGTGGGGCCACGGCCTCCGGGGGCCTGCCGGGGCGAGCGGTCCGGGGAGGGCGGTTTCCCTCCCCGGACCCTTCCGGCGTGTCCCGGTGCGGTCAGGGACCGCCGCACGCGTTCCGCACCCGTGTACGGGGCCGCACCTGTTACAGGTTGACCCACCTGTGCGAGGAGATGTTGTTGTCCAGGGCCTCTCCCGCGCCCGACCCGGTGCCCGCGTCGAAGGTCCACCTGCGAAGGTCGGGGAGGGCCACGCCGTTGTGCACGCCCCGGGAGGCACCCGTCTGGTTGGTGCCCCAGTAGACCCGCACGTCGTCGAGGTCCCCGGGGTAGCCGTTGTTCCACAGCGATGAGGTCTCGTTGCGGCACGCCCCCCAGTTGCCGGAGGGCCCCCTCCAGCCGCCGCAGTAGTTGGCGTAGTCGTACCCGTAGTAGGCGTGCAGGTTGCCGTCGGGGTCGGCCGAGGCGGGCAGCACCTCCTCGGCCTGGGCGGCGGGCGTGTGCAGCAGGGCCATGGCGGCGATCGCCGTGGCCAGGATCGTCATCCGCTTCATCATCATGATCTCTCCTCGTGGTGTGTTCTGTTCGTCTCGGAGGGCGTGGTGCCCCCGGAGTTCAGTGCCGCCCGGCCGGCCGCGCCGCCTCCTCGACGATGGAGCGGGCCCGGGGCAGGGCGTTCAGCTGGAGCCGGCGCCGCGTGTCCACCGCGGAGCGGTACTGCCGTCGGAGCTCTCCGCCGTGGTGTTCGTCCAGCTCCGCCGTGCTTTCGGCCAGATCGGAATCGACGGCGCAGCGCGCCTCCGCCAGCGCGAGCCGGGCCTCCTCGGCTTCGGGCAGCGGATCTTCGGGCGGGGGCAGCGCGAGGCGAAGTTCGGCCGGGGTCGCGTAGTCGTATCCTGAACCGGCCATGCACTCCGACCACCTCCGGGCGGCCTCCTGATAGCGCGGGTCGCTGATCACGCGCTGGTGGACGAGCTCCGGCAGGGACTCGACGGTGGTCTGGGCCTGGAACCATGCCTGGAGGTCGCCGTAGAGCTCGCGTTCGGCATGTGACTGGCACCCCTGGTCGCTGCGGCTGAACTCCACTCCGTCGGGCGCGGTCGCTGTCAGCCCGTCCGGGCTCGGGCCGTTGGCGGCCCGCAGGGCGACCGCCCTGCGGGCCCGCGGCAGGCTCTCGAAATAGCGCTGGTTCGGATCGTTCTCGCGCGCTTCGGCGGCCTCGCGCTGGAGGTCGGTCCCGTACCCGTGCTCGGCTGCCCACTCCGGATCGTCGATGACGTAGTTGAATTCCTTATGTTCTGTGGGCGGGTCCGCGGAGGTGATCTGGTATTCGAACCCATGGCTTTCCATGCACTCCTGGAGGAGGAGTTGTTCCGCCTGTTCCAGCACGCCCTCTTCCTCCGGGTTGATTTCACGCAATTGGGTGTTGTCCAAGTCGCTTTCCGTGGCACAGGAGACCGTGTAAGCCGAGATCATCGCAGCGAGAACGGGGGCTGTGGCCAAGTATTTCAGGTAAGATGCGCTGCGTGCGGTACATGAATCCGTCCGTGCCGGTCGCACAGTCCCCTCCTTTCCGCCCTCCCGGTCCGTGTCAGCGGAGACGTAGTTATTCTTGGTTATCGGCATCAGCTCTCAGGCACGTTTTCTCTCTGGCGACAACGTGGTTGGATGCGACCGCGAGAACTGGAAAAGTCCGAAATGTCAACACATGGCTCTGGGCTGCGTATCTACTTCGGCGGAGATGACCTGCTGCGTATTCGCCTGGCTGACTCCGCGGACCTGATGTGGGAAACCGTGAACAGCCTTCATGTTCTCCAGCACAAGCAGGGAGCGCTCTTCTTCGGCGAATGGCGCAGAGCGGTGCGCGGAGGACTCCTGGACGGCGGAGGCGGGGAGCGCGCGCTGCGGCTGCTGCTGGAACTGGCCCCGTACGCGAGCTACTGCCCGGACTTCCTCACCCCGGCCATCGCCGAGGACGGCCCGGGCTCCGGGGTCGAGACCGTGCTGAGTACGCCGAAGTTCCGCATACGGGAGGAGCTGTACATCCTGGCCAGCCGCGTACGGCGTTCCTCCGCGCTCGACCGGCTGGCCGAGGGCGACGCCGGTGCCATGCGCCTGCTCAGCTCCGCTCTGCGTACCTACCAGGGGGCCGCCCTGGCTCCGTTCTGGCCGCAGATACGCGCCCAGACGCACGCGGACCTGGCCCTTCGCCTCCGAGCCCTGCGGAACGGGGGCTCCGAGGCGCTCCTGGCCTCGTTCGGTCCCCTCATGCGGTGGCGGAGCCCCGTCCTGGAAGCCGACTATCCCTTCGACAGGGAACTCCACCTGGACGGACGCGGACTCCTCCTGGTCCCGTCCCTCTTCTGCTGGGCCACACCCGTGGCGCTCGCCGACCCCTGCCTGCCGCCGGTGCTCGTCTACCCGGTCGAGCACAGCCTCGGCTGGCTGGACCGGACACCGCCTTCGACCTCTCTGGAAGCACTGCTCGGCCTCACCCGGTCACGGCTGCTCGAGCTGGTGGCCGACGGCAAGGTGTCCAACACGACCGCCCTCGCGCGCCTGGCGGACATCTCGCCCGCCACGGTGAGCAAGCACATGAACGTGCTCCGCGAGGCCGGCCTGGTGCGGAGTAGACAGGAGGGGAAGTACGCCGTGCACAGCGTTACCGACCTCAGTCTGAACCTGCTGCGCAGGAGCTGAGCAGTGTCGTGCGGGCTCCTTCGACAGGTGGTCGGCGGGTGCGGACGGGCGCGCGGCACCGCCACCGCTGCCTGTGGACAACCGTGTCCCCGGCCGCGCGGCGCTATACGCTGAAGGGGTTCACCCGGGGCGTACCAGGACGCCCTCCGACGCCGCAGGGCGGGTACGCCGGGATGGCCTCCCAACCAAGAGAGAACACCATGAGCGACATCGAGCGCGAGGTCCACACGGTGGCCGGGCGCGCCAGGGACGCGGCGGCCGACCTCGCCCCGCTCAGCCGGGAGGTGAAGGACGACGCCCTGCTGGCGATCGCCGACACCCTGGTCAAGCGGGCCGACGAGATCACCGCGGCCAACGCCGAGGACGTGGCGCGGGCCCGCCGGGACGGTACCGGCCCTGCCATGATCGACCGGCTCACCCTCACCCCGCAGCGGATCGGGGCCATCGCCGACGCCGTCCGCGAGATCGTCGAGCTCCCCGACCCGGTGGGCGAGTCCGTGCGCGGATCCGTGCTGCCCAACGGCCTGGACCTGCGCCAGATCCGGGTGCCGCTCGGCGTCATCGGCATCATCTACGAGGGCCGTCCCAACGTCACCGTGGACGCCGCCGCCCTGTGCCTCAAGAGCGGCAACGCCGCCCTGCTACGCGGTTCCTCCTCGGCCTACGCATCCAACACCGCCATCGTCGGGGTCCTTCGGGACGCCCTGGAGGGCACCGGTGTCCCGGTGGACTCCGTCCAGATGGTGCCCGGGCGCACCCGCGAGTCCTCCACCGCGCTCATGCGTGCGCGCGGCCTGGTGGACGTACTCATCCCGCGCGGCGGCGGATCCCTCATCCAGGCCGTGGTTCGCGACTCCACCGTCCCGGTCATCGAGACCGGTGAGGGCCTGTGCCATGTCTACGTGGACGCGGACGCCGACCTCGACAAGGCCGTGGCCATCGCCACCAACGCCAAGGCGCAGCGCTGCTCGGTGTGCAACGCCGCGGAGACCCTGCTGGTGCATGAGGCGGTCGCCGAGGCGTTCCTGCCGCGCGTGCTGGAATCCCTGGCGGAGGGCGGCGTGACCGTGCACGGTGACCCGCGGGTGCTGGAGGTCGCCGCCGCACACCAGACGGGGGCCACCGTGGTCGAGGCCACCGAGGAGGACTGGGCGACCGAGTACCTGTCCATGGACTTGGCCGTGCGCGTGGTGCCCACCATCGACGCGGCACTCACACATATCCGCAGGTACTCCACCCAGCACACCGAGGCGATCATCACCGACTCGCTGAAGGCCTCCCGGTATTTCGTCTCCCGGGTCGACTCCGCCGCGGTCATGATCAACGCCTCCACGAGGTTCACCGACGGCGGCGAGTTCGGTTTCGGTGCCGAAATTGGTATTTCCACCCAGAAACTGCACGCCAGAGGACCGATGGGCCTCACCGAGATGACCTCCACCAAGTACGTGGTCACCGGTGACGGCCATATCCGGTAACGGGGGCGGGAGGGGCCGTTCGTCCCGACGGGCGGCCCCGTACGCGCGGACAGGCCTCGGGTGTGACGTGGTGGATCCGCGTTTCCGTTGGCACCTGTAACGTTTTCCTGCCGGAAACCTGGACAGAAGCGAATCTTCGCCTGAGAAGTATTCCCAAAGTGAAGCTTGGTCGATACTTTCACTGTGGCGTCTCCCGGCGCTCCTGAACACCGTTCGGAGCGCCGCTCCCACGGTCACGACGAAAGGAATCCCCCGTATGAAGCTCCGGAGCACGGCTGCGGCCATCGCCACGGCCGCCCTGGCCATCGGCGGTGTCACGATGATGACCTCCCCCGCCCAGGCAGACCTCGTCACGCTCTGCTCGGGTCACGGCGGCGCGGTCACCCTGCCCACGGATCTCGCGGTTCCCGCAGGCAAGAGCTGCTTCCTGGACGGCGCCGTCGTCCAGGGCGACGTCACCGTCCGCCAGGGTGCCAACCTGCACATCGTCGACGGCGAGATCGAGGGCGAGGTGATCGTCCGCAAGGACGGTTACTTCGATGCCCAGAAGAGCTCCGTCGACGACCGCGTGGTCAACCGCGGTTCCTACGGCACCTACTTGGAGGACAGCTCGGCCGGTGCCGCCCTGCGCACCGTCCCGGTCGAGGGAGGCAACACCGACGGCTTCGCCTACGTGGTCGACTCCTCCGTCCGCAACGTCAACGCCGAGGTCGGCTCCGTCTACGTCTCCGGCGGCCGCGTCGGCGGCGCGTTCAAGGCCGACGGTGTCGAGTACGCCGACATCTACGACTCCGTGGTGCGCGGCGCCCTGTCCGTCACCAACCCGGCCAGCGGCGGCATCCTCTGCGACAGCGAGGTCCTCGGCGCGGCGACCTACACCGGTGGTTCCGGCCCGGTCGCGGTCGGCGCCGGTGAGGAGGAGGGCTTCTGCTCCTCCGTCAACTACGTTGACGGCGACCTGAGCGTCACCGGTGTCAGCGGCGGTGTCTACGTCGACAACAACATCGTCGGCGGCGACCTGGTCACCTCCGACAACTCCCCGACCGCCCAGGTCGGCGACCACAACCGCGTCCGCGGCGACGTCCTCACCGAGGAGATCGCCCTGCGCAGCTTCTCCGCCACCGTCGTCGAGGAGATCGAGGCCCACGAGGAGGAGCTCGTGGAGGAGGTCGAGCAGGCCCGCTCCGAGACCATCGACGACGCCATGGCCGCCGGCCCCGCCTTCTAGGGTCAGTACCGGTCACACCGCACCGCTCGCAGTGCCGACGGCCCCCTACCGTCGGCGCTGCGCGGGATGACCGGATGGTTCGGAGCCGACCAGGTGTTCAACCGCGGGCTCGGCTCCTCAGGGCCGAGAAGCCGCCGCTCTGCCACCGCCCGCGCCGCCACCGGCGCTCCGCTGGAGCGCCTGGTCGGCGAGGGGGCCCGGAGCCGCACCGGGTCCAGCCCGGACGCGCTCTCCTCACCCGGGAGAGTACCGCGGGGAGGCCGGGAGGCGGGCCAACGGGGGCGGTCGACCTGTTACGGTCCGCGGCGCAGGTATCGAGCCCGACGACGAGGGGATACACGTGCCGACCACCGTGTCCTACGGCGACCACTCCAGCCAGACCGTGCATCTGTGGGACCCGGAGGGTGGAACGGACGGCCCCGCGCCCGTCGCGGTCCTGCTGCACGGCGGCTGGTGGCGTGACCGGTTCAACGCCACCCTCATGGATCCGCTGGCCCGCGACCTGGCCGCCGGGGGATGGGCGGTGTGGAACGTGGAGTACCGCCGCACCGGTGTCGACGGTGGAGGCTGGCCGCGGACCCTGGACGACGTCGGTGACGCCCTGGCACTCCTCGCCGAGGCCGCCGCGCGTGAGCCCGGGCGCTACGACCTCGGCCGGGTGGTGTCCCTCGGGCACTCCGCGGGCGGACACCTGGCCCTGCTCAACGCGCTCGACGCGAGGACGCCCGTGACCGCCGTGGTGGCCCTCGCCCCCATCACCGACCTGGAGCGCTGCGCCAGGGCGGACCTCGGTGAAGGCGCGGTCGGGGCGTTCCTGGGCCCGGATCCGTCGGCGGAGGCGTATGCCTACGGTTCGCCGGTGCTACGAGTGCCGTTCGGGATACCCCAGCTGGTCGTGCACGGTGACGCCGACCAGCGTGTCCCAGTGGAGCAGAGCCGCGACTACGCGGACGCCGCCCGCGACGCCGGAGACCGTGTGGACTACCACGAGCCGGCCGGGGCCGACCACTTCGCGGTCATCGACCCCGCACATCCCGCCTGGCAGCGGGTTCGCGGGTACATGGCCGATCCGCACTGACCCGGGAACTTGCGCGGGGGAGGAGGGGGCGGCCCGCCGACGCGGACCGCCCCCTTCGCCTCCGGCCGCCGCGTCGCTGCGGCACAGGTCAGGAGGAGCCGTTGGCGCCCTGGTCGCCGCCGCGTGAGGAGCCGCCGCGCCACCGGTCGGCGACGGTGTCGAAGATCTTGCCGCCCGCGTTGGCCGCACTGCCCGCGACGTCGCGCAGGGTGCCCAGCAGCGGGTCGCCCGAGCGCTCCCACGCCTCCTTGTAGGAGTTGGCGGCGCTGCGCGCCTCCTCGCCGACCCTGGCGTCGCGGTCGGAGGAACGGCGCGGGTAGTCGCCGTTGACGATGCGCTGGTAGGAGCCGTCCCCGATCCAGCGGTGCAGCTCGGCCAGGCGCACCACCGCGAACGGGTGGGTCTGGCCCATCAGGCTGAGCAGCTTGAGCAGGCTGTCACGGGCGTCGCCGCCGGACTCGTAGTCACGAGCCTGCTCCAGGAACGCGTCGGGGTTCATCTCCACGAGCTTGGAGCCGCCCGCCAGCTTCATCAGGGCGCGCTTGCCGGCCTCGGGGTTCTGGCTGGCGAGGAGCCCGGCGCGGTCGCAGGACAGCTCGGACTTGCGGTACCACTCCTCCAGCGCGGCGACGATGGCCTGGAGGCCGATGAAGCCCAGAGGCACCCACGCCACGCGGGAGGCCAGACGGATCAGGGCCAGCAACATGGTGCGGTACACGGCGTGTCCGCTGAGGATGTGGCCGACCTCGTGGCCGACGACGAAGCGCTGCTCCTCGGCGTCCAGCAGGTCGAACAGGCCCGTGGTCATCACGATGAACGGTCGCTGGCTGCCGATCGCCATGGCGTTCGGCTTGGGGTTCATCTGGATATACAGCTCGGGCACCTCGTCCAGGTCCAGGACGTAGGCGGCGTCGCGCACGTAGTCGTACACGTGTGGGAACTGGGTGGGGCCGACCCGGACGGCGCTGGACAGGAACATCAGTCGCAGGGCCCGTTCGTTGAACAGCCCGGACAAGCGCTTGAACACCTCGTCGAACCCGCGCAGCGAGCGCAGCGCGACCAGAGCGCCGCGGTCGGCGGGGTGCTCGTAGGCACGGGGTGAGATCTCGGACAGCCGGGTGCGGACGCGGTCTGGTGTGTTGGCCATATCGGCATGCTATGCGCCGGGATGGCGCTTGGCCACGGTTTCCAGAAACGAGATATGACGTGTTTCCCGGGCGCTGGGGACACGCCCGGGGAAGGAAGCCGTCGCAGGGGCCGTTGTTCCAGTTCAGGGAACAAAAGGGGACCAAGAGGACAGCGGTGGTGCCCGGTGTCGGCTACTCTCGGTTGGCCGATCCCGGCAACGGCAACGTCCAAGGCGAAACGGAGCGCACAGTGGCGCACGAAGCTTCCGGCGTCCTCCGGAGCGGAGGCTCCCCCGCGTGGCGGGGCGCGACCGCCCCGACCAAGGTCGGCATCATGGGCGGTACCTTCGACCCCATCCACCACGGGCACCTCGTGGCGGCCAGTGAGGTCGCGCACTTCTTCGAACTCGACGAGGTGGTGTTCGTCCCCACCGGTCAGCCCTGGCAGAAGGACCTGGCCAAGGTCACCCCCTCCGAGGACCGTTACCTGATGACGGTCATCGCGACCGCCGAGAACCCCCAGTTCAGGGTGGACCGCATGGAGATAGACCGCTCCGGGCCCACCTACACCCTCGACACACTGCGCGAGATGCGCTCCAAGTACGGGCCCGGGGTGGAGTTGTACTTCATCACCGGAGCCGACGCGCTGGGCGCCATTCTGAGCTGGCACAACGTCGACGAACTGTTCGAGCTCGCGCATTTCATAGGCTGTAACCGTCCCGGGCACCGTCTCAGTGACCCCGGACTGCCAGAGGGCAAGGTCTCCCTGGTGGAGGTCCCCGCGCTGGCCATCTCCTCGACCGAGTGCCGGGAACGGGTCCGCAAGGGCGAGCCCATCTGGTACCTGGTTCCCGACGGCATCGTTCGTTACATCAACAAGACCGGGCTCTACCTAGAGAGCTGAAAGGCAGCAAGCACAACGTGACAGCCACCGACAGGGCGCTGGAGCTGGTCAAGGTCGCGGCAGAGGCCGCCTCCGACAAGCTCGCCCAGGAAATCATCGCCTACGACGTCAGCGAGCAGCTGGTCATCACCGATGCCTTCGTGCTGTGCTCGGCTCCCAACGACCGCCAGGTTCGCTCGATCGTCGAGGAGGTCGAGGACCAGCTACGCCTCCAGGCCGGGGCCAAGCCGGTCCGCCGCGAAGGCGAGCGCGACGGGCGCTGGGTACTGCTGGACTACGCCGACATCGTCGTGCACATCCAGCACGAGGAGGAGCGCGGATACTACGGCCTCGAACGGCTGTGGAAGGACTGCCCCGAGATCGACCTGCCCGAGAGCGCGCGCGGCGCCGAGCGCACGCCCCTGGACGAGCAGTAGCACCGGAACCACTCCGAGCGGAGAGACACACCACGTGAGTGACATGCCTCGTGTGCTGTTCTGGCGGCACGGACGCACGGCCTGGAACGTGGAGAACCGTTTCCAGGGGCAGACCGACATCGACCTCGATCCGATCGGCCACGCCCAGGCCAAACGGGCGGGGGAGCTGCTCGCCTCCATGAACCCGGACGTCATCGTCGCCTCCGACCTGAGGAGGGCCTCCGACACCGCCGGTTACCTGTCCCGCGTCTCAGGGGTGCGGGTGGAGTTCGACAAGGGGCTGCGTGAGCGCTTCGGCGGGTCCTGGGAGGGGCTGACCGGGGCTGAGCTGTCCGAGCGCTGGCCGGCCGAGCACGCGCGGATGGACATCCCCGACGGTGAGGGCATCGCCGAGGTCGGCGACCGAATGTGCGCCGCCGTCGAGCGCGGGCTGGACAAGACCCCGTCCGGAGGGCTGCTCGTGGTGGTCAGCCACGGCGCCGCCCTGCGGATGGGGATCGCCCGGATGCTCGGGATCCCCGACGAGCAGCGCGAGGTTCTGGGGCCGCTCAGCAACTGCTGCTGGTCGGTGATCCAGCGGCGCCGGGACCACTGGCGGCTGATGGAGCACAACGCGGCCAGCCTGCCCGAGCCGGTGGTGCTCAGCGACGACGCGTAACCGTTTCGACGTTTGCGCCGAATTCCGCTAAGGTGCAGGGAGTCGGCAGGGCCGCACAGGCCCGATCGACTCCCTTACGGGGCTATGGCGCAGTCGGTAGCGCGCCTCCATGGCATGGAGGAGGTCTGGGGTTCGAATCCCCATAGCTCCACGGGCGGGCCCGTGTGGTCGGTCGCAAGGCGACCTTCCGCACGGGCCCGACGGCTTTCAGGGGAGGACCCCCGTGCCCCCGGTGTGCCGCTCACCCCTGGCGCAGCCACACCGCCGCGTTCCCCGAGAGTCCGCCGTCCAGCTCCGTGCTGGCCACCAGCACCTCGCCCGGAGGCAGCTCCACGGTCTCCTCGCCCGTGTTGACCAGCACCAGCACGTCCGCGCCTCGCCAGAAGGCGAGAACCGGCCCCCGGTTCAGAGTGCCGTCCCAGGTCAGCACCTCGTCCGCGGCGAACTCCCGTCGGTGTGCCAGGGCCCGGCGGTACAGGCTGAGCATCGACTCCGGGTCACCGGACTGGCTCTCCACCGACCACCGGCCCCACCCCTCGGGCTGGGGCAGCCACGGGGCCTCCCCCGGGGCCCCGGCGCCCCCGCTGAACCCGTACGACGCGCCCTCCGCCGTCCACGGCAGCGGCACCCGGCACCCGTCCCGGCCCTTGTCGGTGCGCCCGCTGCGCACCCAGCGCGGGTCCTCCAGCGACTCCGCGGGCAGGTCCGCCACCTCCGGCAGGCCCAGCTCCTCGCCCTGGTACACGTACGCCGAACCCGGCAGCGACAGCTCCAGCAGCGCCAGCGCCCGTGCCCGCCGCGTGCCCAGCTTCAGGTCCGGCTCCGGATCATGCCCGCCGCTGAGCAGCCACGCACGCTGGCCGGTCCCCGTGGGCAGCCCCAGTACCGACACCGGGCGCACCACGTCGTGGTTGCCGATCACCCACGTGGGCACCGTGCCCACCTGTGCGGCGTCGGCGATGGAGGAGTCGATCACCCTTCGGTAGGCGTCTGCCTCCCACGCCGTCCGCAGGAAGTCGAAGTTGAACGCCTGGTCCAGCTCGTCGGGCCGTGTGTACAGCACCCGCCGGTCGCTGGGCAGCCACACCTCACCCACCGTGGCCCGGGGCGGATCGAACTCGGCCAGCACACGCCGCCAGTCCCGGTAGACCCCGTGCACCTCGGGCCGGTCCAGGAACGGATGGTCCGGGTTGGCCGCGATGTCCTCGAAGCGGCCGCCCTCCACCAGCACCAGGTCGCGCAGCGGTTCACGCATGTCCTTGACCAGCGCGTAGGCCACGTCGATCCGGAAACCGTCCACCCCGCGCCGGCTCCAGAACCGAAGGATGCCGCGGAACTCCTCGTGCACCCGCTCGTCGTCCCAGTTCAGGTCAGGCTGCTCGGGGGCGAACAGATGCAGGTACCACTGCCCGTCGTCCGTACGGCTCCACGCCGGTCCGCCGAACGTCGACCGCCAGTTGGTCGGCGGCAGTTCCCCCCTCCGCCCCCGCCCGTCACGGAACACGTACAGACCGCGCTCGGGCGACCCTGGCCCCGCCGCCAGCGCCTCCCCGAACCAGGGATGCTCCTCGGAGGTGTGGTTGGGCACGATGTCGATCATCACCCGCAGGCCCCGTGCGTGCGCGGCCTCCACCATCGCGTCGAAGTCCGCCAGCGTGCCCAGGCGCGGGTCCACGTTCCGGAAGTCGGCCACGTCGTACCCGCCGTCCGCCCAGGGTGAGGTGTAGAACGGCGACAGCCAGATCCCGTCCGCGCCCAGCCCGGCCACATGGTCCAGCCGCGAGGTGATCCCCGCGATGTCGCCGACCCCGTCCCCGTCGGCGTCGGCGAAGCTGCGCGGGTAGACCTGGTACAGAACCGCGTCGCGCCACCACTGCTGCATGATCAGTTCTCCTTGGAGATCGGATGGTCGGTGTCCGCGTCGGCCTCCCGCGCCGGGTGCCGTCTCGGCCCTCGCGGCGGATACCGCGGGGCTCCCACCCCCGGGTCCGCGCCGTTGGCCGCGCCTCACGATGACAGGTCGCGTGTGCCCCTGGGCGCGGCGGTGGACTGCCGCAGGATGAGCTGCGTGGGCATCTCCGCGTGTACGTCGCCGCGCGCGGTTCCGTTGAGGATGCCCACGGTGAGCCGTCCCGCGGCCAGTCCGGTGTCGTAGGGCGCTTGGTCGACGGTGGTCAGGTCCAGCACCGCCGCGGCCTCGTGGTTGTCGAACCCCATGAGTGAGAGGGAGTCGGGCACGCGCACGCCGGAACGGCGCAGCGTGCGGTACGCGCCCAGCGCGATGGTGTCGAACTCGGCGAGCACGGCCGTGGGCGGGTCGTGGTCCGACAGCAGCTCGCCCATGGCGAGACCGCCGCCCTCGTGCCCGGGCGACCTGACCACACTCCACGGGGACAGCCCCGCGTCGGCCATGGCGGACTCGTACCCCTCCAGCCGGTGCCGTGAGCTGGTGCTGAACCACGCCTCGGTCCGCGAACCGATATAGGCCACGCGCGTGTGCCCCAGGTTGAGCAGGTGCCGGGTGGCCCCGGACGCGCCCTCCCGGTCGTCTATGTACACGCTGGCCCGCCGCGGTACGCGCTGACCCACCAGCACCACCGGCACGCCCACGTCGTCCAGCCGGTGGCACTCCTCCTCGGACAGGTCCATGGAGACGGTGACCACGGCGTCGGTGTTGCGCCGTAGCGGCAGCGCGCGCGTCCATCCCCGGCGGGCACGGGTCTCGCCGACCTGGTAGACGAGCATGTCCAGATCGGCCTCGCGCAGGGCGTCACTGATCCCGGCCAGGGCCACGCCGAAGTACCACGGCTGTAGGAAGGGCACGATCACCGCGACCCGCCCGGTGCGCCCGGTGACCAGTCCGGAGGCGTTTCGCGAGACCACGTAGGAGAGTTCGTCCGCGGCGCGCTGGACACGCTGTCTGACCTCGGGGGCGACCCCGGGTGCGGCGCGCAGTACGCGGGAGACCGTCGAGAGGGAGACCCCCGCGCGATCGGCGACGTCCCGCATGCTCGCGGGTTGGCTGGGCATGTTGTCCACGGTAGGAGTGTGACCCTGGTTATGGCAACGTTTTCATAGGGGCAATCCAGTCATTTGCCGCTCTTCGCCCGTATGGCGTACAAGAACGCAGAACCTCTGTTGACTAGGTCACATCTTCGGTGGCATCGTTTGCGCACAACCTCGGGGGACGATCCAGGACACACTCGATGCCGCGCGCCAGGGCGTCCGCCCGGCGCGGAAGGAGAGAGTCATGCCAGTGCTTCCACGCCATAAGAGGTATGCGGTACGCGCTTGCGCTGCCGGCCTCGCCGCTCTGGGCCTCACCCTGGCCACCGCGTGCGGCGAGCCCCCGGGGGAGGAGGGCGCGGGAGAGGGGGGCGAGTCCGCCGGCCTCGCTGACGACCCGCAGTTCGTCTGGGCCGTCACCGGAGCCGACCGCCAGATCCACGAGGACGTCGCCCGCCTGTGGAACGAGAACAACCCCGAGAAGCAGGTCGAGGTCTTCTTCCTGGCACCCACCGCGGACGAACAGCGCCAGGCCATGTTCCAGGACCTGCAAAACCAGGCCGGGGAGTTCGACGTCCTCGGGCTCGACGTCATCTGGACCGGTGAGTTCGCCGAGTTCGGCTACATCGAGAGCCTGGAGGACATGCGGGGAGAGGTCGAGGGCGTCAGCCTCGAGGGCGCCGTCGACAGCGCCCAGTGGCAGCAGGAGCTCTACGCGCTGCCCTACTCCTCCAACGGCGCGTTCCTCTACTACCGCACCGACCTCGTCGAGGAGCCTCCCACCACGTGGGACGAGCTCTATGAGACCGGCATGGAGGCCGCCGAGGAGGCGGGCATCTCCGCCTACGTCGGTCAGGGCGACCAGTACGAGGGCTTCGTCGTCAACTACCTGGAGCTGTTCTGGTCCGCGAACGGCAAGCTGTTCGACGACTCCCAGGAGCGGAGCACCTTCCTGGAGGGCGACGCCGCCACCACCGCCCTGGACTTCATGACCGAGGCCTATGACAGCGGCTTCTACGCCGACGGCTTCGATTCCATGGTCGAGGACGACGCGCGCGCCCTGTTCCAGGCTGGCGAGGCCGTCTACATGCGCAACTGGCCCTACGCCGTCCCGCTGGTGGCGGGTGAGGGCGACGAGGAGAGCGCGGTCGCCGACGACTTCGCCGTGGCTCCGCTGCCCACCTTCAGCGGTGAGGGCACCACCAGCGCCCTGGGCGGGCTCAACAACGCGGTGAGCACCCTGAGCGAGAACAAGGAACTCGCCCGCGAGTTCACCTTGTGGGCCGCCACCGACCCCGAGGCTCAGGACATCCTGGCCCGGAACAGCCTGCCGCCGACCATGCTCAGCACCTACGAGGACGCGGAGGACCCCAACTTCGAGATGCTCGGCGAGATCCTCTCGCAGGCACAGGCCCGTCCGCCGGTGCCCGGCTACAACTCGCTGTCACTGGCCGTCCAGGACAACCTGCACCCGGCGTTCCGGGGCCAGGAGGAGGCCGGCCCGGCCCTCGAAGCGGTGGACCAGGCGGCCGACGACGCGCTCGAACAAGAGTAGGGACGATGGCGACGACCCAGAGAGTCCGTGTGAGCAGGGGTCTGGGCGAGCGTGCGATGGGGCGGATCTTCCTCGCCCCGTCGTTCGCCTTCATGGCCGTGATCGCGCTCTTTCCGGTGTTCTACGCGATCGGGATGAGCCTCTACGACATCAGGGGGTTTCGCCAGGAGTTCACGGGGGTCGACAACTACGTACGGGTCGTGACCGATTCCGGCTTCTTCAGCGCCGTCTGGAACACCCTGGTGTTCACGGTCGCTTCGGTGTCGCTGGAGTTCCTCATCGGGATGGCCTTCGCGTTGATCATGCACCAGGCGTTCGTCGGACGGGGCCTGACCCGTGCGGTCATCCTGATCCCGTGGGTCATCCCGACCGCCGTGGCCGCGCAGGTGTGGCGGTACATGTTCGACCGCAACCCGGGCTTTGTGAACTCCCTCCTGGGTACGGACATCAACTGGCTGCGCGACCCGTCCTGGGCGATGGTGGGCATCATCAGCGCCGACGTGTGGAAGACCGCGCCGTTCGTGGCCCTACTGCTGCTGGCGGGCCTGCAAACCATCCCGAAGGACTACTACGAGGCCGCCAAGGTGGACGGGGCCAACGCGTTGCAGCGGTTCTGGACCATCACCATGCCGCTGCTGCGTCCGGCGATCGTCGTGGCCCTGCTGTTTCGCACGGTGGACGCACTGCGCATGTTCGACTTCGCCTACGTGTTCACCGGCTACTCGAACTCGCTGGCCACCCTGTCGGTCTACGCGCAGCGCTACCTGGTCCGCGACCCGGACCTGGGCTACGCCAACGCGCTGTCCACGGTCACGTTCGTCATCGTCATGGTCGTCGGCCTGACCTTCATCAGCCGGATGGGGCGCCACATGGTCGGTGACGTGGCGCGGAAGGAGAAGTGATGGCGGCCGAGACGGTGAGGCCCGGCAGGCCGGTTCACAAGCCGCGCCGACGGATGCACCCGGCGGTGGGCAACGCGCTCAAGCTCCTCGGCCTGGCCGTGGTGCTGATGTGGTGCCTGTTCCCGTTCCTGTGGATGGGTATGACCAGCCTGCGGTCGGGTTCGGCGGCGATCACCGATCCGAACATCCTTCACGGGCCGTTCGACCTCAGCAACTACCGGGAGGTCTTCACCCAGGGATTCCAGTTCGCGCTGCGCAACTCGCTGATCGTGGCGTCGGTGACCACGCTGATCTGTATCCCGGTGGCCTCGCTCACGGGCTACGCGCTGGCCCGGCTGCCGCTGGCGGGCAAGTTCGCGATCCTGGCCGCCACCCTGGTCGCGACGCTGTTCCCGCCGGTGGCCCTGGTCAATCCGCTGTACCAGATGTACCTGAGGCTCAACGAGTGGACCGGGATCAGCCTGCTCAACTCCTACGTGGGCATGATCATCCCCTACGTGGCGCTGACCCTGCCGCTGGCCATCTTCATCCTCACCACGTTCTTCGCGGGCATCCCCCGGGAGATCGAGGAGTCGGCGAAGGTGGACGGGGCCACCCCGTTCCAGGCCTTCCTGCGCGTCGTGGCGCCGCTGGCGGCGCCGGGTGTGGGCGCGGCGGCCATCCTGACCTTCGTGTACGCCACCAACGAGTTCCTGCTGGCCTTCTCCTTCGCGCCCAACGACCTCAACGTGCAGACCGTCCCGGTCTTCGTGGGCACCTTCCAGCGGGTCGGCTACGAGAACCCGATCGGGCAGATCATGGCCGCGTCCGTGCTGGTCTCGGTTCCGCTGATCCTCTTCGCCCTGCTCCTACAGCGCAGGATCGTGGCGGGCCTGACATCGGGCGCCGTCAAGGGCTGATGGAGGGACCGGAGGGAGACGGGCCGGGCCCCGGGGCGGGTGCGCCTCGGGGCCCGGCGTCTCCGGGCACCCGACCCGGGTCTCAGTCCAAGCAGGACCGGATCACCCGGAGTACCTGCTCACGCGGCTCGACGATCTCCGGGCGGGTGATACCGCGCATGATGAGTCCGTCGGCGTAGGCCGTCAGGGTGCGCGAGGCCGTGTCCGGGTCGGCGGCGCCCAGGTCGGCGAGTATCCGTGACGTCCAGCCGTGGACGAGTTCGGAGCCCCGAGCCAGCGAGGCGCGCACCTCGGGGTTGTGGACGCCCTCCATGGCCAGGGTGTAGCGGGCGACGGTGAGGGCGCGGTCGGTCGTGGTCGCCGCGGTCACGAAGCCGATCGCGGCGTCGGCCAGGTGCTCGACGTCTCCCAGGGCGGCGTCGTAGAGGGCCGCCCAGATCTCCCTGTCCTTCTCCTCCAGCCGTTCGACCACCCCGCGCACCAGTGCCGCACGGGTGCGGAAGTGGTTGGAGGTCGACCCCCGGGGCAGCCCCGCCGCGGTGTCCACCCTCCCGTGTGTGAGTGCGTGCAGCCCCTGGTCGCCCAGCAGGGAGAGCGCGGCGTCGAGGGCTCGGGTCCTGTTCTGCGACATCGGTCCACTATATTCGTAGTGACATGTAACTACGAACGTAGTAGCGTGTCGGGCATGAGAGGAAGAGCGTTGGTCGTCGGAGGGGGCGTCGCCGGACTCGCGGCGGCCCACGGACTGCTGCGCGCGGGCTGGGAGGTGGAAGTCCGCGAACGCAGGGACTCGCCGCCCGACATCGGCGGGGCACTGGGCATGTGGCGCGGGAGCATGGCCGCGCTCGACCGGCTCGGCCTCGGGGAGCGCATCCGCGAACACGCCGAGCGGCCCACCAGAGGTGTGATCGCGGACCCCTCCGGACGCGCCCTGGTCTCGGGTGGCCAGAAGCGGGCTGAGGTCCGTCTCATCTCCCGGTCGTCCCTGCTGGCCGTGCTCGTCGAGGGGCTCCCCGACGGCCTCGTGCGCTGGAACACGCCCGTGACCGGAGCCGAGGTCCGCGACGCCGGGGGCTTCGACGCGGTGGTGGGCGCCGACGGTATCCACAGCCTCGTTCGCGGCACCGTCCTTCCCGGATCCCCCGGCCCCCGCCCGCTCGGTACGGTCGCCTACCGGGGCGCGGTCCCCGGACGGGTGGACCTGGCCAACGAGACGTGGGGCAGGGGGATGCTCTTCGGGATCACTCCGATGGACGCCCGCACCACCAACTGGTTCGCCGCCCTCCGTACGGAACTCCTCCACGGCAGGAAGGAACAGGACCGCGTGGACCTGCTGCGCGAGCTGTACGGCGGCTGGCACCCCGCGGTCACCCGCGTCCTGGACGCCCTGCCCGGAACCGGGGTGGACCGGCGCGAGCTGTACGACCTCCCCGCCCCGGCGAGCTACGTTCACGGCCGCCACGTGGTCATAGGCGACGCCGCGCACGCCATGGCGCCCAACCTGGGGCGCGGTGCCTGCGAGTCGGTCATCGACGCTGTCGCCCTCGCCGACGCGCTCGGCGCCGAGGCCACCGTCGGGAGCGCTCTGGCCCGTTACGACCGCCAGCGACGCGGACCCACCCGCCGTATCCTCCGAGCCTCCCGCGCCCTCAACCGGGCGAGCACGGCCGTCCGCCTCCACGAGCCGAGAGACCGCCTGGCGCGTGTCCTCGGCCACCTCCTCTGAGCGGGCCGTCCGTGACCGGGCGGGGTCCTCCGTCAGCCGCTCCCGTGTCCGGACGGGCCCTGCACGTCCTCAGTCCCCACGCGTCTCCAGCAGGTCCTGTCCCGTCCGGTACAGCTCCACCAGCAGCGGGCGCAGCAGCAGGCCCCGGGAGGTCAGCGAGTACGTGGTACGGGTCGGGAACCCGGTGGTCTCCCGGCGCTCCGCCAGTCCCTGGTCCGTCAGGGTCCGCAGCCGGTCGGACAGCACCTTGTCACTCAACCGGGGCAGCGCCCGGCGCAACTGGCCGTAGGAGTGCGGGCCGTGCATCAGCTCGCGCAGCACCAGCGTCGTCCACCGGCCCGAGACCGCTGCCAGAGCGGCCTCCACCGGGCAGGTCAGCGTGGGCGCACACGTCTCTCCCCGCCCGTCCGGAACCAGTTCACGGTCCCATCCGCCACTCACCGCTTGGTGAGCCGCAGGAGGGCCTGGTTGGCTGTGGCCATGAGCGATCGGAAATCGGGGCATGAGGACATACTGTCCCTCACCACCGAGGCGGCGGAACACCCGCACGTGTTCGCCAGCGCCTTCAATTCCGGTGACCCAGACCTGGTCGAGAGGGTCTACGAGGAGGACGGCGTCCTCGTCCTGGACCCCGGGAACCCGCTGACCGGGACGGCCCGGCGGGAGGCCAACGCCAACCTGATGAGCCTGGGCGTGCCCATCCGCGTCACTCCCCGGCACGTCCACGTGGCGGACGACATCGCCCTCCTCACCGTGGACTGGGTCATCCGGGGCACCGGGAACGAGGGGCGGGAGGTCGACATCCGGGGAACCGCGACCGATGTGGCCCGGCGGGGCGCTGACGGCTTGTGGCGCTACGTCGTCGACAGGCCCGTTCGGTACCGTCAAGCACCCGGCGGCGACGTAGGCGGGACGCGTCGGTCGGCCGCCGGCCCGGCGGCCGACTCGGCCTCCACCGCGGTCAGCGGCGCGTGACGTCGCTCCCGTCCAGGTCGGCGACGTCCTTGCCCATCAGCTCCGCGGTGATCTGTAGCTCCGCCAGCGTCGCGCGCAGCACGTGTTCCACACCCGCCGCACCGTCCACGGCCAATCCGTACACCCAGGGCCTTCCCAGCAGCACCGCCTCGGCGCCCAGCGCCATCGCCACGGCCGCGTCCGAGCCCGAGCGCACACCCGAGTCGAACAGCACCGTGGCCCGGCCGCCGACCGCCTCCACCACCTCGGGCAGGGCGTCCAGGGCCGCCACAGCGTTGTCGACCTGCCGCCCGCCGTGGTTGCTGACCACGATCCCGTCCACGCCCGCCGCGACCAGATCGGCTGCCTCGTCCCCGCGCACGACGCCCTTGACCAGCACCGGAAGGTCCGTCCACCGGCGGATGCGGGCGATGTTGTCGGTGCTCAGCGACCTGCTGGCGAACGCGCCCAGGAAGTGGAACACCGCCTCGGTGAAGACCCCGCCGGGCTCCGGGTCGGCCTTCAGGCGCCCACGGAACTCCGGGTCGCTGAAGTAGTTCGCCGTGCCCTGGCTGCGCAGGAACGGCAGGTGACCCAGCGCCAGGTCGCGCGGGCGCCAGCCCAGACGCCTGGTGTCTGAGGTGACGACGATCGCCTTGGCCCCGGCCGCCGTCGCCCGCCGTACGAACGACTCGGCCAGGGCATCGTCGCTGGGCCAGTACAACTGGTACCACCACGAGTCGACCGCCTCGGCGACCTCCTCCATCGGCGTGGACGCGGCCGTGGACAGCACCATCGGCACCCCCAGTGCGTTGGCTCCCCCGGCCACGGCCAGTTCCGCCTCCTCGTGCACCTGCTCCAGCACCCCGATCGGCGCGGTCAGCAGCGGGGTGGGGTAGCGCTCCCCGAACAGGGTGACCCCCAGGTCGCCGGACTCCTCGGAGCCCGGCCGCAGGGTGCGCGGGCGCAACGCGTAACGGGCGAACGCGTCCACGTTGGCCCGGGCGGTGCGCTCCCGTCCGGCACCACCCTCCACGTAGCCGAACGGCCCCGGATCCATGGTCCTCTCGGCCAGGTCGCGCAGGTCGTCGTGGTGGTAGGGCAGCCGGGGCAGACTGCCGTTGGTCGCGTCGGCGTAGACGCCGTCCTGGTACTGGGCGAAGTCGGTCATGGATACCTCGTGGGCGCCGAAGCGCCGGATACGGGCGCCGAGGGGCACGGCGCAGGGGGCGGAGGGCGGACGGGGCCGCGGCCGGGAGGGGCGGGCCCTTCCGGGATGGTCCACGGCCGTCGAGCCGTTCGCGCCGACCGGCTCTGGCCGGATGCTACCGCGCGGTCACGTGACCGGGGTCACCCGGCCCTGCTCCGTGCGGTCGTCCCGCCCGTCCGCCCTCGGAGCCCGGTCCCCGGACTCGGCGATGTGCAGTGCCGCGACCAGTTCCCGGTACAGGTCGTCGCGCTCCATCAGTTCCTGGTGCGTGCCGCTGTCCCGTACCCGCCCGTTCTCCATCAACGCGATGGTGTCGGCGTGGATCACAGTGGACAGCCGGTGCGCGACGGTCACCACGGCCGCCCGGTCCGCGTGGTCGCGCACGCTCTCGGTGATGGCGGCCTCGGTGATCGCGTCCACCTGCGAGGTGGCCTCGTCCAGCAGCAGCACGTCGGGCGAGCGCAGCAGGGCCCGGGCCAGGGCGATCCGCTGGCGCTGGCCCCCGGAGAAGGACGTGGCCTCCAGCGGGGTGTCCAGCCCTTTCTCCAGAGCGCAGATCTTCTCGGTCAACCGGACCTGGTCCAGAACCCGGAGCACCTCCTCCTCGGTGGCGGAGGGGCGGCTGAACAGCAGGTTCTCCCGGATGGTGCCGGGGATGACCGGGGTGTCCTGCTCCACGTAGGCGAAGCGGCCGCGTACCTGCCCCGGCGTGAGCTCGCGGTAGGGGGTCCCCTCCAGGAGCAGCTGGCCCTCCTCTGGTTCGAGGAAGCGCAGCAGCAGTGAGAACACTGTGGTCTTGCCCGCGCCGGAGGGGCCGACGATCGCGGTGTGACCGCGCCGGGGGACGGCCAGGTCCACCCGGTCCAGCGCGGACTCGGCGCCGGGCGCGTACCGGGCGGTGACCTCGCGCAGCTCCAACAGCGCGTCATCACGGCCGCTGCCCGGCCCGCTTGACGGAACGGGTGTGCCGGGTCCGTCGGAGGAGGGTTCGAGCGGGAGGGCCTCCACCTCGCGGATGCGCTTGGCCGCGGCGATACCCGACTGGAGCGTGGTGACGCTCTGGGAGAGCTCCGTCACGGGGCCCATGAGGGTGAAGGCGTAGAGCAGGAACGCGACGAGGGTGGAGACCTCGATGGCGCCGGAGGTCACCCGCAGCGCGCCCACGACCAGGATGGCGATGATGGCGAGCTGGACACCGCTGAAGGCCACCGTCCAGGCGACCGCCTGGCGGCGCACCGAGCGCACGCCGTGCCGCGCGGACTCCTGGGCGTGCTCCAGGATCTGGCTGCCCAGCCGCTCCTCGGCGCGGCTGACCTTGACCGTGCGGATCGCACGCAGTGCCCCGTCGAGCACGCCGCCCATCAGACCCAGGGAGTTCTGCGCCCGCTCCTGAGCCTTGGCCAGGGAGGGCATCAGGGTCAGGAACAGGACGGTGACGACGAGCACCCCGACGAAGGTGACGGCGAGCAGGAACAGGTCCAACACGCCCATCATGACCAGCGTCCCCACCAGCAGCACGCCGCCGTTGACGAGGCTGATGACGCTGCTGGAGGCGGCCTCGCGCAGGAGCACCGTGTCGGAGGTGGCCCGGGTGACCAGCTCACCGGAGGAGCGGTGCGACAGCGGGATGAGCGCGGCGCGGAAGTAGCGGCGCACGAGGGAGGTGCGTGCGTCCAGCACCACCTTCTCGGCAACGGTGCCCAGGAGGATCCAGTGCCACAGGCCGAACACCGTGCCCAACAAGAACAGGACCAGCAGCAGTGTGACCGGTCCGCGAAGGCCGCCCGCGCCGGAAACGGTGTCCAGGACCAGCTTGATCACCATCGGGTTGGCGAGTTCGAGTGCCGAGCCGACCAGTGCCAGGAGCAGGCCCAGAGCCAGCTTGCGCCGGTGCGGGCGTACGAACGACCACAGCACCCGGAGCTGGGCGAAGCGGGGGTCAGTTGCGACCGGTGAAGGGTCAGTATCTGATCTTGATGGCTCAGTCATGATTCAGAGTAGGTCATAGTTGACCGATTAATGTCAACCAAATACCGACAACCCTAGAATGAGGGCATGGTGAAGAGCGCTCCCTCAGAGGAAGAGACGAGGACCCGGGCCAGGACCCGCCGCGCGATCCTCGAAGCGGCGGTGGCGGTGCTCGGCGAGAACTCCTCGGCCCCCCTGTCCCAGGTGGCAGAGGCCGCAGGTGTGGCACGCAGCACGCTCCAGCGCTACTTCGCCGAACGCGCCGACCTGGTCTGCGCCCTCGGTGAGTACGCCGAGGAGCTCATCAACGAGGCCACCGGACGGGCGCGCACCACCGAGGGCACGGGGCTGGAGGCCTTCCGGAGGCTCGTTCCCGAGTACTTCGGGCTTGAGAAGGTGGTCATGCTCGGGTTCGGGAACGAGGACCCCTGGTACGAGGTGTCCCAGGACGAGTGCGGTGCCGCGGACCTCGCCCTGTACGCCCTCGTCGAACGCGGCCACGCCGACGGCAGTATCGACCCCGGGGTGTCGCCGATATGGGTGCAGCAGCTCATGTGGGCCGGGATCTACGCCGCGTGGACCTACGTGCACGCCGCTCGCGCGTCCGCGTACGAGGCCCTCAACATGTGCGTGTACTCGCTGGTCAAGGCGGTCGCGAGTCCTCCGCGAGACGACGGGCGCGCCTGATCCGGGGCGGTGCGTGCAGAGGTGGGGAGCCCGCCGGGACGAGGTGCCCGGCGGGACGGAGGGAACTACAGGTACAGGCCGGTCCGGCCCTGCTCCGGGGCCTCGTTGGCGACGGCGTGCGCGTCGTGTTCACGCAGGATCACGTAGTGCTCGCCGTTCAGTTCGACCTCCCCCTGTTCCTTGGGGTCGAAGAGCACGCGGTCCCCGGCTTTCACATGGCGGGTACTGGTCCCGGCGCCGTAGACCTCACCCCACTCGAGCCTGGTGGCCAACCTGACCGTGTCCGGGACGACCAGGCCGGCATTGCTGTGCCGCTCGCTCTTGTCCGGTACCGCCTTCACTAGTAGGCGGTCGTGGAGCATCTGGATTTCAAGCTTTGATTCGGGCACTACTCCAGGGTATTCGGCCCGAGAGCGGCCACCGCACGTCCACCCGCCGGTCCCGAAGTCGCGACCCACCGCCGATCTCCGGTACAGTGAGTGCATCGCCGTTCGGGGAAACCGTTCGGCATACCAGGGGCTATGGCGCAGTCGGTAGCGCGCCTCCATGGCATGGAGGAGGTCTGGGGTTCGAATCCCCATAGCTCCACTCGACTCCGAGACGATCCTGCTCGCGCGTGACCGCGCTCGCCGGGTCGTCTCGTCGTTTCTTCTGGGGGGCGACCCTCGTGCCGCTCGGACTGCGGCCGTCGCGCTTCACGGCACGATCTTCGCCTTCCCGGGACGGGCCCGAGTAACGTCCCGTCAGATCCACGAGTGGGCCCGTGTGGTCGGTCGCAGGGCGACCTTCCCCGCGGGCCCGACGTCTTCCGGGGCCGGGCGCCCCGCACGAGAACGGTGTGCGGGGTACCCGACATCCCCGCCTGGTCATCCCACCCTTCCGAATCCGGTAGGATCGAACCGTTGCCGCAAGGCACACGGGGCTATGGCGCAGTCGGTAGCGCGCCTCCATGGCATGGAGGAGGTCTGGGGTTCGAATCCCCATAGCTCCACTCGACTCCGAGGCGATCCTGCTCGCGCGTGACCGCGCTCGCCGGGTCGTCTCGTCGTTTCTCCCGGGGAGCCCCGCGCCCCGCTCCGGAGACCACGGGAACGAAGCGGGGCCGGGACGACCTCACCGCTGCGACATCAGCACGTGTTCCGCGCGCACCATCGTCGTCCTGACCAGGGTGTTGAGCAGCTCCGGATAGCCGATCCCCTGGGCCTGGAACATGCGCGGCACCTGTGATCGCGCGGTCAGGCCGGGCACCACGTTGATCTCGTTGAGGGTCGGTTCGCCGTGGTCGTCCACGAAGTAGTCGAAGCGGGCCGTTCCCGCGCAGCCGAGCAGACGGTAGAGCCGCAGACTCGCCTGTCGGAGCCGGTCGGTGTACTCGTCGGGGATCGGTGCCGGAACGAGGAACTCGACACCTCCCGCCGTGTACTTGCTCTCGGTGTCGAAGAACGCGGCGGATCCGACCCTGATCTCCAGGGGGGCGCTCACGGCCAGGGTCCCGTCGGGGTGTTCGATCACGGCGATGTCGATCTCCCGACCCTCCATCTCCTTCTCCACCAGGACGTAGCGGTCGAACTCGGCCGCGTACGCGATGGCCTTGTCCAGTTCACCCAGGTCGGTGACCCGGGAGACCCCGAAGCTGGAACCCTCCTGGTCGGGTTTCACGAACAGCGGTGTGTCCAGGCCCTGGGGGAGGGCGCCGGGGACGGCGGACTCCCCGGTGTCCAGCAGGACGCCCGGAGCCACCCGCACACCCGCGTCCCGCGCGAGCAGTTTGGTGAGGTGTTTGTCCATGCTGACGGCCCCCGCCCGCACACCCGGCCCGACGTAGGGGACCGAGCACAGGTCCAGCAGCGCGGCCAGGGTCCCGTCCTCCCCGCCGGTGCCGTGGACGACCGGGAACACGACGTCGGCGTCCTCGAGTACCGCGACCGCTCCGGCCAGGCCGGGGAGTACTTCCCCGTCGTCGTCGGTCCACTGGCCGTCACGCCCGATGACGAGCCTGCTGGACCGGTACACGGTCGTGTCCAGGTGTTGGATGATCGACTCCGCCGATGCGATGGACACATCGTGTTCGGCGCCCCTCCCGCCGCAGACGACGATGACATGGACGCGTTCGTCAGTACCGGGCATGGGATCCCGTCTCCTTCGGGTCGTGTGACGTTCTCACGTGCGAGGTGCGCAACCCCGAGAGACAGGTGGCGTCTCGAGGATCTGCCGGAGTGGCCGGGCGGGGCTCATGAATGACGCGTTCCACACGCGGTCCCACACCGGTCATCAGTTCGTGTTCGTTGGTGTGGCACCACCGGGCCCAGTCGGCCGTGGTCGGTTCGCCCCCGTTCCCCGGACCGAACACGATGACCCGGTCGCCCGCGCGGACCGGCAGGACGCCGACGTCGACCACGATCTGGTCCATGGAGACGGCCCCCACCACGGGGCACCGGCGGCCGTGGACCATGACCTCGGCGGTGTCGGCCGCACGGCGGGGGATGCCGTCCGCGTAGCCCAAGGGCACCAGGGCCAGCCGTGTGCGGGTTCGGGTGAGGTGGGTGTGGCCGTACCCGACCGGGGTCCCCGCCCCGACGTCGCGCACCATGACCACCGGCGCGGCGAGTGTCATGGCCCGGCGCAGCCCGTGTCGGCCTGTCGGGTCGATCCCGTACAGCCCGGCACCGATCCGGGCCATGTCGAACCTGGTGCGGGGGAGGTCGAGGGCGGCCGCGCTGCCGGCCAGGTGCCGGACCGCGGAGGCCGTACCGGTGGCGTGGACGACGGACACGGCCTGCTCGAACAACCGCACGGCCCGCTCGTTGGCCGGGTGGTCGGGCTCGTCCGCGCAGGACAGGTGGCTCATGACCCCCAGGATCCGCACTCTTCGCGCCTTCTCCAGGGAGCGGGCGCGTAGGCACAGTTGCGCCCAGTGGTCCAGTGGCGCTCCGTCGCGTGACATCCCCGTGTCGACGAAAAGGTGGATGCCGGGGACCTGGCCGGTGCGGCGTGCGGTGTCCGCGACGTCATGGAGCTGTCCCAGGTCTCCGACGGCTGTTTCGACGTACAGCCCGACCGCCTCGGTGTAGTCCGTGCCGGGTGGGTTCAGCCAGCTCAACAGGGGTGCGGCGATCCCCTGTCCGCGCAGTCGGACGGCCTCACGAACACTGGTGACCCCGAGGCGCCGCGCCCCGTTGGCCAGGGCCGTGCGCGCGACCTCCGCGGCTCCGTGGTTGAAGGCGTCCGCCTTGACCACGGCCATGAACCCGGGGGACAGGCCGGCGAACAGCCGGGCGTTGTGCGCCACCGCCGCGAGGTGGACGGTGAGGGTGGGAGCTCTCACTCGACCGCCTCGGAGCCCGGCCAGGGGCCGTAGAGCGCGTGCGGGGACCTGGTGGTGTAGGCCCAGTAGCGGTCCCCGTAGCTCCAGTGCCACCACTCGGTGGGGTAGTTCACCAGTCCCTGGCCCATGAGCGCGGCGGCCATGACCGTGCGGTGGCGTCGGGCGGCCGGATCGAGGCCGGGGCGTCGAAGTAGCACGCCCCGTCGCTCTCCTCGGGGGTCGCGTCGATCTCCGTGCCCATCCACAGGGGACGTGCCCGGTCATCGACCAGGGTGAGGTCGACCGCGGCACCGGCGACGTGGGGGGCCACCCCGAGGGGCGCCACGTAGCGGCTGGAGAGCCGCGCGATCTCCGTCTCGCCCTTCTCCGGGTGCAGACGCCGCAACATGTCGGTGTAGGCGGTGATGATCTCGTTCTGGGCCCCGGGCGAGCGGTGGCCCTGGGCGACCCCGAAGCGCACGCCGGGGGGAAGCGAGCGCTGTGCCTCGCGCAGCCGCGCGGCCAGTGAGGACCGCGCCCTCATCCCCGCCGCGTCGTCGGGGTTCGTGCAGAGGATGCCGAGGCCACGTAAGTCAACCAGGGGCTCCCCGCATTCTCGTACGGGGAGGTCGGACACATCGGGGTCGGCGAGGAGCGGGTGAGTCACGGAGGCTCTCCTGACGCTCGTACGTGTACGGATCGGCGGCGGACGGCTCGTGATGGGGGCGCGGGTCGACGCACGGCCGTGTGCCAGCTTAGGGAAAAGTGCAAGTTTGGACATATCGTCTAAAGGTGCCGATTTATTGACCTCAGGTGCCATTCCATCCCCTGAGCTCCGTCTCGCGGAGGCGGGGGCCTCACGGAACCGTTCGGGGGGACGATGTCGATAACCATGTGAGATGGAGAGACGTTTCGGGGAGAACGACTTGCGACTTATGGAGGAAATCCGCCCGCGCCGCCACGCGCACGCGCATCCGGACCGAACGCGCCCGCGGCGCCCGGCGGGATGGTCCCGATGTCACCGGTGGTATCGGGGCCACATGCGTTCGTCGAGGTGAGGGAGGGTGTTCTGAGGCGCCAACCTGTTTTCCGCCTCAATCCGCGCGCGGACGCACAGGGGACACCGGGCCGTGGAATACCGTCGATGCGCCGGTGGTCCCCCTCCTGGCGGACTTGAGAACGAAGAGGGCGGGACTCTAGCATCACGAATCGGTGCGGATCGTCGGCCGGTCGCACAGAGGGACGTACACCGGTCGCTCCACGTCGCCGCGTGCTCCCCCGCCGACGGCCGGGCCCGCCTCGCTACGGAGTCGCGCAACACACCCCCCACCCAGCGTCGGGGATGCCCCCACTCTCCGTACGCCACCAGCCACACTTCACCCCATTGAGATGAGCTCCAGGTGAGTGATGCACGTATTCGGGTCGTACTCGCGGACGGTCAACGACTCTTCCGGTCGGGGCTGAGCCTGATCATCGATTCCCAGGAGGACATGACCGTGGTCGGGCAGGCAGGGGAGGGCGGTGAGGCCCTCACGGTCATCGAAGCCGCCCGACCGGACATCGTCCTGATGGACATGTGGATGGGCCCGATGAACGGGCTCGAAGCCATGAGGCGGCTCTCCGGGGCCGAGGGGAACGGGATCATGTCCGCGTCGTCCTGGCCCCGGGTCATCATGCTCACGGACCTGGGGCTGGACCGGCAGTCGATCGAGGCCATCAGGTACGGGGCCAGCGGTTTCCTGCTCAAGGACAGCACCCCGGAGTTCGTGTGCGAGGCCGTGCGGACCGTGTACGCGGGTAACACCGTGCTGGCCTCGCACGATCTGAACGCGCTGTTCGACGCCCCCGCCGAGGTGGTGCGGCCGGTGCCGCCGGAGTACGCGACCCTCACAGAACGAGAGCGCAAGGTGTTCGCCGCCGTGGTCAGCGGCGCCTCCAACGCGGAGATCGCGGACGAGTTGTCCTTGAGTGAGTCGACGGTCAAGACCCATATCGGGGCGATTCTGCGCAAGCTGGGTCTGCGTGATCGGCTCCAGGTCGTCACCTACTCCTATGAGAACGGTCTGGGACGACGATCGCAGGACGTGCGGAGCGCGGTGAGAGGCCCGCGGAAGCAGTCCCGCATGCCGTCAGCGTCGTGACCGGTGGCCGGACCACCGGTCGAGCAACGGTTGCTCCAGGGCGCGCCAGCTCACCCAGCCCGCCGCGAAGGTCAGGATGAGGGAGAGCGGTCCGCTCCACGCCTCGTCCCAGGAGCGCAGCCACAACACGATCGGATAGTTCCACAGGTAGGCGCCGTAGGAGATGGTGCCCAGACCGACCATGGGGCGTACGAGGCCGTGCGAGGGGACCGGCCACGCCGCACAGCGCATGACCAGGTAGCAGGTCAGGGCGGCCACCCCGGGAACGACGGCCAGGTAGGTCCAGGCGTGCCCCCTCAGCGTGAACAGGCCGAGTACGGCCAGCACCGCCACGGCCGCGACCACGCCTTCCCAGCGCCCGGGTGAGGGGCGAAGGACGCCCTGGCGCTCGGCCAGGGCGGTGCAGGCGCCCATGACCAGCGCCAGACCCCAGGAGGTGGGGAACCGGTAGGCGACGTCGAGTTCGGGAGCCACCGCCAGCATGCCCGCGAGGCATCCGAGCAGGACCAGGACGGCCGCGGCGGCGATCGTGGTCCACGGGCGGTCGCCGCGCAGGCCGATCCACACCACCAGCGGCCACAGGACGTAGAACTGGACCTCGGTCGCCAGGGTCCACAGGTGGAAGGTCGCGTCGGAGCCTATGTCGATCGGGACGTTGGTGGTGTAGGTGAACCCGACGAGCAGTGTTCTGGGGAGCAGCTCGACATCGTTCAGGGGGTCGAACAGGAGCGTGACCAGGGTGAGCCCGGCGAGCATCGTCCACAGGGCGGGCAGCAGCCGGACCGCTCGGCGCCGGGTGTAGCGCGGGACGTCGATCGTGCCGACCCGCTCCCACTCGGAGAGCAGTGAGCGTGTGACGAGATGACCGCTCAGGGCCAGGAACATGGTGACCCCCACGACGCCGCCTCCGGGAACCGCGTCGGGGAAGCCGTGGTAGACGACGACCAGCAGCAGCGAGACACCCCGCAGGACGTCCAGGCCCGCGAGTCTGCCGCTCCGGCCCGGGGCCCTGGTGCCCGTGGCCGTCACGTGCGCGCCTCCAGGCCGTTACCGGCCGGCCGGACCCGCGAGAACTCCGGGGCCGCTCGCCCGGGGCCGGTGTCCCCCGGTGGTTCGGGGACGGTGATGGCCGGCCACGCCGTGTTCGAGCTTTCCTTCCCGCGCCCTGTCGGCAGAGGGGTACCGGTCGTCGGCGGCATGGGGGACGGTCTCCTTCGGGACGAGGGCCTCCCGGACACGTGGGCCGGCGCCGTACGGCACGGACCGCGGGCACGGGGGGAGCCACGGCCCGACCGTGCGCGTGTTCGTGGCCGGGGCATCGCCGGGATCCCCGCCAACCTAGAGGGCGCGCGGTCGGTACCGGTATCGGTCAGAGGTCCCGACCGGATGGCCGCGGGTACCGTTCGTCGAGCGCGTGCCCGACGGTCGGGAGCACGGCCTTCACGGTGTGTTCCACGACGCCGCGGCGACCGATCCGTCCTGTGGACGACGCCCGCCCTGTCCTTCGTGGCCGGTACTGTCGATCCGTGGCAGATCTTCCCGACATCCCCGTCCTTCTCGAAGCGGCCGTCGCGGCCCTGGGCGGCAGCCGCCGCGAGGGCCAGGCGGCCATGGCCAGTGCCGTGGCCCAAGCGGTCGACGAGCGCGAACACCTGGTGGTCCAGGCCGGTACCGGCACCGGTAAGTCCCTGGCCTATCTGGTGCCCGCGATCAGACACGCCATGGCCGCCAAGAGCACGGTGGTGATCTCCACCGCCACCATCGCCCTGCAGAACCAGCTGATCGAGCGCGACCTGCCACGCCTGGCCAAGGCCCTCGCGCCGCTGCTGCCCCACGAACCCACGTTCGCCGTGCTCAAGGGCCGTCGCAACTATCTGTGCCGTAACCGGATGCAGACCGCTGACGAGGACGCCGAGGACACCGAGCTGTTCGACCCCCGCCAGCTCTCCTCGCTGGGCCGTCAGGTGGCCCGGCTGCACGAGTGGGCCGAGGAGACCATCACCGGCGACCGGGACGAACTCGCCCCCGGTGTCAGCGACCTGGCCTGGCGTCAGGTATCGGTGGGCGCCAACGAGTGCATGGGTGCCCGGATCTGCCCCTTCGGACAGGAGTGCTTCGCCGAGTTCGCCCGCGAGGCCACCCAGGGCGTGGACGTGGTGGTCACCAACCACGCCATGCTCTCCATCGACATGTCGCAGGGCTACCACATCCTGCCCGAGCACAACACGATCATGATCGACGAGGCGCACGAGCTCGTCGACCGTGCCACCTCCGTGGCCACCGGCGGTCTGAGCGAGCGCACGGTCAACGCCGCCGCCAAGCGCGCCGCCCGTCTGGTCGAACCCGGTGTCAGCGAGCGCCTGACCGAGTGCGCCGACGGCCTGGCACTGATGTTCACCGAGTCGGCCGAGGGGCGCCTGGACCACATCGACGACGCCCTCGCCAACGCGGTCGCCGTGACCCGCGACGCCGCCTCGGCCTGCGTCACCGCCATCGGCCCCTCGCCCGGTGAGCTGGACCCGGACGGAGCCAGCGACCGCCGCCTGGCTCTAGCCGCCCTCGAAGAGGTGCACGACACCGCTGTGCGGGTCCTGGAGTCCTTCGAGCCCGCCCTGCGCGACCGCACCGAGGTCGTGTGGCTGACCAGGACACCGGGCCGCCAGCCCACGCTCAACGTGGCCCCGCTCGGCGTCGGCGGGCTGCTGCGGGACAAACTCTTCGGAGACCGCACCGTGGTCCTGACCTCCGCCACCCTCACACTGGGCGGTTCCTTCACCGCCCTGGCCAACCAGTGGGGTCTGGGCCGCGAGGTCACCCAGGAGGCCGCTGATCGCGCGGGCCGCACCAGCTCGGGTTCGGGCGGTACCCACGAGGCAGAGGGGACGGACGAGCTCCAGGGGACACAGAGCGGCTCCGGTCCCGACGGCAGCGGGGGAGAAAGGGGCGACGACGGTGACGGTCCCCACCGCGCGGCTGGGGAGCCCCGCTGGCGCGCACTGGACGTCGGCTCGCCCTTCGAGCACGCGCGCAGCGGCATCCTCTACGTGGCCACCCATCTGCCATCGCCAGGCCGCGACGGGCTCGCGCCCGCCTACCTGGACGAGATCACCGAGCTCATCGAAGCCGCCGACGGCCGTGCGCTGGGGCTGTTCTCCTCCATGCGCGCCGCCCAGCAGGCCGCCGAAGAGCTCCGTGAGCGACTGGACCACCCGATCCTGTGCCAGGGGGAGGACTCCACCGGCCAGCTGGTCCGCCGGTTCGCCGAGGACGAGCGATCCTGCCTGTTCGGCACCCTGTCGCTGTGGCAGGGCGTGGACGTGCCCGGGCCCTCGCTGTCACTGGTCATCGTGGACCGCATCCCCTTTCCCCGGCCCGACGACCCGCTGGCCTCGGCCCGCCAGCGCGCCGTGGCCGCGCACGGTGGCAACGGCTTTCTCTCGGTGGCCGCCACCCACGCCGCACTCCTGCTCGCCCAGGGAACCGGACGCCTGTTGCGCTCCACCGACGACCGGGGCGTCATCGCCGTCCTGGACCCGCGCCTGGCCACCGCCCGCTACGGCGGTTTCCTGCGGGCCTCCCTACCGCCCTACTGGGGGACCACCGACCCGGCGGTGGCCAGGTCGGCGCTGCGTCGCCTGTCCGGCCGGGCCGAGCCCGAACCCGCCGCGGGGTAGGTCTGGTTCGGGGCCTCAGAGGCCCGTGGGATACCGAACGCGCCGGGCCACCGGCAGAACGGCGGCCGGGCGCCCACGGAAACGGGATGTCCGGCTGTGTGCCGTCGTGGGGGCGGGCCCGGTGCGGCCGGTCCGCTCCTACGGGGGGTGCTCCGTCTCAGCCCCGGGTGCGGTAGCCGAACAGTCGGACCGCGTACGCGGGGGTTTCGTCGTCCTCGGCCTCCTGGATGAACCAGCGATCGTCGTGATCACCGACCAACAGCTCGTTCCACATCATGTCGATGAGTTTGAGCCGGGAGACCACGGACGCCTCGGGATCCAACACGATCGAGTAGGCGCGGTCGGTCAGCCGCTGGGTCACCATGCCCACGGACTGCCCGTCCCAGATGGCCGGGACGGGAGCGTGGCCGATCTCGACCCCGCACAGCCGTAGCTGCTCCACCTCTTCGTCGAGGGCCTCGGCGGCCAGCGCGCCGTCCAGCCGGAGGGCGTCCTCCAACTCGTCGCGGTCCTCATCCTCACGTAGGTAGGCGTGATAGGTGCGGTAGCCGCAGGTGCGGCACTTGCGCCAGACGACGCAGCGGGCCAGCCCGTAGGCGGACTGTGCTTCGCCCACACTCTGGTAGTCGCTCACCTCGCGAATCGTGCCGCAGTCGCAGCACAAGGCCGTGAGATCCTGCTTCATCAGAGTCCCCCCTCCCAGGCGAGTATGCGACGAATGGAGCCCGTTAGGGAACCCGTTCGGTGAGGAAGTCGCGGCAAGGACTCGTCATCAATGCCCAAAATGACCTGCTGAGGGGTTTCGACCGCGCCCCGACGGCGTGTCGGTGCGGTATGTCCTACGTCAACCCACTAGAGGGCATCGTGCGCGTGCGCCACTACTCGTCGATCGACAGGCCGCGCTTGTTACGGGCGCTCCAGTCGCGCATCCGCTGCGGGTAGCCCATGATCTGCACGTCGTACGCGGGCACCGCGTGCTTGCTGGCCACCTTGCGGATCACCTCGGGGGAGCCGCATCGGCGGCGGATCCACTCACCGTTCGTGGCGACCGCGACGGCTGTGGTCCGGGTGGCGAAGGTCTCCGGCTCGACGAAGAACTCCACCCCGACCTTGCTCTTGGCGAAGTCGATCAGCGCCTTGATGTCCGAATCCTCGGAGGCCCGGTCGAAACGGGCCTTGCCCCTGCGGTTGGCCTTGCGGAGTCCGAAACGGTCTCGCCATCCCATCGGCGCTCATGTCCCCTCGGGTGCGGCTCGGTGCGGCTGTCTGTGCTGGGGCCGCGGTGGTTCCCCGCAGGGGCACCACGGTGACTCCAGTCTATCGGGCCGAATCCACCTCTAGCGGATGCGGAAACCCGTGCTGCACCGGTTTCCGCGTTCTGCGGACAGCCTTGTCACCACGCTGCTACGTTCTGTTCTCACACGGCACTTACAGGGGGAGTGATCATGCCGATGTGGACATGGGTGGGGGAGGCCGCACGCCAGTTCAGGGCGGCGGGACAGACGGAACTGGCTGACGCGGTCGCGAGCCTGCCGGTGCTCTGTGAGGCCGGGGACGCGGTGCGTGTGGAGGCCGTGGCCCGTTCGGCACTGCGTACCGCGCGCCGGCTGGTCTCCGAGACGGGGGCGACCGGGCCCGGGGTGCCGGGGGCCTTCGGGCCGCCGACCCTGTTCTTCTTCGCGCACTGGCCGCTGGCGGTGCGGGTGGGGGCCCTGGCCGAGGGCAGGCGGGCGCTCGCCCAGGTCAGCTCGGCCGCCGAGGACGAGCCCGATCCGCACGTTCACGGTCCGCTGCCGGTCTCCCTGCTGGAGACCCTGGTGCGCTGTCACGCCAACGTCGACGCCCGGGGCACCACCGACCTGCGTCGTGACCTGTTGTCCACCCGGCGTCTGGCCGGTTGGGAACGCACCCCCGCCTGGCCCGCGTTCACCCTCGCTCGGGTGAACCTCCTCATCGACGAGGACCTGGCCGACCGCGCCGAGGCTGAGCTGCGGCGCTACGAGCACACCGCCACCGGCCCGGCCATGCTCGGTGCCGACGGTGTGTTCACCCTCGTCAGAGCCCTGCGGTACCAGGACAAGCACGCCGATGCCCTGGAGGCGCTGGACCGGATGGAGGCGGAACTGGCCCTGGACGAGGCCAACCCCCGCCGGGCCGCCCTGCACCGGCGCATCCGCTTCGAGCGGGCGCGACTGCTGTCCTGGCTGGCCCGGCTGGGCCAGTGCCAGCCCCAGGAGGCCATCGCACCTCTGCCCACCGTGGAGGAGGCCGAGGCGTATCCGGGCCTGCGGCCCGCGTGGGTGGAGGCGGTGGAGAACCTCGTGTGCCAGGGCGCCGTCCGCAACGACTGGCGGCTGGGCGTGCGCGTGACCACCTGGTCGCGCTACTTCGAGCGGGTGGGGGCCCCTCGCCGCGGAGCGGAGCTCGCCCTGTCCGCTGCCCGCCTCGCCTCGGGCCGCGGGGCCCGCTGGGTGGCGAGCTGTTCCGCGCGGCGGGCGGAGCGGCTCATCGGAGAGTTGGGGCGCACGGACGAGATCGTGGGGGACCTGGTGGAGGTGCGCGCCATGATCGAGCGGATGCCGCCGGTCCAGCCGTTGGTCCCGGCCGAGAACGTACTGGACTTCCTCAAGGCGCAGCCCGCCGAGGAGGTCAACCCCGAGCAGCAGGCCGAGCAGGTCAACGCCGCACTGGAACACGTCCCGCACGACACCCCGCTGCTGACCGCGCTCGGCCAGGTCGGCCGGACGCTGATGCTGTCGGACGCGGTGACCGAGCCCCAGTGGCGGCACGTGCGCGAGCGGCCGGGGGACCAGCGCGCGGCGCTGTCGCTGCTGGAGACCCTCCTGCACGACAACGACACCGTCGGGGTGCGCAACCTGGTGAGCACCCTCGCGGCCGGTGCGCTGGGAAACGACGCGGTCAGGGGCGCGTCCGCGCCCGTGGAGACCATATGGTCGGGCGCCTTGGCCCCGCACCCCTAGCGACCACCGTGTCCCAGCGGCGACCGCCTCCACCGAACGCCCCCACGTTGACCAGCGCGTCCGGATTCGTGCTGGCGGCCCCGAACCGTGGGCCCGCTCGGCTCTGATAGAGCTTCGGGTTCCCGAACTTCCCACGGAGGCGATATGTGGATGGTGCTCTTCTACGTCACACCTGTGACCGTGTGTCTGGCGCTACTCGTGTTACTGATGTTCTCGTTGGTCCTGGCCCGTGGACACCGGAAGGGGCCCGGGCGGCTCCGGGCCCTGGCGCGCGCACTCCTCGGCGCCGGGGCGGCCACCTGCCTCCTGGTCCTGGCCGCCTCCGTCCCCGAATGGGACACGGGGAGCGGCTACGTCGTGTGGAATCCCCTGTCCTCCGTCCAGGAACTCCAGCGGGACGCGACCCCCGTGGCACATTTCGGTCAGGAACTCACCAGCGGGGAACGGGCGTACTACAGCGTCGACCCGGTCTCCGCGGACGAGAAGGCCCAACTCCTGGAACGGGAACCCTACGACTTCTTCGCGCACGGGACGCCCGACGACGGCCTGGTGGTCCTGGACACCGAGGGCCAGCCGGTCCCGCCGGACAAGGAACTGCTCGTGGAACAGGACATGGGCGAGTCGATCGCGCATGCCGGTGGGCCGATGGGGTCCCAGGCCCTGATCGTGGAGGAGAAGGTCTTCCATGCCCTGCTCTTCGTTCCCGTGGGGATCCTGGCCCTCCACGCCTTCTCCTCCTGGACGGCGAGGGTCCTGGCCGGCCCCGGGCTCTCGGTCTCGATCGAGGTGGGCCAGTGGGCCGTGGGCAACCTGGCCGACACCGGCGACGTCCTCGCGCACACCGTGGGTTCGCTGGCGGGGGTGGCCGTGGCCGGCGGTGCCGTGGCGCTCGTGAACAGGCGGGGGGCGGCCGGCGGCGCGGACGCCCACAGCCCTCCTCGGACGGCTACCCGGTAGCGGCGCGTACTCCGTCCATGAGCGAGCGCCCGGTCGGGTAGGACAGCGCGGCGGAGGGCAGCCGGGCGGGCCTGCCACTGGCCAGCACACGCACCCGCCCGGGGCGCTCGCCGGCGGGGATATCGCCGATCCGGCGCAGAGCCTGCGCGGCGACCGCGTCGGCGGCGGTGAACAGCGCGGCCCGCCCGCCCAGGGCGGCCGAGATCCGCTCGCCCACCAGGTCGTAGTGGGTGCATCCCAGCACCACACCGCGCACGTCGGCGGGGGTCAGTTCGGCGGCGTAGGCCACGGCGTCACCGATCAGCCGGGGATCGGCCGACTCCACCGCCTCGGCCAGTCCTACGCAGGCGACCGGGGTCACCTCCACGTCGCGCGCGAAGGTCTCGACGAGTCGGCGCTGGTAGCCGCTGCGCGTGGTCGCGACGGTGGACCACACCGCGATCGGCCCTCCGGCGGCGGCCGCGGGCTTGATCGCGGGGACCGTCCCGATCACCGGCACCCGTGGTTCGAACTCGGTGCGCAGGTCGGCCAGCCCGTGCACCGACGCGGTGTTGCACGGCACCACCACGGCGTCCAGCCCCGGGTCGCCGGCGGCCTCGCGGGCGGCGCGGGCTCCGGCCAGCGCGCGTGCGATCACCTCGTCCGGGGTATGCGGGCCCCAGGGCATGTGATCCGGGTCCATGGACAGGAACAAGTCCGCGTCCGGCCGTGCGGAGCGCAGGGCCGCCGCGGTCGAGAGCATGCCGATGCCGGAATCTACGAGAGCGATACGCACGGGTCACATCCTACGGCCAGCCCCGTACCACCCCGCCGAACGGGCACGCAACGGGTGGCCGGTCCTTCTCCGAGGCCGTGGCCGGATACGGCCGCGGATAGGGGATCTGTGCGGAGGACACGTGAAAATGGGGTGGCACAAGACCGTTACTGATAGGTAGAACTAAGTGGATCGGCCGTCCGTGTGCCTTCGCACGCCCGGATCCGACCCACGCTGTGCTTCGTCGAGGAACGGAAAAAACTGGGATGGCTCCTCAACACCAGGGAACGAGCAGCGCGACCTCCGCAGGAGCGCGGACGGGCTTCGCCGAGCACATAGCGGCGGTCCAGAAGCTGCGCCGCGACTATCGTGCGCTGCCCCAGGACGCGCCGGTGCGCCTGGCCAAGCCCACCTCGAACCTCTTCCGGTTCCGCGAGCCCACCAGCGCGCCCGCCCTGGACGTGTCCGGCTTCACCGACGTCATCGCCATCGACCCGGTCGAACGCCTCGCCGATGTGGGCGGTATGACCACCTACGAGGACCTTGTCGCCGCCACCCTTCCGCACGGACTCATGCCGACCGTCGTTCCGCAGCTGCGCACCATCACCCTCGGCGGGGCCGTCACCGGCATGGGTATCGAGTCCTCCTCCTTCCGCAACGGCCTGCCGCACGAGGCCGTCCAGGAGATGGAGATCCTCACCGGCAGCGGTGACGTCGTCACCGCCACCCGCGACAATGAGCACAGTGACCTCTTCTACGGGTTCCCCAACTCCTACGGGACCCTGGGCTACAGCCTGCGCCTGCGCATCGACCTGGAACCGGTCTCCCCCTACGTGCACCTGCGCCACCTGCGCTTCCACGACTCCGCCGAGACCATGGACGCCCTGTCCCGTATCTGTGCCGACCGCGAGCACGACGGACAGCCGGTCGACTTCGTGGACGGGGTCGCCTTCTCCCGCGACGAGCTGTACCTGACCCTGGCCCGTTTCACCGACCAGGCTCCCTGGACCAGCGACTACACCGGCAAGGACATCTACTACCGGTCCATCCAGCGCTACGCGGGCACCGGCCCCGGTGACTACCTCACCATCAGCGACTACCTGTGGCGCTGGGACACCGACTGGTTCTGGTGCTCCCGGGCCTTCGGCACCCAGCACCCGCTGGTGCGCCCCCTGTGGCCGCGCTCCCTCAAGCGCTCCGACGTCTACCGCAGACTCGTCGCCTGGGACCGGCGCACCGACTTCTTCCGGCTCCTCACCCACTACCGGGGCAAGCGGCCCCAGGAGCCGCTCATCCAGGACATCGAGGTGGACGTCGATCGCGGCGCGGAGTTCCTGGACTCCTACCACGACGAGATCGGCATGACCCCCGTCTGGATGTGCCCCCTGCGGCTGCGCGAGCCCCGGCGGCCCGGACTGGGCACCGACGAGTACGTGTGGCCGCTCTACCCGCTGGACGGGGACCGCCTCTACGTGAACTTCGGCTTCTGGGGCCTAGTCGACATGAAGCCGGGACAGCGCCATGCCCACCACAATCGCCTGGTCGAGGAGAGGGTCGCCGAGCTGGGCGGCCACAAGTCCCTGTACTCGGACTCCTTCTACACCGAGGAGGAGTTCTGGCGTCTCTACAACGGTCAGGCCTACACCGGCCTCAAGGAGGCCTACGACCCCCAGGGACGACTGCTCGACCTGTACGCCAAGTGCGTACGCAACCGCTGAGGCATCACATCACCGGGACGCGACCCGAGGCGATGGGCCGCATCCGAGACAGGAAGGACAAGAGCATGCGGCTTGCCGAGATCTTCGAGCGTGTCATGGGATCCGACGCGCCCATCCGATTCACCGCGTATGACGGCAGCAGCGCCGGAGACCCCAACAGCGACGTGGCGCTGCACGTGCGCACCCCGGTCGCCGTCAACTACCTGGTCCAGTCGCCCAACACGGTCGGTCTGGCCCGCGCGTACGTCTCCGGCCACCTGGAGCTGGAGGGCGACATGTACACCGCCCTCAAGCGCGTGGCGGACTTCGTGTTCACCGACGGGCTCAACGTCTCCGTGCGCGACATCGCCGAGATCGTACGGTCCGTGGGCTGGGTCAAGTTCGTCAACCGGGTCGCCCCGCCGCCGCAGGAGATGTCCCGCGGCCGCCTCACCGGCTTGGGCTGGCGACACTCCAAACAGCGCGACGCCGAGGTCATCCACCACCACTACGACGTCTCCAACGCCTTCTACGAACTGGTCCTGGGCCCGTCCATGACCTACACCTGCGCCGTCTTCGACGACGAGGACGGCTCCCTGGATCGGGTGAAGCGCTTCGACGGCGCCCTGGAGAGCGCCCAGTTCCGCAAGTACGAGCTGGTCTCGCGAAAGCTCGGGCTGGAGCCGGGGATGCGCCTGCTCGACGTGGGCTGCGGATGGGGCGGCATGGTCATGCACGCCGCCCGCGAGCACGGGGTTCGCGCGCTCGGCGTCACCCTGTCCAAGGAACAGGCCGAGTGGGCGGGCAAGAGGATCGCGCAGGAAGGGCTGTCGGAGCTGGCCGAGGTCCGTCACATGGACTACCGGGACGTTCCCGACGGCAGCTACGACCGGATCAGCTCCATCGGCCTGACCGAGCACGTGGGGGCCAGGAACCTGGACCCCTACTTCGCGTCACTCAACGCCAAGCTCGTCCCCGGGGGGCGGCTGCTCAACCACTGCATCACCCGGCCGCGCAACGACCTGCCGCCCATGAACCCCAAGGGGGTCATCAACCGGTACGTGTTCCCCGACGGCGAGCTGGAGGGCCCCGGCCGGATCCAGACCGCGATGAACGACGCCGGCTTCGAGATCCGGCACCAGGAGAACCTGCGCGAGCACTACGCCCTCACCCTCCGCCACTGGGGCGCCAACCTGGAGCGCAACTGGGACGAGGCCGTCGCCGAGGTCGGTGAGGGCACCGCACGCGTCTGGCGGCTCTACATGGCCGGGTGCGTGCTCGGCTTCGAGCGCGACGTGGTGCAGCTGCACCAGGTCCTCGGTGTGAAGCTGGACGGCACCGAGGCGCACGTGCCGCTGCGTCCCTGGTTCTGACCGAAGCCCGGGCGGGCCCCGCCGCGGTCCGCCCGGGGCCGCCGGGCCCGCTCCACGCGCCGCCGTCCCGACAGCCCCCGCCGCCGGGCCCCTCTCCTGTTCGCGGGTAGGGGATTCTGGCCTGTCCGCGGGCTCCGCGGGGCGGTTTGGCGGCATCATGGACCCAGCCGAACAACCACCGGAAGGGGCCATACCGTGTCCGAGTCCTTCGACGGCAGCACCGACGGGCACACACCCGCCTCCGACGTGCCCGAGCACGTCAAGCGGACGGCCGTCGACCTGATCGCCGCCTACGCGGACCGCGACCAGGAGGAGCTCGACGGGGTCATCCCGCGCGCCTCCGACGACGCGGACGCCGTCATGTCCGAGCTGAAGGTCATCACCGCCTTCCTCAGCCGCCGCGTGCAGCAGACCGGCGTGGTGTGGAAGCCCGCCGACTCTCGCGAGGCCGTCGCGCGCATGGTCGCCGAGATGCTTCCACCCGAGCTGGAGTTCGCCGTCTCCACCGCGTGGGAGGCCCACTCGGTCGGCGAGGAGGAGACCGCGGAACGCTTCACCCAGGGCGATCCCATGGTCTACGTACACATGCTCGCCGCCTTCGGCGCCGCCATCGGCCTGGCCGTGTACAAGCGCGCCGAGCTTCTCTCCATCCTGCGCCAGGTCACCGGGCTGACCGAATAGGCGGTGCTCTCCGGCGGACCCCGTGTTCTCCGTAAGGCCGTGCTCCGCTTCTCCCGCCCTTCACCACTCCCGACGGAAAGTCCCCTCGCCCTCCCGCCCGAGCTCGGGCGGGAGGGCGAGGGGACTCTTGGTAACCGGTCCCAGCGGCCGCGACACTCCTGGCCGTCCCCGCCTCCTAACGGGTCAGACACAAAAGATAGTGGTTTACTTCACTCCAGGCGGTTCTTTACGTAGGTTTCCTACCAACCCTGAGGGGACCCTCGAAAGGAACGGGAGGCGAGCTGATGGCCCGCAGACGAGCACATGAGTACGTTCCGCTCCCCGCGGCGGCCGCGGCCCTGGTCCTGGCCGCGACGGCGTGCGGTACCGGAGGGAGTGCCGGAGGCGACGCCTCCGACACCGACAGCCTCCTGGTCTGGATCATGCAGGGCACCAACCCTGACGAGACGGAGTTCTTCGAAGCGGCCAACACCGCGTTCACCGACGAGACCGGCATCGAGGTCGAGGTCGAGTTCGTGCCCTGGCAGGACGCCCAGAACAAGATCTCCACCGCCATCGCGGGCGGTACCACGCCCGACGTCGCCGAACTCGGCAACACCTTCACCCCGGGTTTCGCCGACGCCGGAGCCCTGCACGACCTGTCCGGCTACGGCGTCGACGCCTCCCAGTACATTCCCGGCCTGATGGAGATGGGCCAGCTCGACGAGGGCGTCTACGGCGTCCCCTGGTACGCCTCCATCCGTTCCGTCGTCTACCGCAGCGACCTGTTCGAGGAGCACGGCCTGGAGGCCCCGCAGGACTGGGACGGGCTGCGTGAGGCGGCCCTGTCCCTGTCCGAGGCCGAGGAGGACATGATCGCCTTCCCCGTCCCCGGCGACGCCCAGTACTCGGTCATGCCCTGGATCTGGGGCGGCGGGGGCGAGATCGCCGTCGAGGGATCCGACGGCACCTGGAGCTCGCAGCTCGACAGCGACGAGGCCCGTGCCGGGGTCGGGTTCTTCACCGACCTCGCCCTGGAGGACGGCACCTCCACCACCGGCGCCGTCAACTGGAACGAGATCGACGTCATGGAGGCCGTCGCCGACGAGGAGGCCGCCATGGCCATCCTCGGCAGCGCCAACCCCAAGGCCATCCTGGAGGCCAACCCCGACCTGGAGGGCAGGATCGACTCCTTCACCCTGCCCGGACCGGACGGCGGGTACATGCCCTCCTTCGCGGGCGGATCGCTGTTGTCGGTCTTCGAGGGCACGGGCAACGAGGAGGCGGCCTGGCAGTACGTCCAGCACCTGACCGGTGACGAGCTCTCCATGCGCTGGGCCGAGGAGACCGGGTTCTTCCCGGGGGTGGTCGAGGAGGTCGACGAGTTCTCCGCCTCCGCCGCACCCATCCTGGAGCCCTTCGCCGTCCAGCTCAACGAGGCCAGCCGGGGCGTGCCCGTCACCCCGGCCTGGACCCAGGTGGAGGCCGAGAAGGTCCTGGTCGGCATGCAGCAGTCCATTCTCAACGGCGACGCCTCGGTGGACGAGGCCACCGAGGACGCGGCCAACGAGATCGAACGCATCCTCAACGAAGGGTAGACACGTGCGAACACCGGTCGGGCTGGACACCAGCAGCGGACCGGAGCAGGGCACCCGCAGTCCGTCCGGGCCGTCCTCCGGGCGGTCCGGGCCGCGGCGGCGGGCGCCGCTCCTGGGCATGCGCGGGCGTAGGGCGCTCCTGCCGTGGGTGCTGCTCACACCCGCGCTGACGGTCATCGGACTGCTACTGCTGTTCCCGCTCGGCCGGATCGTATGGCTGTCCTTCCGCGACTACCAGCTACGCAACCTGGTCTCGGGCGAGTCCGACTTCATCGGCTTCGCCAACTACGCCACTCTGTTGGGCGACCCGTACCTGTGGCGGGTCGCCATGCTCAACACGGTGGTCTTCGCCGCGGTCGCGGTGCTCACCACCATCGTCGTGGGCACGCTGGTGGCACTGCTGCTGGCCACACTGCGCCCGGTGCCCCGGGTGATCGTCGTCTCCTGCGTCATGGTCGCCTGGGCCATGCCCGCGGTCAGCGGCACCTACGTGTGGATCTGGATCTTCGACGTCGACAACGGCGTCGTCGCCCAGGCGCTGACCTCCCTGGGCCTGCTCGACCCGTCCGGGTACAACTGGTTCGCCGACCGGCTGTTCTTCTACGCCATCGTCACCCTCAACATCGTGCACGGCGGCTTCCCGTTCGTGGCGGTCACCGTCCTGGCCGGACTGCTCACCGTCCCCAGGGAGCTGCACGAGGCGGCTCGCATCGACGGCGCGGGCGCCTGGAAGCGCTTCTGGCACGTCACGTTCCCGGTGCTGCGTCCGGTGTTCGCCGTGGTCACCGTGCTCTCCACCATCTGGGACTTCAAGGTGTTCGCGCAGATCTACCTGATGCCCGGTGGCGACGTGGGAGGGTCGCACATGCTCAACCTGGGCGTGTGGTCCTACGTGCGCTCCTTCGGCCACAACGACTACGGCCTCGGCTCGGCCATCGCCGTCCTGCTCACCCTTCTGCTGCTGGTGATCACCGTGTTCTACCTGCGTGCGCTGTTCCGCGAGGACGGGGTCGGATGAGCGCGGTGGTGCGGGAGCGGATCCGCTCAGCGGACCAGGCCGTGAACCCCGGCGACCAGCTTGTCGCGCACCCGGCGCCAGTCCACCGAGGCCAGGAAGTGCCGGTCGAGGTCCTCGCGTACGGCGGCCATGGTGCGCAGGTCGTACTCGTCCAGCGGGCGCCCGTCGTCGTTGTCCCGGTTGACCAGGCTGTCGACGTAGGCGTACAGCGACTGCCCGCTGACGTCGCCCAGGGCGTGCCTGACCGCGCGATCCCGGAAGCGCGCGTCATACGGGATCCAACTGATGACGACCTCGGTGGGGGAGGGTCCGGCGGAATCGTGCACGGCGCTACGCCACCGCCTCCGGCGACCCTGTCAGCACGGCCATACTTCCTCCTCCACCGCCGGGGCGCGGGCATCCGCCTCCGGACAGTGGAGGAGTCTAGGGCATGTCCGGCGGGCGCACGTCCTGCCGTGCGACGCCCCGGCACCCACCGAACACGCTCCAGCGGCCCGGCCCGGGCATGGGGTGACCGGTTCCGGCCTTCCGGGCACAGCTGAGGAGGAGCACCCGTGGTCACGCGCACAGACACGTCCGCCGCCGACCCCGAGTGGGAGGCACAGGTCCGCGACGCCCGGCGCAGGGGAGAGGCCCTGCGGGCGGGCCGGTTCCTGGCCAAGGGGGTCGGGGTGGCCGTCCTGCTGCTGTTCACCCTCTTCCCCGTCTACTTCATGCTCATCAGCGCGTTCTCCGACCGGGCCACCTCGGGAGCCGGAGCGCTGCTACCCACCGGTGTGTCCCTCGACAACTTCGTCTACGTGCTCACCGAGGCCAACTTCGGCACCTACATGCGCAACTCGCTCACGGTCGCCTGCATCACCGTGGCGGGCGCGTGCGTGCTCTCGCTGCTGGCCGCCGTGGCGGTGGCCAGGTTCCGCTTCCGGCTGCGCACCACCGTGCTGGTGATGGTCCTCGTCGTTCAGATGGTGCCGCTGGAGGCGCTGGTCATTCCGCTCTTCCTCCAGGTGCGTGACCTACAGCTGCTCAACACCCTGCTGGGCCTGGGCGTGGTCTACGTCGCGCTGTCCCTGCCGCTGGCGGTGTGGATGATGCGCGGATTCGTCGCGGCCGTGCCGGTCGAGGTGGAGGAGGCCGCCTACATCGACGGCGCCTCGTGGGGACAGATGTTCTGGAAGGTGCTGTTCCCTCTGGTCGCACCCGGCCTGGTGGCCACGGCCATCTTCTCGTTCATCGTGGCGTGGAACGAGTTCGTGCTGGCGCTGACCTTCATGACCCAGAGTGACAAGTACACGGTGGCGGTCGGGCTGCGCCAGTTCTTCGGCCAGTACGCCAACGACTGGGGGCACGTGATGGCCGCCTCCACGCTCATCACCATCCCGGTCATGGTCTTCTTCGTCCTCGTACAGCGTTTCCTGGTCTCCGGGCTCGTCCAGGGGGCCGTCAAGGGCTAGGGAGTGTTTTTCAGAATGCTTTCGGGTCGGTGAGCGGCCGTCCGGGCCATCTCTCGCAAGACGATGTGCGAAGTTCAGCCTGGTCGTGCTTCACGAGCGCAGAGGCGTAGCGAGAGGCGGCCCGGTGGACGCGAGCCCGAAATGATGCAAAAAACACGACCTGGACCCGCCCTGAGGCGGACTGCCGGCCACGGGACCGGATCCGGCGTCCGGGCCGGTCCCGTGAGCAAGGGGATCGGCCCGGACGCGCGCTGGGGGCGGTCGCGGGTCAGGCGCGCAGCTCGCGCTTGAGGATCTTGCCGGTGGAGGTCATCGGCAGCTCGGTGCGCAGCTCCACCTGACGCGGGTACTTGTAACCCGCCAGGCGTTCCTTGGACCACGCGATGATCTCCTCGGGGGTGGTCTCGACGCCCTCCTTGGGGATCACGAACGCCTTGATCTCCTCGCCGTGGGTGTCGTGGGGGACGCCCACGACCGCGGCCAGGCTGACCGCCTCGTGGGTCATCAGGACCTCCTCGACCTCACGCGGGTACACGTTGAAGCCGCCGCGGATGATCATGTCCTTGGAGCGGTCGACGATGAAGTAGAAGCCCTCCTCGTCGCGGCGGGCGATATCGCCGGTGCGGAACCAGCCGTTCCGGATCACCTCGGCGTTGACCTCCGGGCGGTTGTGGTAGCCCTTCATCACCACGTGACCGCGCACCGCGATCTCGCCCTCCTCCTCCTGGTCGTTCCAGTCGGGGTCGATGAGCTTCATCTCCACACCCCACACCGGCAGGCCGATCGAGCCGGTCTTGGCCTTGACCTTGGGGTTGTTGAACGACACGACCGGGGAGGTCTCGGACAGGCCGTAGCCTTCCTTGATGCCCACGCCGAAGGTCTCGGTGAAGTCCTCGGCGAGCTGGCCGGGCAGGGCGGAGCCGCCGGAGACCGCGTCCACCATGTTGCCCGCGATCTTCTTCAGGTCGTAGGTCCCCGGCTCGGCGGCGTGTACGGCCCCCAGCAGGCCCCAGTACATGGTCGGCACCCCCGCGAAACCGGTGATGCCCTCCTTCTCCATGATCCGGAGTGCCTCGGCACCGTCGAAGCGCGGCATGAGGACCATGGTCCCCTGGCGGTACAGGACCGAGTTGAGCATGACGGTCTGGCCGAAGATGTGGAACAGCGGCAGGACAACCAGGGAGATGTCGCGTTCGTCGGGGTGGGGCTCGACCATGCTGGAGGCGACGACCGCGTTCAACAGCAGGTTGTTGTGGGTCAGCTGTGCGCCCTTGGGCTTGCCGGTGGTGCCGCTGGTGTAGATGATGACCGCGGTGTCGTCGGGGCTGGCCTGTACCGTCTCGAACTCGCCGGGCTGGCCCTCCAAGGCCTTCCAAAGGGTTTCGGCCCCTTCGATGGTGGACTCGGTGGCGCCCGGGGACGCGGGCAGGTCCACGTAGAACTCGCAGCTGCCCACCTGGTTGAACGCCTCGAAGGAGCGCTCGCCCAGCGGCAGCTCCGGTGAGCCGGTGAAGGAGAAGAGGGCCTTGGCGCCGGAGTCCTCCAGGTGGTAGGCGATCTCGCGCGGGGTCAGCAGCACGTTCAGCGGTACGACCACGGCGCCCGCCTTGAGGGCGCCGAAGTACACGAAGGGGAAGTAGGGCGTGTTCGGGCTGGCCAGCGCGATCCGGTCTCCGGGCTTGACCCCCCGCGCGACCAGGAGGTTCGCCACCTGGTTGGCGATCATGTTCGTGACGCCGTAGTTGAGGCGCAGGTCGCCGAGGACCAGGCACTCCTTCTCCGGAACCGACCGGGCGCCGTCCTCCAGAAGCACGGACAGGTTGAGCATGGGGGCCTCCCGCAGGCAGATGAGTCCAAGGCGGAACAGGGAAGCGGAACCCGGTGTGACCGGGGTCGCGTGTTCTGTGCCACTTTTACGGCAGAGTAACAAACCGGCTGGTCGGTGTGCAGAGGCCAGGGTCGCCAATCCCACCGATCTTCGCCTCACCACCCTCCGTGACAGCGTCCGGGACCTGGGGCGGCACCCGGTTCCAGTCAGGCGTTCGGGAGGTGAGAAACCCGTCCGCGACCGGCTCCGCCAGCCGCTAACCTGAGTCGTGTACACCCGGAACCGACTAAGGAACATGTAGCGATGACAGCGGTAGACGGCGACCAGAAGACGGGCGACACCTACGACGCCCGCGCCCTCCAGGACAAGTGGCAGGCGCGCTGGGCCGCCGAGCTTCCGTTCCAGGCCAACGAGGACCCCGCGGACACCCGTCCGCGCTCCTACATCGTCGACATGTTCGCCTACCCCTCCGGTGACCTGCACATGGGCCACGCCGAGGCCTACGCCATCGGTGACGTCATCAGCCGTTACCGCCTCCAGCGCGGCGACAACGTCCTGCACCCCGTGGGCTGGGACTCCTTCGGCCTGCCCGCTGAGAACGCGGCCATCAAGAACAACTCCCACCCCGCCAAGTGGACCTACGCCAACATCGAGACCCAGGCGGCCTCGTTCCAGCGTTACGGCATCAGCGTGGACTGGTCGCGCCGCCTGCACACCAGTGATCCCGAGTACTACAAGTGGAACCAGTGGCTGTTCACGCGCTTCTTCGACCGCGGGCTGGCCTACCGCAAGGAAGGCCAGGTCAACTGGTGCCCCCAGGACCAGACCGTGCTGGCCAACGAGCAGGTCGTGCAGGGCAGGTGCGAGCGCTGCGGCGCCGACGTCGTTCGGCGCAGCCTGAACCAGTGGTACTTCAAGATCACTGACTACGCCCAGCGCCTGCTGGACGACATGGACCAGTTGGACGACGGCCGCTGGCCGGACGAGATCCTCGCCATGCAGCGCAACTGGATCGGCCGCTCCACCGGCGCGGACGTCCACTTCGCCATCGAGGGCCGCGACGAGCCCGTCACCGTCTTCACCACCCGGCCCGACACCCTGTACGGCGCCACGTTCTTCGTCGTGGCCGCCGACGCCGACCTGGCCGACGAACTGTGCGCACCCGAGCAGCGCGAGGCCTTCGACACCTACCGCGCCGACGTCGCCAAGCTCTCCGACATCGAGCGCCAGGCCACCGAGCGCCCCAAGACCGGCGTGTTCCTGGGCCGCTACGCCGTCAACCCGGTCAACGGCGAGCGCATGCCCGTGTGGGCGGCCGACTACGTTCTGGCCGACTACGGACACGGCGCCATCATGGCCGTGCCCGCGCACGACCAGCGCGACCTGGACTTCGCCCTGGCCTTCGACCTGCCGGTCAGGATCGTGGTGGAGACCGGCGAACCCGACCCGGCCGAGACCGGCGTGGCCACCGCGGGGGAGGGCACCCTGCGCGACTCCGGTCCGCTGGACGGGCTGACCAAGACCGACGCCATCGAGCGCATCATCGAGGTCCTGGCCGAACGCGGCACCGGCAGCGGCACGGTCAACTACCGGCTGCGCGACTGGCTGCTGTCCCGCCAGCGCTACTGGGGCACGCCCATCCCGATCGTCCACTGCCCCTCCTGCGGCGAGGTGCCCGTCCCCGACGAGCAGCTGCCGGTCACCCTGCCCGAGCTCAAGGGCGCCGAACTGGCACCCAAGGGCGTGTCCCCGCTGGCCACCGCCACGGACTGGGTCAACGTGGACTGCCCCTCCTGCGGCGGCGCCGCCCAGCGCGACACCGACACCATGGACACCTTCGTGGACTCGTCCTGGTACTTCTTGCGCTACTGCTCCCCGCGTCTGGACACGGCCCCCTTCGACACCGAGGCCGTTGACAAGTGGGGTCCGGTGGACCACTACATCGGGGGCAAGGAACACGCCACCCTGCACCTGATGTACGCGCGGTTCTTCACCAAGGTCCTGTACGACATGGGCATGATCTCCTTCACCGAGCCCTTCCGCCGCCTGACCAACCAGGGCCAGGTCATCAACCAGGGCCGGGCCATGTCCAAGTCGCTGGGCAACGGCGTGGACCTGGGCAAGGAGATCGACGCCTACGGCGTGGACGCGGTCCGGCTGACGATGCTGTTCGCCTCCCCGCCCGAGGAGGACGTGGACTGGGCCGACGTCTCCGTGGTGGCCGCGCAGAAGTTCCTCAACCGCGCCTACCGGGTGATGGGCGAGGCGGGCGCCGCCAGCAAGCCGGGCGCCGACCCCGCCGGGGGCGACACTGGTCTGCGCCGGGTCACCCACCGCACCATCGACCAGATCACGTCCCTGGTCGAGGCCCGGCGGTTCAACGTGGCCGTCGCCCGCGTCATGGAGCTGGTCTCGGCCGCCCGCAAGGCCATCGACGCCGGTCCCGGTGCCGCGGACCCGGCGGTCCGCGAGGCCGCCGAGTTCGTGGCCGTGGCCCTGTCCCTGTTCACGCCCTACGTCGCCGAGGAGGGCTGGGAGAAGCTGGGGCACACCGACAGCGTCTCCGCCGGGCACTGGCCCGAGGCCGACCCGGACCTGCTGGTGCAGGAGTCCGTGACCTGCGTGGTGCAGGTGCAGAGCAAGGTCCGTGACAAGCTGTCCGTCGCGCCCGACATCGACCCGGCGGAACTGGAGCGGCTGGCCCTGGCGTCGGAGAAGGCGCAGGGTTTCATCGGCGACAAGCAGATCCGCAAGGTGGTCGTGCGCGCGCCGAAGCTGGTGAACATCGTCGTCGGCTGACCGGTACGGGGGCGGCGGCCGCTGGAGTCGGCCGCCGTCCCCAGAGCGGTCGGCGCGGCGGCCGACAGGGAGGCGGTGGCCGGGTGGGTCCCCTCGTTCGGGTGGCCGTGATCGGTGCGGGTGCGGCGGTGCTGTCCGCGGTCGCGATCGGCGGTGGTCTGTGGCTGGCCGGGGACGACCCGGACGTTCCCGAGGGCGGTGACGTCCACACCGCCGCGCCCGGGTGCGGGGTGGTCTCCGAGGAGCTCGTCACGGGACTGGTACCCGGCGCGGTCCAGGAGACCTCCGAACACGGCCCCCTGCCAGGCGGCGACAGTTCGGTGTGCTCGTGGTCCTCCGCCGGGCTGTCCGACGGCTCGCAGGGTGTGCTGCGCGTGGACCTGTCCGCCCGTTTCACCGACGGTACGGGTGAGGAAGCGGTCAGCGGCGACCAGCGGGCGCGGGAGGCCTACGCCGCCCTGGTGCCCGTGCGCGGCGATGTGGTGGAACTGCCCTCCGGAGAGGGACAGGTATGGCGTGGCCAGGTGCCCGGTACCGCGGAGCTGGCCTTTCCCACCGACAACCTGCTCGTGCGTGTGTCCTACGCCGGGAGCTCCGGTACCGAACCGGTCGGCTTCGATGACGCCCGGAACCTGACCGTGGAGTTCGCCGAACAGCTCGGAGAGGCCTTGTGAACGACCAGTACCCGGAGTCCCGGTATCCGCGGGGCCGACAGCCACAGGGACGGGAGCACGGGCAGGGGGAACGACCTGGAACCTCCCAGCCGCCCCAGCCGCCGCCAGGGCAGCAGCCCCCGCAGCAGTCTCAGAACGCCGGACAGCCACCGCAGTCCCCGCAGTCCCCGCAGTCTCAGCAGGCGCCAGGTCAGCCGCCCCAGCCCTCCCAGCAGCCGCCGCAGGGTCAGCAGTACCCGCAAAGGATGGGGCAGCCCCAAGGGCAGTACCCGCCACAGCAGCAACCGCAGAACCCTCAGCCACAAGGGCCGCAACCGCCCGGACCCGAGGTGGTGCCCTCCGCCCAGCCACAGAGCCGGGGGTGCGCCACCGTCGTCGTGACCGCCGCAGCGCTGGTCCTGGTCGTGCTCGCGGCGGGAGCGATCTGGTACGTGGTGAACCGGGACGGCCCCGAGATGGGCGACTTCGAGTCCGCGCCCGAGTGCGCCTTCGCCGAGACGGAGACGCTGGGGGAGCTGGTTCCCGGGTACGAGATGGAGGTCGAGGAGTCGGTCGGCGGCGCACAGTCCCCCTTCGGGACGGGCTGGCAGTGCCGATGGGCGACCCCGGAGGGGCCGGGCGAAACGGTTCCGGGCACCGCCACGCTGGTGATCGTGGCCGCACCGAATCCGGGCGGTGTCACGACGGCCGTCGACAACCTGGACACCACCACCTCTCAGCACGAGACCCGGGAGTTGGACGGGGTCGGTGACGAGGCGGTGACCTGGGTCCAGGGCGAGCCGTACACGAGCTCCTGCGTGGGCACACGGGTGTCCAACCTGTACCTGGAGACCTGCTACAGCGCGGCGGCCAGCTATGACGCGGCCGTGCCCGGCGACGAGGAGCGGATCACCGCGGGGGCCGAGGAACTCGCGCTGTCCGTGGTGGAGGCGCTGCCGGAGCCCGTGCCGGAGTAACGGGCCGGGGACGGGCGGGCGGCGGTACCCGGTCGCGCGCGGCGGAGGCGGGCTACCAGGCGCTGTCCAAGAACTCCTCCAGCGCCGGGGAGACCTCCTCGGCGAAGGGGCGCTCGGCGTCCAGGACGGTGGCGCCGGGCTTGTCCTCGTAGCGGCGGAGGATGTGGTCGGTGCCGGGGATGTCGACGCGCTCGGCGTCCTCCAATCCGGTCATCAGCCGGTCGACGTCCTCGCGGGAGACCTGGGCGTCCTCCTCACCCCACAGCACCAGCACGGGTGTGTCCTCGGGCAGCTGCTCGCCCAGCTCGACGGGGTCGAAGGAGTCCATGAAGGCCAGGAAGTCCTCGTTCGACGGGGAGTAGAGGCCCTGGACGTTCACCGTGTCGATATCCGTCGACCGGAGAGAGCGACCCGCCCTGATCGCCGCCCGTGCGGTGCGCGCGTCGGAGAGCGTCTCGACGGCCTGTCCCTCCTCGATCTGTCCCAGTCCTTCGGCCATGCGCACCTGCTCGGTGAGCTGCCGGTCGATCAGGTCCAGGTACCGGGTGCCGGGAGGGGTGGCCAGCACCAGGGCGGGGGGAGGGTGCTCCCCGTCGATGAGCTCGTGGGAGCGCAGCGCGTAGAGGGCGCCCTCGCTGTGCCCGACGACCACCACACGCCCGGGGTCCACCTCGGGCTGGGAGACGAGTTCGTCGTAGGCCGCCGCGACCTGCTCGTCGAAGATCAGCGGATCCACCGGCTGGGCCTCGCCTTCGGACGCCGCGGGCTCGAAGCCGGGTCCGCTGCCGTACTTGTCGTAGCGCAGTGAGGCGACCCCGGCGTCGGCGAGCACCCGGGACAGGTTCCAGTTGGTGTTGGCGTCGGGGCGCATGCTGCTGTTGCCGTCGCGGTCGGTGGGACCGCTGCCGGAGATGATCAACGCGCCCGGAACGCCGCCGGAGACGTCCTCCGGCGCACGGAAGCTCGCGGACACCTCGTGCCCGCCGCCCCGGAAGGTCAGTTCCCGTTCGGTACCGCCGGCGCCCGGTGCCCCGGCGGTCCCCTCGCTCTCCGGTGCGGGAGCGCAGGCGGTGGACAGCAGGACGGCGGTGGCTCCGCCGACCAGCGCGGTGCGCCAGCGGGCAGCAGGGGAAGAAGCAGGCGTGAACACGCCCACAGCCTAACGGGAAGCGCCCCCGGACCGTTCGGGGGAACGGGCCGGGGGATGCGCCGGAACGCTCAGACGCGGCGCATGACCGCGACGACCTTACCGAGGATGGTGGCGGCGTCACCGTTGATGGGCTCGTATGCCTCGTTGCGAGGCATCAGCCACACGTGGCCGTTCTCCTCACGGCGCAGCACCTTGACGGTCGCCTCCTCGTCCAGCAGGGCCGCCACGATTTCGCCGTTGTCGGCGTCCGGCTGCTGACGGACCACCACCATGTCGCCGTCGGCGATCGCGGCGTCGGTCATCGAGTCACCGACGACGGTGAGCATGAACAGGCGTCCCTCACCGACCAGCTGGCGGGGCAGGGCGAGCACGTCCTCCACCGACTCCTCGGCCAGGATCGGACCACCTGCGGCGATCCGGCCGATCAGCGGTACGGCCGCGGCACGCGAGGGGTCGAGGTCCTCGGGGGTCACGGCCGTACCGCTGACGCGGCCGGGGGTACGCAGCTCCACCGCGCGCGGACGGTTCTGGTCGCGGTGCAGGTAGCCCTTGCGCTGGAGCACCTTGAGCTGGTGCGCCACGCTGGACGGGCTGGACAGGCCGACCGCTTCCCCGATTTCCCTTATGGACGGGGGGAAGCCCCTCTCCCGTACATAGCGCTGGATGCAGTTCAGCACGCTCTGCTGGCGCGCGGTGAGCTTGGGGGCTTCGGGCGTGGACCCGCCCGTGTTCTCCACTGGTGCGAGAACGGTGGCGGTGTCTGCGGCTCCGGGATTCTCCTCCGGCACGGCCGGGCCTCCTCGGCATTCGGTTCGATCAGGGCCTGCTTGCGTGACTGGCCACCGTCGGCCCGCGACCGCGCCGACCTGGGCGTCCGCGTGATGGCGAAACCAGCGTGAAATCAGGGTCAACTTTAGTCGTTGCGCACGGTGATATCAAACAAGCGTTCGAGGACGGGACAATTGCTCCGCGCCTTTCCGCGGCCAATTTCCCGCCCGTACTTATGTGTGTACACGCGTTCACGCCGCGTTGTCCCCAAAATGCGCGAACACGTGTCCGCGGGGCTGGTTTTGGTGGGATGCGGAAGGCATCTTCCCTGTTGTCGGTCCGACCGAAATCCCGACGGCGCAGCGGTTTCGGGTGCCACGGGCTATCTCGATTCGCGGCCGGGGCGGTCATCGGCGCTATCCTGGACCGCGGCGCCGGGCACCCCGCGAGAGCCGACGGGTGCCGAGCCCCCGTCCTTCCGCCGCCCTCGTCCCCGCGGCCGTGTGGTTGCTCACCGTGTCGGAACACGCCTCTGCCAAGGTTGCGTCATGCGACGCAGGCCTCTAAGTTCGACCACAACATCTGGTGTTGCGGCAGAGGCGGTTGCCCAGAAGTTGTGGTTTAGTGGTACCTAAGGGTTGTCGTTCGGTGAGAGAAGCAGGTGAACCAGGGTGCACTGTCCGTTCTGCCGCCATCCGGACACCAGGGTGATCGACAGCAGGTCCACCGACGACGGCGCGGCCATCCGGCGCCGCCGGTCCTGCCCCGTCTGCGAGCGCAGGTTCACCACCCAGGAGACCGTCCTGCTGATGGTCGCCAAGCGCTCCGGGGTCACGGAGCCCTTCAGCCGGACCAAGATCATCGCCGGGGTGCGTCGGGCCTGTCAGGGCCGTCCGGTCTCCGAGGACGCCCTCGCCAAACTCGGCCAGCAGGTCGAGGAGGAGATCCGCGGTCGCGGTCTGGCCGAGGTCCCGGCCCACGAGATCGGCCTGGCCATCCTCGGCCCGATGCGCGAACTCGACGAGGTCGCCTACCTGCACTTCGCCAGCGTCTACCGCGGCTTCGAGAGCCTCGCCGACTTCGAGTCCGAGATCGCCAGCCTGCGCAGGGACCGCGAGCCCGAGCCCGACACCCGGACCAGCATCACCGGGTAGCGCCTCCCCGCGGCCGGGGGGCGGACCGCGGGCGGGGCGCCGCCCCGAGCCGGGCCCGGAGGAGGACACGTCCGGTCCCGCACCATCCCACGAGAAGGACGCCGCGCACGGTCGGCAGGCCGTGCCCACGAGGTAGGGGAGACTCCGCGATGACGGAAACCGTCAGCGGCCCGACAGGACGCAAGGGCAAGGGGAGCCGCAAGGGGATGAAGATGAAGCGTGTCTTCACCTCCCCGGGAGTTCACCCCTACGACTCCCTGGAATGGGAGCGCCGCGACGTCGTCATGACCAACTGGCGTGACGGCACGGTCAACTTCGAACAGCGCGGTGTGGAGTTCCCCGCCTCCTGGTCGATGAACGCCACACAGATCGTGGCGAGCAAGTACTTCCGTGGCGCGGTCGGCACCCCTGAGCGCGAGTGGAGTCTCAAGCAGCTCATCGACCGCGTCGTCGGCGCCTATACCGCGACCGGCCGCGAGCACGGCTACTTCGCCTCCGACGACGACGCCGAGGTCTTCGACCACGAGCTCAAGTACGCCCTCGCCCACCAGCTGTTCAGCTTCAACTCACCGGTGTGGTTCAACGTCGGCACCGCCTCGTCGCAGCAGGTCAGCGCGTGCCAGCCCTACGACGCGATGGTCAGCACTCCGGCCGGACTCGTGCCTATCGGCGAACTCGTGGAGAAGGACGCCGTCGGCACCAAGGTCTACGACGCGCACGGTCTGACCCGTGTCGTGGCGACCAAAGCGAACGGCGTCAAGGATGTTCTGCGCCTCCACACCAAGGCTGGTTACGCCCTTGACGTCACGTCGGACCACCTGGTGTGGAAGGCGACCGGGGACGCACTCGACCAAGGACGCTTCCTTCCTGCGGGGGGACTCCGTCCTGGCGACAAGGTGCAGTGGCACCGGCGCGAGGCCTTCGGTGAGTCCGAGATCCGTTCGCAGGACGTCGCGGAGGCGGCGCTCGCGGGATGGCTCCAGGCCGACGGATTCGTTGGGCGGTACGAGGGCACGAACAAGTCCTTGACCATCGAAGCGATGACCGCTACGCCAGCGGAACTGGAGTGGGTCACCTCCGCATTGGACAACGTGCTTCCCGGAGTGCACCGCAAGGAGACCCGTGTCAGGACCCAGGACGACACCCTGGACTGCCGACGGACCAGGCTCTACGGGAACTGTCTCAGCGACTTCGTTGAGCGCTGGGGACTGCGTGTGCGCGGCACGGATATGGAGGTCCCGGAATTCCTGTTCACCGCCCCTCTGCCGGTTGTGCGCGGATACCTGCGCAGCCTCTTCCAGGCGGAGGGCTATGTCTCCGATCGGGAGAGCTCGACCCTCCTCGGACTGGACATGATCTCCGAGAAGCTGGTCAGAGGAGTCCAGCAGCTGCTTCTCCGATTCGGAATCTTCTCCCGGGTGCGCCGGAAGCCGGAGCCCAGGGAGAACCGCCACGATCTTTGGGCGTTGGGGATCCAGGCCCTGGGAGAGCGGGACGCGTTCCACGCCAGGATCGGTTTCTTGGACGAACGCAAGGCGCTCAAACTGGAGCAGAGCCTGGGAAGGCCGGGCCTCGCGGCCAAGGAGACCAAGCGCCTGGAGATCGCACGTATCGAGAACCTCGGCGCCATGGAGGTCTACGACATCCAGACCGAGAGCGGTGAGTACCTCTCGGGGAGCCTTCGCGTACACAACTGCTTCATCCTGTCCGTGGACGACACCATGGAGTCGATCCTGGACTGGTACAAGGAGGAGGGGACCATCTTCAAGGGCGGGTCCGGCGCGGGTGTGAACCTGTCGCGCATCCGCTCCAGCAAGGAGCTGCTCTCCTCGGGGGGCACCGCTTCGGGCCCCGTCTCCTTCATGCGCGGTGCCGACGCCTCGGCCGGGACCATCAAGTCCGGCGGTGCCACCCGCCGTGCGGCCAAGATGGTCGTCCTGGACGTCGACCACCCCGACATCGGGGAGTTCGTCGAGACCAAGTCCCGCGAGGAGCGCAAGATCCGCGCCCTGCGCGACGCCGGGTTCGACGTCGACCTGGGCGGTGACGACATGTTCAGCGTCCAGTACCAGAACGCCAACAACTCCGTCCGGGTCTCCGACGCGTTCATGCGTGCGGTGGAGGCCGGTTCCGACTTCGGCCTGACCTCCCGGACCACCGGTGAGGTCGTCGCCACCGTCGACGCCAAGGAGTTGTTCCACCGCATGGCCAGGGCCGCGTGGGAGTGCGCCGACCCGGGCATCCAATACGACGGCACGATCCAGGACTGGCACACCACGCCAGAAAGCGGACGGATCAGCGCAAGTAACCCGTGTTTCCCGGCTGACCAGCGTGTGCTGACGGACCGTGGACACATCCCCATCGGTGACCTGGTCAGGCGCGCGGCCCAAAACGAGACGTTCTCCGTGTACACCAACGATGTCACTGCCGAGACGGACGCCCAGAACGCTGTCGTGGCGACGACTCCCACCCGGTACATGGTCACCGGGACCAACGAGATCCTCGAACTGCGTTTCTCTGACGGTTCTCTCCTGCGCTGCACCCCCAACCACCGGGTGTGGACCGAGAACCGCGGCTGGGTACACGCTGAGAAGCTGCTCCCTGACGACCGGGTCGTTCGGTCCTTCCAGTACGCGCCCCGTTCGAACCCGGTGCTGCGGGTCCCCCGCGCGGCCCTGGAAGCCGTACGGACGGCGGCGGCCTACCCGGGCGTTCGTCCGCTACACCTGCCGGAGAAGTGGGACGAGGACCCCGATCTCGCGCACTACCTGGGTTGGCTCGTCGGAGACGGGTCGGTCAGCGACCAGGCGGTGGTGACCGTCTACGGCACGGCCGAGGAGCAGTCGGACGTCCTGCCCCGGCACCAGGCGCTCATCGAGCGCCTCACCGGGCACCGGAGCAAGCCGAGTCTCCAGTCGAACGGGACCCAGCAGCTCAGGGTCACACGTCGCACGATGGTCGAGTTCGTACGAGCACTGGGCCTGGGCGCCCACGCGGCGGACAAGTCCGTGCCGCCGTCGCTTTTCGAGGCGCCCGAGGAGACCGTGCTGGAGTTCCTCCAAGGACTGTTCGACGCCGACGGGTGCGCGGTGGACCAGAAGGCCAAGGGGACACGCTACATCGGTCTGGGCAGTCGCTCCGACCAGCTGCTGCGTGACGTCCAGGAACTCCTCGCCCCGTTCGGTATCGCGAGCCGGATCTACAGGACCTCGGAGGGCAAGCCGGATTCGTTCTCCTACACCCGTAAGGACGGCACCGCCGCCTCCTACGGCAGCGATGGCCCGTTCTTCGATCTGCGGATCTCCGCTGAGTCCATGCAGGAGTTCTCCGCCCTCGTCAACTTCTCTCTCGAGGGCAAGAGCGAAAAGCTCAGGGGCGCCCTGGACTTCCGCCGCATGTACAGGACGAAGACGACCGTGCACCTGGTCTCCAGGTACTCACGGGGCTTCGAGACCACGTACAACCTGACCGAGCCCCGCAACCACTCCTACATCGTGGGCGGCACCGTCGTCGCCAACTGTTCGGAGTACCTGCACCTGGACGACTCGTCCTGCAACCTGGCCTCGATCAACCTGCTGAAGTTCCTGGACGAGAACGACACCTTCGACGTGGAGCGCTTCACCAGGCTCACCGAGCTGGTCGTCACGGCGATGGACATCTCCATCACCTTCGCCGACTTCCCGACCGAGAAGATCGGCGAGACCACCCGCGCCTACCGCCAGCTCGGCATCGGCTACGCCAACCTGGGTGCCCTGCTGATGGCGACCGGTCACGCCTACGACTCCGAGGGCGGGCGCGCCGTCGCCGCCTCCATCACCTCGCTGATGACCGGCACCGCCTATCGGCGCAGCGCCGAGCTCGCCGGGGCGGTCGGCCCCTACGACGGTTACAAGCGCAACGAGCAGGCCCACAAGCGGATTATGCGCAAGCACGCCGCCGCCAACGACGACCTGCGCACCGTCGGCGTCCTGGAGGAGCCGATCCACACAGCGGCCACCCGGGAGTGGGCCGAGTGCCTCAAGGTCGGTGAGCGCAACGGCTGGCGCAACGCCCAGGCGAGCCTGATCGCACCCACCGGCTGCCTCACCGGCGACTCCATGGTCACCACCGACCGGGGCCTGGTCCGACTCTCCGAGCTGGGCGACGTCTACGGTCCCAGGTGGCAGGACCTGTCCGCGGAGGTGTCCACGGACGAGGGGCCGAGGCAGGCGACCAGGTTCTTCGTCAACGGGGAGGAGCCCACCCGGCGCATCGTGACCAGCGGGGGCTACCGGCTCCAGGGCACCCACACGCACCGGATCAAGGTCGTCGACCCCGAGACGGGGGCCTGGGAATGGAGGCGGTTCGCCGACATCACCCCGGACGACGTGGTCCCGATCCAGATGAGCACCCTGGTCGGCAAGTCCCGGCACGTGGTCCTGCCCGTCCTGGACCAGGCCTACTACGCGGGGGACCGCGACCTGGTCGTACCCGGCGCGGTGGACGAGGAGCTCGCCGAGCTCGTCGGCTACTTCATGGGTGAGGGCAGCCTGCACGCCAAGGGGATCCGCCTCTGCGTCGCCGACACCGACAGCGACCTCGTCGAGCGCCTGGGCATCCTGGCCAAGGGGCTGTTCAACCTCGTTCCGACGGTGACCGGAAAGCAGGGCTACCAGGAGGTCACCCTGTCCTCGGTCCGCCTGGCCCGCTGGTGGAAGGCGGCGGGATTCGCCAAGAACCTGCCCGGACAGGACCACACGGGCAAGGGCTGGACGCCCCGTGTGCCCTCCTCGATCCTGGAGGCCAACGACCCCTCGGTGTACGGAGCCTTCCTGCGCGGCCTGTTCGAGGCGGACGGCACCGTGCTCGAAGGTGTCCCGAGCCTGTCCACCGCGTACGAATCCTTCGCCGGTGAGGTCCGTACCCTGCTGCTGTCCCTGGGCATGGCGACGACCACGCGGGTGGCCCAGAGCGGTTACGGCGGCGACTGCCACGTGGTCCGGCTGCGCGACGTCGACCACGCGCTCCGCTTCGACGAGACCGTCGGGTTCATGGGCGACCGCAAGAACCGGCTCATGGCCGTTCTGGAGCCGGAGCGTTCGGCCCAGGGTGACCGGATCATGCTGCCCCGGCGGGTGTGGGACGAACTCGTCCCGGCCGGGCACCCCGAACGCGACAGTGTCACGCAGTCGCTTCGGAGGCACGGCGGTGTCGCCCGCCGGCTGGCCGCGCGGATCCACGCCGAGACCCCCGACACACGGCTCGGCCACGCCCTCGGCTACGTCTTCGAGAGGGTCGCTGACAACCAGGACGGCGGGGTGCGGCCCACCTACGACATCTCGGTGCCCGACAACGTCACCTACGTGGCCAACGGCCTGGTCAGCCACAACACCATCGGGTTCATGATGGACTGCGACACGACGGGCATCGAGCCGGACTTCTCGCTGGTCAAGTTCAAGAAGCTGGTCGGTGGCGGCTCCATGCAGATCGTCAACCAGGCCATCCCGCGCGCGCTCAGGAACCTGGGCTACCAGGACGAACAGGTTGAGGCGATCGTCGAGTACGTGTCCGGGAACGGCCACGTCGTGGACGCGCCGGGCCTGCGCCCCGAGCACTACGAGGTGTTCGACTGCGCGATGGGCCGCCGCTACATCCAGCCCCTGGGCCACGTGCGGATGATGGCCGCGGCGCAGCCGTTCCTGTCCGGTGCGATCTCCAAGACGGTGAACGTGCCGGAGGAGGCCGCGGTCGAGGACTTCGAGCACATCTACTTCCAGGGCTGGAAGATGGGCCTGAAGGCGCTCGCCGTCTACCGGGACAACTGCAAGGTCGGCCAGCCGCTGTCCACCGGCAAGTCGGAGACGAAGGAGAAGGCCGAGCCCGAGGCGAGGCCCGTGGAGGCGGCCCGCCCGGTCCGGCGCCGCCTGCCCAAGAAGCGCCCGAGCGAGACCACGTCCTTCTCCGTGGGCGGCGCCGAGGGCTACATCACCGCGGGCTCCTACCCCGACGACGGCCTGGGCGAGGTGTTCATGAAGCTCGGCAAGCAGGGGTCGACCCTGGCCGGGGTGATGGACGCCTTCTCCATCGCCATCTCCATCGCCCTCCAGTACGGGGTCCCGCTGGAGACCTACGTGGAGAAGTTCACGAACATGCGTTTCGACCCGGCGGGCATGACCGACGACCCCGACATCCGCATGGCCCAGTCGGTGGTGGACTACATCTTCCGCCGCCTGGCCCTGGACCACCTCCCCTACGAGGAGCGCGCGGCTCTGGGGGTGCTGTCGGCCGCCGAGCGCCAGGCCCAGCTGGCGGGTGAGGACCCGGCCCAGGTCGCCACGCAGGTGGAGTCCTACGCCCAGTCGGCGGCCACCCGAGGGGTGGAGGCCGACGAAGCTCCGGTCGCGTCCCAGGAGGAGACGCACGCGGTGGAGGAGAGGCCCGCCCAGGCGCACTCCACCACGGAGCTGATGGAGGACAGGGGCTTCGTCGCGGACGCGCCGCTGTGCATGACCTGCGGCACCAAGATGCGCCCGTCTGGCAGCTGCTACGCCTGCGAGGGATGCGGCGCCACCAGCGGTTGCAGCTGATCCGCTGAGCCGGGAGGGGCACGGCGCCGGGCGCCGTGCCCCTTTCCCGTTCGGGGCCTTCTCGGCCCGGTGCTCACGTGCCCGGCCGTCGGCCCCGTCGCGGCTCCCTGACGGGGGTCAGCTGCGGTGGAGGTCCCCCGAGGCGGCCGCGACCGCGGCGGTTGCGGCGGTCACCCCCAGGACGGCGGGCCAGGCGCCGACCTTCTTCGCCAGCGGGTGGGACAGTCCGAACGCGCCCACGTACACGCCGGTCAGCGCGATCGCGGTGCCCGCTCCCGAGCGGCGCCGCCATGTCTCGAAGGCCGCGGCGCCGAACGCCGCCAGCACGGCCCCGCCCAGCGGGCGGTTGCCGGTCCTACGGGCCACCGTGTAGCCGCCGAGCAGGCCCGCGCTGGTGAGGACGGCACTGGGTACTGCGGGCATCGTTGGTTCCCCCTCTGGTTCCGGTCGAGACCGGTGCGGTGCGTTCGACAACGACGTTAACCCGGCGGAGGAGCGATTGGCGCGCACGTCGCGGACACGGATCCGGCCAGGAGCCGCGTTCGTCCTCGGGTGTGCTCGTCACGCTACGGACACAGCTCTGGGTTTCGGTTGTCTTCCGTGCCAGGCTTGGTGCTGTCCACTACGGCTCACCCGGGCGCGCGGACAGTTCTCACCTGGAACCAGCGTGCGATACGCGACGTCGAAGCCGATAGTTCCCGATCTCCCAACAAGGAGTTCATGTCTATGTCGTTCGCGCAGACCGTGCGCGGCGCTGCCAGTGCCGTCGCCCAGGGAGGCGACCCGCGCCAGGCGGCGTCCGATGCACTGCAACAGGCCTCTTCGGAGGCCACCGAGGGTGGTGGACTCGACCCACAGGACTTCATCGCCGCCCGTGATCAGGGTGCCTCCGTCGGAACCCGGATCGAGCAGAAGAGCACCTCCCTCAGCAACGCGGGCGAGGCGCTCAACCGCAGCTACTACGAGCGCGGCTCCAACGGTCCGGTCCACGTCATCTGCTCCATGGTGATCCCCCGCGGCCGTACCCTCGTGACGATGCTTCCGGCCATCGCGCTGGTGGTCATCGGCGTGATCGGCGCCTCCACGGTTCTGGCCTCCCAGGCCCTCGTGGGCGGAAACGTCCTGCTCAATCCGCTCTTCGGTATCCACTACTGGATCATCACCCTCGCGGTGACAGCGTTCATGTGGTGGCGCCAGGGCATGGTGATGGTGCCGGAGGGGTGCGAGGCCATCGTCACCCGCTTCGGCAAGATGGAGAACATCTACCAGCCCGGCAGGGTCACGCTCCTCAACCCCTGGAAGCGCGTCTCCTACATCGTCAACACCACACGCGAGTACCCGTTCAACGCGCCGATCCGCTCGGCACCCACCAAGAGCGGCGTGCAGGCCTCCATCGACCTGTTCGTGCAGTTCAGGATCATCAACGCCACCGACTTCGTCTACACGCTGGGCGGTGTGAACGGCTTCCAGGAGAAGCTCAACAACGCGATCAGTGAGACCACCCGGAGCCTCGTCTACGAGCAGGAGGCCTCGGACATCTATGACATGGTCGGCGACAACACCCAGAGCCTGGTGGAACAGCTCAACCGCCAGTTCGGCGGGAGCGTCGAACTGACCAGCGCCAACATCACCCACGCCGAGCCCTCCAGCCAGGAGTACCGGATGGACCTGGCGGCGCCGGAGATGGTGCGCGTGGCCAAGGACGCCTACACCTTCGACTACGAGCTCCAGTTGCGCAAGGAGCAGAACGAGGGCGACCTGAACAAGGAGCTGGCGACCCTCAACGAGACCCTGTCCGCTATCCAGGCCGACATCGCCCAGTACCAGGCGCAGATGGACACCGCCCTGGAACGCGAGACCAACAGGGCCCGCGCCCTGGCCCGCCAACGCTTCGTCGAGGCCGAGTCCGAGGCCAACGCGAACTCCGCCCTCCTTCAGGCCCAGGCCCTGGACATCCGCGCGGTCAGTGCCGCCGAGGCGCCCGAGATCCTCAACTACCGCTTCCGCGAGAACCTCCTGGACAAGCTGGAGGCGGTCGCCGACAGCCTGCCCCAGGTCCTGCGGATCGGGTCGGGCGACGCCGCCAGCGTCGACTACCTGCGCATCGCCCAGGAGATCATCGGCCAGACCGACGCCGCCCTGTTCTCCCAGGAGGACATGGAGTCCCTCCGCACCCGCCTGGGCGCGATCCAGACCCGGATCGCCGAGCGCGAGCAGGAGATCAGCGCGCTGGTGGAGGACACGGACAAGCCCGAGGCCGGGTCGGGTGGCGAGGACCCGGGGGAGGACCTGGTGGAGGAGATCCGCCAGTCCGTCTCCGAGGGATCCATCGACGAGCGTCTTGACACTTCCCGGGGCGCTCAGGAATCACAGGAGCCGCACGGGCGGCACGAGGGCCGGTCGTCCGCGAGCGGGCAGGCCCCGCACGACGCCCCGCCGCCCTCCGGAACCTCTTACCAGTTTTCAGAGGACCCGCCCCAACCGCCGTGGTCACAGGGCGGTCCCCAGGGTCCCGGCCCGAACCAGGGAGGTCAGTAGATGAGCCAGCCCGTGAACGCCGGCGGTGGCTCCAGCATCAAGGAGTCCCTCGCCTCCTGGGGAGACCTGGCCGGTCTGCTGCGCGGCGGCGACCAGGGCGCGATCGTCCCCGTCGTCATCCCGCGCGACAACCGCGGCCTGCGGTGGACGATCCTGGTCTGGTTCGGCCTGTTCGCCCTGTGCTCGGCGCTGATGATGGCCCTCAACGCCGTGATGGGCGGGGGCTCCGCCACGATCGCCTACACCGTCTGGGCCATCCCGACCCTGGTCGTCGGTGTGCTCAGCATCGTCGCCGCCGGCCTGTGGTGGTGGCGCGGCTCCATCATCGAGATCGAGGAGGGAACGCACGGGATCCTCACCAAGTACGGCGCGATCGTGAAGCCGATCGGCCCGGGGCGCCACTACCTGTGGCATCCGTGGTCGCGGGTGGACTTCGTGGTGGACACCCGTACCGAGATCCCCTACACGGCGCCGGTCGTGGCCTGCCCCACGCGCGAGAACGTGCCGCTGAAGTCGATCGAGTTCTTCCTCAAGTTCCAGATTACCGATCCCATCCGGTTCGTGACGATTATCGGAGCCAGTAACTTCGACCTGGTTCTGTCCAGCGCGGTACAGGACGCCATCCGTCAGCGCAGCCGCCAGGTCAACACCGAGTCCGCCTACGACCTGCGCGGTTCCAACGTGGAGGACATGCGCCGCCTGCTCAACGGCCAGCTGGAGAAGTACGGCGTGCGCATCACCGGCTGCAACATCCCCGACGTGCAGCTGCCCAACCAGTACCAGCAGCACCTGGCCACCCGGGAGCGGGTCGCCAAGGAGCTGGTGGCCTATGAGCAGGAGTGGGAACTGACGCGCAAGCGCCGCATCGACACCCTGCTGATGGACATCGAGCGGTCCAAGAAGACCCGTGACGCGAAGATCGTCGAGGTCAACGCCTCCCTCAACAAGGCGCGCAAGGACGTGGCGCAGATGTTGGAGGAGCAGGAGACCGAGGCGCAGCGGGTGCGCTACGAGATCGAGACGCGCGGCCGGGCCGACCTGGTGGCCGCGGAGAACGAGGCGAAGGCGCAGCAGCGCCTGGCCACCGCCTACCGGGACAATCGGGCGGTGCTGGAGTACGAGCTGGCCCGTCGCCGTCTGGACGTGGGCGCCGTGCTGGCCGAGCACGCGCCGCGTCCGGTGGTGGTGCAGACCGAGGCCGGTTCCGGGGACAGCTCGGCGCTGTCGACGCTGCTGACCGCGCAGCTGCTGCCTCAGGTGATGAACAGCGGTTCCGGGCAGGCGCCGCTGGACGGCCCGTCGGGCGGTGCGCAGGATGTCATGGACTCCGCGCAGGGCGCGGTGGCCTCGGCGGCCGAGCGCCAGCAGCAGATGACTGAGGAGTACCGGCGCCAGCAGGACACCGCCATGCGCCAGCAGTTCGAGCGTGGTGAGGGCTACGGCGGGCAGGGGCGGGGCCGGTAGCCCCGGCGCCTGTCCGTTGGTCCCGTGGCCGGGTTGTCCGGCGGGGCATGAGGAGGGGCCCGCGACCGAGAGAACGGTCGCGGGCCCCTCCTGCCGTTCCGGGACGGGGGGAGGAGCCTGGACAGGTTCCCTCCCCCGAGCGGATCAGCCGATGGGGGAGAGCGCGGTGTAGCCCGCTTCGATGTCGATCCCGTGCCGGGCCGCGATTTCCACCAGGTCTTCCACCTCGCCCGCCTGTGCGCTGGCCAGATCGTCGTCACCGCGTGCGTGGGCTCGGCGCAGCGCGGTGATCGAGTCGTGAAGCCGCAGGTGAAGGGTGAGCACGAACTCGCGCATGAAGCCTCTCCTCAGGGTTGGCGGCGCTGCCGTGAGGGAGAGGACCGATGGGCCTCTCCCGGGGGGCCGCGTCCATCTGTATCCGTCGAAGGTGAGAGGAGAGTTGGAGCAGGACAGACATCGGCAAGGAAAGAGTAAGGACTGCGCGTGGAGCGCGTCGGTTGAGGGTGGTGGAGGGTGACGGGAGGGCAGGACTGCGCGTGGAGCGCGTCGGTTGAGGGTGGTGGAGGGCGACGGAGCCCGGACACGAGAACGGCGGTGCCCCGGCGTTTCCCTCCACCACGGTGTCCGAGATGGCGGGAAGTGCCGGGGCACCGCCGAAGCCGGCGGCCCACGGAAGGGCCGTTAGTGGTCCACCCAGACGTACCAGTCGTCCGACACGTGCTCATAGATCTTCGAACCCTGGCCGGGGACGAAGACGCCCTCGGGGATCTCCTCAGTGCTGTAGGCCAGCCCCGAGGGGCCGAACAGCCCCGAGCCCTCGACGGCGTAGTGCGTGATGTCACCCGAGACCGAGATGCTGTGCAGCGAGTACAGCCCCACCCGCTGGCCGTTGAGCGGGAGGGTGGTGCGTTCGTCGGCGTCCCCGCGCAGGTCCAGTAGCTCCTCGGCGGAGGCCTGCACCCGGCTCTGGAGGGGGACGTCGGCCACGGACAGCCCGAGCGCCACGGCGGCGATCAACGGAGCTGAGACCCAGCGCAGCCAGTAGAAGCGGATCATCGGACGAGCCACGGCCAACGCGATCCCCAGGCGCAGGGCGCCCATCCCGGCCAGCAGCAGGCCGCCCACCAGGCCGATGACGAACGTGGGCAGGTGCCCGGCGGGCACGCTGTCCTCGAAGAGCAGGACCAGCGCCACCACACCGCACGCGGGGATGTAGAGCCGCCCGGGCGGGCGCGAGGCCCAGCTGATCAGGCGCTGGCCGGCGGTCGGCTTCTCCGCGATCTCGATCAGTTTGGCCACGGACCCGTCAGGGTTCGGGCCAGAAGCTGCGGCGGACATGGTGTTCCCCCCACCGAATCCGTGTCATGGAGACGCTGACCCGCATCAGGTGGCAGGAGGACCACGGGGCCGCGTCACAGTCGATACGGCCGCCATAGCGCGGCCTGCCCAACAGGATAGAGCAGTGGCGGGGCGTGTTCGGAGCGACGAGGCGAAACATCGGAAACTTTTGCCTGTGCCCCGAAGGGTTCACGCCCCTGTCCCCGGTGGCGCGTCACCGCCTTCGGGGACAGTGCGAGGTAGTCCCAGGGCCGCTGTCCGCCACTCACGGCCGTCAGCGCGCACACCGCGGTGACCAGTGCCGTCATCGCCCACGAGGAGAGCGGTGCCGGGGCGGGGACACCCGTTATGAGGGCGCTCCGCCCCGGCCGCACCGCCGGGCAGGGAGCGGCCAGCCATGTGAGCATGCCCACCGCGAAGGCGGTCGGGAGAGACACGAGCGGGCCGCCGCCTCGATGCCGCGCACGCCTTCGGCCGTCGCGCCGCGCCTGTCCCGGCCCCGGCGGAACCGGCCCGTACGGTGGCCCGGTCGCTCTAAGGTGGGTGTGTGCCGACCAATCCCACGCCAGCCGCGCCGCCCGCCGCCCCCACCTACGAGCTGGAGGACGAGCTCCGTGCCTCCGGTGCACGGGTGGTCGCCGGGGTGGACGAGGTGGGACGCGGTGCCTGGGCCGGACCGCTGCTGGTCTGCGCCGCCGTCCCCGGCGGGGGCGGTCCGCCCGCCGGGCTGACCGACTCCAAGCGACTGACCCCCAAACGCCGCCGCGAACTCTCCGACCAGCTTCGCCCCTGGGTCGCCGACCACGCCTTCGGCTGGTCCTCCCCCGAGGAGATCGACGAGGTCGGCATGACCGAGGCCCTGCACCGTGCCTCCCGCCGGGCCCTGGACGCGCTCGCTCCGCGCCCCGACGCCGTCATCCTCGACGGCAGGCACGACTTCATCGGCAGCCCCTGGCGGGTCCGCACCCAGGTCAAGGGTGACCTGGCCTGCATCAGCGTCGCCGCCGCCGCGGTCCTGGCCAAGGTCCACCGCGACGCCCTCATGGCCGAGCTGGCCGCCGACCATCCCGGCTACGGGTTCGAGCGGGCCGCCGGGTACCCCTCGCCCGTGCACCGGGCCGCTCTCGCCGAGTCCGGCCCCACCCCGCACCACCGCATGAGCTGGGCCTACCTCGACGGCCTCCCCCGATGGAAGCACCTGCGCAAGGTCCGCCCCGGTCCCGGCGGACAGATCTCCCTCCTCTGACCCGTCGGAGCCGCTGTTCGGACATCCCCCACCGAAGGTCGCGGACGGGCCGTTCTTCCGCGATTCCCGGTCCCCGGCCGGGGCGCCGGAGCACGACACGCCGCCCCGCACTGGACATCGGCTCCGCTTGGGGCAAGGCTTTGGGATGGACGCCGGTCCCCTCGGCGCCCATCCACCCCGACTCCCACCGGTCAGGAGAGCCGACCGACCACGGACCCCCACGCAGGAAGGGGTATGGATGACGCGTGAGATGCGCTCCACCGCCGCCGCGAAGCCGGAACGCGCCTCGGGACTCGACCGTCTGCGCGCCCTCTACCACCGGATCCCCCTCGGCAGACGCCTCGTGTCCGCCCTGGTACTACTCACCGTGGTCGCCGTCGTCTCCTTCGTCATGGACTTCTCCGTCCTGGGCTCGGTCACCGGGACCCTCGTCCTGCTGATGGTTTTCGCCGCACTCATGCGCTCGACCGACGCCTTCGTCACCGTGATGGTGTGCGTGCTCTGGCTCGCCGTGGCCGTCCCCCTGTTCCAGATCCCCCTCACCGGAGACCCCGTCACGCTGCTGGTCCCGCCGCTGCCCCTGCTGGTGGCCCTGGCGGCCGGCAGGGTGCGCGAGTTCCCCGTCTGGCACACCGCCGCGCTCTCCCTCACCGCAGGCCTCATCGCCGGATTCTCGCTCGCCCTGGTCGGACTGGTCATCGAGTCCTTCTCCGCGTCCTGGGGGATCGCCCTTCTCTACGTCGCCGCCGGCTCCTGCCTGCTGTGGCGGTTGTCCGCCTCCCACCAGATCGTCAGGGACAGCGAGGCCAACCGGCGCGAGACCGCCAAGGCCATGCCCGTCTCCCGCCGCACCAGACGCGGGGACCGCTCCGACCCCTTCGACAGACCGGATACCGAGGGCCGGGCCCAACCACTGCGCGGCCGCTCCGACACCGGCCCACGTCCGGCCGGACCCGCCGCGGGCGAGACCTCCGACGACGAACCCGTCCCCGTCGACCAGGCCCTGGCCGAGCTGGAGGACATGATCGGGCTCGATCCGGTCAAGCAGCAGGTGCGCGGGATCGCCGCCTCCATCGAGGCCGCCCGGCTGCGCGCCGACGCGGGCTTCCCCGTCGAGCGCCCCCTGCGCCACCTGGTCTTCTCCGGCCCGCCCGGCACCGGCAAGACCAGCGTCGCGCGCACCCTGGCCACGATCTTCCACTCCTTCGGCCTGCTTCCCACCTCCCGCGTGGTCGAGGCCCAGCGCGCCGACCTCGTGGGGGAGTACCTGGGCGCCACCGCCATCAAGACCAACGAGCTCATCGACCGGGCCCTGGGCGGCGTGCTGTTCGTCGACGAGGCCTACTCCCTGGTCAACGAGGGCGACGGCCAGTCCGACCGGTTCGGCAACGAGGCGGTGCAGACCCTTCTCAAGCGAGCGGAGGACGACCGGGACCAGCTCGTCATCGTCCTGGCCGGATACGAGAAGGAGATGGACACCTTCCTGGTCTCCAACCCCGGTCTGGCCTCCCGCTTCGCCACCCGCATCAGCTTCCCCAGCTACTCGGCCGATGAGCTGTTCCGCATCGCCGAGTCCCTCGTCCACCAACGCGGCGACACCTTGGAGGCCGGGGCGGCCCAGGCGCTGGGGCGAAGATTCGACCAGGTGGTCCAGCGCGAGGTGATCGACGAGCTCGGCAACGGCCGCTTCGCCCGCTCGGTGGTAGAGAAGGCCGCCCAGGCCCGCGACGTGCGCGTGGTCACCGCGGGGGTGGACGGCGAGGAGCCCGCGCCCCGACCCGAGGCCGAGGACCTCATCACCGTCCGTGCCGCCGACGTCGAGTCCGCCTACCGGGAGCTGACCTCCCGTCTGCCCGGTTTCGAAGAGGCGCCGGGTATCGAGGAGGCGCTGGCCGAACTGGACGCCATGATCGGCCTGGAACCGGTCAAGGAGCAGGTCCGCTCCATCGTCGCCCAGCTGCGGGTGGCCAAACTCCGCGAGGAGCAGGGGCTGCTCAACCAGGCGCCCATGCGGCACTTCGTGTTCTCCGGCCCGCCCGGCACCGGCAAGACCACCGTCGCGCGTGTGCTCGGCCGGGTCTTCGCCGCCCTCGGGCTGCTCGGCCGAGCCGACGTGGTCGAGGCCCAGCGCGCCGATCTGGTCGGTGAGCACCTGGGCGCCACCGCGGTCAAGACCAACCGGCTCGTGGACCGGGCCCTGGGCGGTGTGCTGTTCGTCGACGAGGCGTACTCGCTGGTCAACCCCGGCTACAGCGGCGGCGACGCGTTCGGAGCCGAGGCGATCCAGACCCTGCTCAAGCGGGCCGAGGACGACCGGTCCCGGCTCGTGGTCGTGCTCGCCGGGTACCCGGCCGAGATGGAGCGCTTCCTGGCCTCCAACGCCGGGCTGTCCTCGCGGTTCAACGTGCGGGTGCGCTTCCCCTCCTACTCACCCGCCGAACTCACCGAGATCGCCGAAGCCGTGGCGGCCCGCACCGGGGACACCTTCGACGACACCGCGCGTGAGGACCTGTGCAGCATCTTCGCGCACGTGTGCGAGGCCGGGTGGATCGACGAGCTCGGCAACGGCCGCTTCGCCCGCTCCCTGTTCGAGAAGGCGTGCTCCCACCGAGACCTGCGGGTGTCCCATGAGGTGGGCGAGTCCGCGACCGCGGCCGAACTCACCGTGGTGACCAGCGCGGACGTGCGCAAGGCCTACGCCGAGGCCACCCAGCAGACTTAGGGGCGGCCCGCCGGCGTGCTGCTAGTGTCCGGGGCATGACCGCTTCATCCGCTTCCTCCTCCGTGTCCCCCGTCACCCAGGCGCTCATCCTCGCCGGTGGCCAGGCCACCCGGCTGCGGCCCTACACCGACACCCGACCCAAGGCGATGGTGGAGGTGGCCGGACGGCCCATCATCGACTACCAGCTGGAATGGCTCGACGGCCACGGTGTGGAACAGGTCGTCGTCTCCTGCGGCTACAAGGCCGAGGTGCTGCGCGAGTACCTGGAGGCCCGCGAGGGCGGACCGGAGATCACGCTGCTGGTCGAGGACGAGCCGCTCGGGCGCGGCGGCGCCCTGCGCTACGCCTCCTCCGGCCTGCGCGACCAGGAGGCTCCCTACTTCGCGCTCAACGGCGACGTGCTCACCTGGTTCCCCCTGGACGAGATGGTCGCCCACCATCGGGAGCGGGGCGGCCTGGCCACCCTGGCCCTGACCCGGTTCCGTACGACCTGGGGCATCGTGGACGTGGACGGCCAGGACCGGATCGAGGGTTTCACCCAGAGCCCGCTGCTGCCGGTGTGGATCAACGCCGGGGTGTACCTGTTCGAGCCGGGTGTCACCTCGCTGCTGCCCGTCAGGGGTGACCACGAGTCCTCCACCTTCCCCGAGCTGGCCGAGGCGGGGCGCCTGACCGCCTACCGCATCGACGGGTTCTGGCGCGGCGTGGACACCGCCAAGGACGTCAAGGAGACGGGGGAACAGATCACCGCCATGCGAGAGGGTTCCTGACCACCACGGGAACGGGCGCTCACCCGCTGTTCCCCGAAAGGTCGGATGCCGACTGACGGGGCCCTGGACCGGATGGGTATCGTCGCGGATGTGACGAACGACGGTTTCATCCTCTCCAGCGCCCCCAACTTCCGCGACCTCGGCGGTCACCGCACGGCCTCAGACCACACCGTCCGCCACGGCCTCGTGTACCGTTCCGACGCCCTTCACTCCATCTCCGCCGAGGAGCTGTCGGTCTACAACGGCCTGGGCATCCGGCAGCTCGTCGACCTGCGCACCCCCCACGAGCGCGAAACCCTGCCCGACATCACGCCCGAGGGCGCCGAGTACGTGGCCGTGGCCGTGCAGAACCCCGACGCGGCCGGGGCCAACTTCTCCCTGGCACTCGCCGACCCCGAGAAGGCCCGGAGCATGTTCTCCGACGGCGCCGCCGAGCGCTTCATGCACGGGGTCTACCGCGAGCTGGTCACCGACGACGAGGCGCTCACCGGCTACCGGGACCTGGTCGAACGCGTCGCCAAGGGCCCGGCCGCACTGGTCTTCCACTGCAGCGCGGGCAAGGACCGCACCGGTTGGGGCGCCGCCCTGCTCCTCGGCCTGCTGGGAGTGGACCGCGAGACCGTCGTCGCCGACTACCTGGCCAGCAACGAGCGCCAGGCCAACACCGACAAGTGGATGCGGGCGCTGGCCGCCAACAGCGGCCTGGACTGGGCGGAGGTCGCTCCGATGACGCGGGTGCGCGCCGAGTACCTGCGGACGTCCTTCGACCACATCGACGAGGTCTACGGCTCTTTCGACGACTACGTCGCGGACGGGCTCAACCTCTCGGACGCCACCGTGGAGAGGCTGCGCGAGCGCATGCTGGACTGACGCTCCCCACGGAGGGGAAGGGCCCGGAAACCTACAGTGCGTCCAGGCGGCGGCGCAGGTCGCTCTCACCGGCGGAGGAGTTGAGCACCTCGCCCAGCGCGGCCAGCACCGTGGGCCGGTCCAGGCCCCGGTCCAGCATCCGGCGCGCCGCCGCCCACAGGTTCGCGGGCCGCCCGTGCCACAGCCGCCTGGCCAGCTGTTCGTGCCGGTCCAGTTCCCGCTCCCGCCCCGGATCGCCCCCGGTCACGGGTCGGTACCACCGGTCCTGGCCGGTGGAGTGCCGACCGCTGTGCGGCGTGGACGCCTCGTACTCGCCGTAGTGGTCCAGCCGTAGCAGCGCCCGCCGGCCCCTGGCCGTGTCCGGGTCGAACTCCTCCGGCGCCCACGTCACCAGCTCGCTCGCCAGCAGCGGGAACGCGAACATCCGCCGGGCCAGCGACGCGAAGTCGCCGTCAGGCAGAAGCCGCCGCACCGCCTCCTGGCGCAGCCCCAGCGGGCGTGCCGGATCGCGGTAGGTGCGGGTGAACTCGGCGGTGGACTCCCACACAGCGTCCAGCGTCGCCCCCACCGCCACATCCGGAAGCCCGCCGCGCGCGCCCGCCCAGCGCACCCACGCCGCCAGCACGTGCGGCATGGCCTCCTGCTCCTCGGGCAGCAGCACCACCCGGCCGGGCAACCAGTGCAGCAGGAACGACTCCACCTTGCGCGGGCTGACGCGCATCGGCCGGCCGCTGTCCACGTCGCAGCCGTGCGCGATGATGTGGTCGGCGCAGCGGCTGGCCGCGTAGGAGTCGGAGAGTTCGGCGGCCTCGTCCGAGGACAGGAAGCGTGCGGCCAGCACCGCCCGCCGGTCGCGCAGCCACACCGGTACGGGGGAGACCTCCACGTCCTCGGGCGGGACGGGCAGCGTCCGCACCCGGGCGTTGGCCAGTGCGAAGTGCGCGGCCAGCGAGCCCCCGGTCAGATCCGAGCCCTTCAGCCCCACCAGCTCCACGGTCGGCCCCGAGGCCGGGTCAGCCGACGCGCGCACCGCCTGCTCGGTACGCTCCAGCGCCCGGGACAGCAGCGCGCGCGCCTCGGTCAGCTCCACCCGTGTGAACCGGGCGAACTCGTCCGCCTCGGCTCTCGCCCGGCATTGCTCCAGTAACTGCTCGACCTTGGTGGTCACCCAGGCGTCGCGCAGCACGCCGCCGCCGTTGTGGTCCAGGACCAGGATCAGCGCGTGCTCGGGCGGCCGCGACTTCGAAACACCGGGGCGGTCGTGGTCGCGGCTGAACACGCACACCACGTCGTCGGTGTCGCCGAACTGGTCGCTGCTGGCGTAGGCGGAGACCGGGGTGACCACGCCGAGTTGGGAAGCCCACTCGGGTGCCTGCAATCCGCGCTCCCTGAGCGCGATCATCCCCTGTTCGGCCAGGCTCCGCTGTGCTGACGAGGTGCCCAGGGCGGTGGTCGCCGCGAGCACGCCGAGTCCGGCGGGCTTGCCGGAGGCGGTTGCATGCGTGATCAGCCCCTCACCGAGCAGCCGTTCGACGTCCACGCCGGGGATCCGCTCACCCCACCAGGAGCCGAGCATCTCGCTGAAGGCCAGTTCCGCGTCGAGGGGATGGCGCATGGCGAGCAGTGCCCTGGCGGCGCGCAGCATCTCGTCGAATACGGCGTCGGGCAGCGGTTCGGGACCTGTGGGCGGAGGCATCGGGGAGGGCACCATCCGAGCGTATGCCAGCCCCGGGCACGGGACTCGCGTTCGGAGGGACCCGGGACGGCTCCGTGTCGGCTGACACACTCGGGCGCGGTCCGGGTGGCCACGTCCGCTGGCTGCTGTGGGGCTCAGCGCGGTCCGGGAACGGTTCGGTGGCCGGCGAACAGGGATGTTCCCGACCTTCGCGATGCCTTCCTGACGGTTTGTGAGGGCGGCACGGAGTTCACCATCGCCTCCAGGTGCTCGCGGGCGACCCGCTCGACCAGGTGTGGTGTGACCGTGATGCCCAGGTGTTCGACACAGTTCCAGGTATCGCTGACGCAGCGCTCGACGCAGCGATGGGACAAGGCGCTGAACTCGTCATGGAGCCGCGCTGATATCTGCCTGAGATCCTGGACCGGGAAGGTCTGGAGCATTCTCGCTCACACCCCTAGCTGAAGATGGCCTGGACGGTGACCTCCACCCATTCCACTTGTTCTGGACAGAGAGTCAACCCCTCTTCCGGCACGCTGTTGATAAAACCTGCGGGAAGCACCGTTTACTTGAACACCTTCATCACCGCAGGTCAACGAGGCGAAAAGGGCGTTTCGGACGTATAACGTTAGTGTTGCGAAGGGTGGGGCGCAAACCCGTCACGGGCCTCCATCACCGGGAATTAACCGAAAACACGCCGGAGAAACCACCGGTCTGCTGTGGTGTGATCGTCCGGTGGCCTACTATTTACCTTCCGCGTCTGCGGACGGTACCCGGCACGACGGCCGTTGCGCGCGGACGGGTGTGTCTTATGCTTGAGCGGTGACAGCGGCCGAGAGGAGTCATCGAGCGTGACTCCCGAGAGCCGCGGAGCCCCCGACCACCTTCGGCGCCGCTTGCTTTCCGGCTTTCACGCCGTGGACGGACCGCGTGGTCGACAGGGGTCGCGCGGCCCAGGCAGCAGCCCCAACGAAACACGGATGGGGAATCGACGGTTCCGGAGGTGTCGAGCAGTTGAGCGCCGAGACGTCCATTCCGCCGCCCCGGATCAGCGGGGCGCAACTCCCCGACGCGGTGAAATCCCTTCTCACCGACTCTCCAGTCGGATTCGCACTACTCGACACCGATGACGCCTTCGGCACGATCAACCAGCGGATGGCCGCGGTCCTGGGCCGCACCCCGGCCGAGTGCCTGGGCAGGGCCCCAGGCGACCTGCTGGAGGAGAGCGGTGAACGGGCCGCGGCCGCCAGCCACCGCGCCTGCCTGGCCAGCGTGCGCGAGGACGGGCACGCCGTGCACCACCGCCACCGCACCTCCGCCGGTCAGCTGTGGGACCTCACCTGGTTTCCCGTCACCGAACCGGACACCGGCGACTCCCACGTCGCCCTCATCGCGGTCCACGACGTCGGCCGAGGCGCCGAACGCGTCGGCGCCGCCCACCGCGACGAGCAGCGGCTGCACGCCCTGCTGCAAGTGGGCAACCAGATCGTCTGGACCGCCGGGCCCGACGGCGGCTTCCAAGAGGACTGCCCCCAGTGGCGGGCCGTCACCGGTCAGGACCTGGACCACTTCCTGGGCCGGGGCTGGCTGGAGGTCCTGCACACCGACGACCGTCCCCGCGTGGAGCGCGCCTGGGACGACGCAGTCCTCGACGTCACCCCCTTCGACGCCATGTTCCGCGTGCGCACCCGCTCGGGAGGTTACGGCCACTACCGGGCCCGCGCCCGCCCGATCATGGACGGCTCCCGAGTCGTCGAATGGGTCGGCACCCTCGTCGACGTCACCAACGAGCGCGAGGCCGACGAACTCCGTCAGCGCCTGAACCAGCAGCTCAGCGAGGCGGCCATGCGTACCGCCCGTCTACAGAAGGCCACCTCCGACCTGGCCGAGGCGCTCACCGCCGACGAGGTCGTCAACGCCATGTCCGAGATCGGCCGCTCGGGGGTGGGAGCCGACCACACGTGCGTGGTCCTGCTGGACCGCGGCCGCCTCCGGCTGCGTACCATCGCCGCCGCGCACGCCCACCGGCTGCCCAGGACCGCCTTCCCGACCGACCACCCGGACATCGCCGCCAGGGCGATAGCCGATCGGCTGCCCCGCCTGGCCGCCAACACGGCCGAACTGTCCGAGCTGCTCGACGAGGCCCCCGAGGTCGACGAACTCGTCCGGTCCACGCCGGAGAGGGCTTGGGTCGCACTACCGATGATGGCCGCGGGCCACCCCATCGGCGCGCTGCGCTTCGCCTTCTCGTCACCCCGTACGGTCACCGACGAGGAACGCGTGTTCCTGGAGGCCCTGGCCGGGCAGTGCGCGCTGGCCATCGGCCGCGCCACCCTCTACGAGCAGGAGCACAGCACCGCCGAGGAACTCCAGCGCAGCCTGCTGCCCGAGGAGCTGCCGGAGGTGCGCGGTGTGCGCCTGGCCGCCTACTACCGGTCCGGCTCACAGAACGTGCAGGTCGGTGGCGACTGGTACGACGCCTTCCCGCTGCCCGACGGCCGCGTCGCCGGGGTCCTGGGCGACGTCATGGGCAAGGGCATCCCGGCCGCGGCGGGGATGAGCCGCATCCGCAACGCGCTGCGCGCCCTGGCGTTCTCCATGCCCGAACCCGCCGACGTCCTCACCGGGCTGGACCGCATGTTCTCGGCGACAGAGGGTATGGACCAAGTGACCACCCTGGTCTATTTCGTGCTGGATCCGGTCACCGGTCAGCTTGACCTCAGCAACGCGGGGCACCTTCCGCCGCTGGTCGTGGCGGGCAGCGCCGGCCCGTCCCTGCTCGACACCGATCCCGACACACCACTGGGGGTCAGCTCCCCGCGGGGTCACCACAAATTCTTCGTGCAACCCGGTAACACCGTCGTCCTGTACTCCGATGGACTGGTTGAGAACCGTAAACGGCCCGTCGACTCCGGACTCGACGAGCTCGTCGATGTGGCGTCGTCGGCCCCTCCGGAGGTGGTGGGCGATCCACAGCAGATGCTGGAGTACCTTGTTGAGAGCATGCTCGATGGGTATGAGCAGGACGATGACGTCACTCTGCTCGCAGTGCAGCTTCCGGTGATCGATTCCGTGTCGGAGCGGTAGCACCGGTTCGCGGCGGAGCGGTGGACCGGCGGTGAACCGAAAACAGACCGTACGAACAAGTCCATTGCCTTGCCTACAGTGAAGAAGCCGTTCCGCCCCGCGACGCGGGGGTGATCCTCTGCGGGGATGACCTCCTGGAGCGCATACGCTTGAAAGGGCTGACCCCTGGGGAGCGCATACGCTTGAAAGACCAACGGCTTCCCCGCCCCAGTGGGGACGATCCCAGGCCGCAGGCGGGAGAGGGCGCGGTGCCCGGTCCCGGCCAGGCGGACCACCGAGTCCGACAATCTCGCCACACGTCCGTTCGAGAGGTGTTTGTGTCATCTGCCAGTTCGACTCGCTCGAAGCAGTCCGAGTCACTGCAAGAGCCCGTCATTCAGCAGCTGATCGAGCGTGGGCGGTCCCAGGGCTTTCTTGAGCCCGAGGACGTGCGCCGTGCCTTCGAAGAGGCCGAAATCCCGATGTCGCAGGCGCAGTCCGTGCTTCGCAGCCTCGCGAAGGAAGGCGTGACCGTACTCGTCCCCGAGTCGGCCTCCTCCCGGCGCAAGGCGCCGCGGCGCAAGTCAGCGACCACGCGGTCCACCTCGACCAAGGCCGCGACGACCAGCAGTGCCGCCAAGCCCGCGCGCGCCGCGGCGGCCAAGGAGCAGCCCGAGACGGTCACCGCGGTGGTCGACTCCGTCGCCGAAGCCGTCGAGGAGGCCGAGGGCACCGCCGCGAAGGCACCCAAGAAGGCCGCGGCCAAGAAGACCACCGCGGCCAAGAAGGCCGCGCCCAAGAAGGCCGCGGCCAAGAAGACCACCGCCAAGGCCGCCGGCACCAAGAAGACGACGGCCAAGAAGGACCTCGAACTCGCAGCGGACGGCGAGTACACGGAGGACGAGGACGGCCTGGACGACCTCGAGCACACCGGCGCCGAGCTGGAGTTGGTCGAGGACACCTCGGACTCGGCCGACAAGGACGCCAAGCCCGTCAAGCCCGAGGTCGTGGGCGCCCCCGCCAAGCCCGCCAACGAGGACGAGTCGTTCGTCCTCTACGACGATGACGACGATGCCCCGGCGGCGCAGGTCATCGCGGCCGGTGCGACGGCGGACCCGGTCAAGGACTACCTCAAGCAGATCGGCAAGGTCCCGCTGCTCAACGCCGAGCAGGAGGTCGAGCTGGCCAAGCGCATCGAGGCCGGCCTCTTCGCCGAGGAGAAGCTCTCCGAGGAGAGCGACGTCCTCACCTTCGAGCTGCGCGACGAGCTGGAGTGGATCGCCGAGGACGGCGGCCGCGCCAAGAAGCACCTGCTGGAGGCCAACCTCCGTCTGGTGGTGTCGCTGGCCAAGCGCTACACCGGCCGCGGCATGCTGTTCCTGGACCTGATCCAGGAGGGCAACCTCGGTCTGATCCGCGCGGTGGAGAAGTTCGACTACACCAAGGGCTTCAAGTTCTCGACCTACGCGACGTGGTGGATTCGCCAGGCGATCACCCGCGCCATGGCCGACCAGGCACGCACCATCCGTATCCCGGTGCACATGGTCGAGGTCATCAACAAGCTGGCCCGTGTGCAGCGCCAGATGCTCCAGGACCTGGGCCGCGAGCCCGCCCCGGAGGAGCTGGCCAAGGAACTCGACATGACCCCCGAGAAGGTCGTCGAGGTCCAGAAGTACGGGCGCGAGCCGATCTCCCTGCACACCCCGCTGGGCGAGGACGGCGACAGCGAGTTCGGTGACCTGATCGAGGACTCCGAGGCCATCCAGCCGGGCGAGGCGGTCAGCTTCACGCTGCTCCAGGAGCAGCTGCACTCGGTGCTGGACACGCTGTCCGAGCGTGAGGCGGGCGTGGTGTCCATGCGCTTCGGGCTCACAGACGGCCAGCCGAAGACTTTAGACGAGATCGGCAAGGTCTACGGGGTCACCCGGGAACGCATCAGGCAGATCGAGAGCAAGACGATGTCCAAGCTCCGTCACCCGTCGCGTTCGCAGGTACTCCGCGACTACCTGGACTAGTCCTTCCAGGTGGTGGCCGACCCACCGCTCCCATGGCTGACGGCCCCGGGAGCCGGACGGGCCGGAGGCTGACGAGGACCGGGAACCGTGCCCGGTGTGCCGTCCCGCTCACTGAGCGGGACGGCACACCGGGTTTCGGCGTCCTCATGGTTCGCGCGGGTGTGGCGACTCCCGCGTGTGTCCGGAGCATCCCCCGTGGTGCTCCAGGGCATCTACCGCGTCGCGGAGCCCGCTGTGCTCCGACAACGCCGTGTCATCCATCCGACGTTGTCCATGCTGCCGTACGCGCTGTAGGTGCGGCATAAAGTTGCGATACCGAGTCGTTATGTGACCGGGAGTGGTAGGCAGCCGCTCCCCGTGGTGCGTCGGCTGGCCTGTGTCCGCCTGCTCGGGGGCACCGTGGTTCTTCTCCGGGTTCCCGGAACGTGCGTCAGTCGCGGACGATGACGTTCAGCACACGCGGGCCGGGCAGTTCCACGGTGTGCCCCAGGTCGCGCAGGGCGGTCGCCAGTTCGTCAGGGGTGGCGGCGTCCACGCCCTCCAGGAGCAGGGAGCGGGCGATGCCGCCACGGGTGGCCTTGGCCATGTGGCTGACCACCGATCGCTTGGTGGTCCCGTCCACGACGCGCTCGCGCAGCACCTTGACGGCGATGCCGTTCTTGGGGGCGAACGCGGCGGCGTAGACCGCCGAACGGCAGTCGACCAGGAGCTGGTCTCCGGTCAGCTCGCCCAGGGGCGCGGACAGCGCGCGGCGCCAGTAGGCGCCCAAGCCGCCCAGGGCCGGCAGTTTCACGCCCATGGACAGGCGGTACGGGGGAATCCGGTCGGCGGGGCCGACCACGCCCCACAGGCCGGAGAAGATGAGGACCCTTCCGGCCGCGTCCGGGATGTCGGGCAGACCGAGCCGGTCGTAGAGCACGCCCGTGTAGAGGTCGGCGGCGCGCAGCGTCGGCGCGGTGGACAGGTCCAGGTTGCGCTTGAGCGCGTCGGCCTGGCCGGGGCCGATGCCCAGGGTGCCCAGGGCGGTGTCCGCTGGCCCCTCGCACAGCTCCGTCAGCTCCGCCATCACTCTCCTCCGTGCCCCTGACAGCTCCGGGAGGGTCAGCGCGTCCGGGTCCAGGCGCGGCCCCTCCCCGGAGGTGGCCTTGCCCTCGGACGGCGGCAGCAGGACGATCATGGTGCGGGCTCCCAGGTGAACGCGGGTTGCGGGTGCCCGCCCATGCTAGAGCGTGTTCCGCGGAGCACGGCCGGGGCGGTCGCGCGCGGCCACCCGGAAGGCCCCTGGATAGCATCGGCCGCTTCGGATGAAAGGAGCGGACATGCATGAGTGGGCGCGGAGGGTGACGCGGGACTGGCCGCCCTTCGAGGTCGAGGAGAGCGGTGGCTGGCGGTTCGGTTTCGCCGAGGGGATCACCAAGCGGGCCAACTGCGCGCTGGTGCTGGATCCCGACGCGGACGTGTCCGAGGTCACCTCCTACTACACCGGGCGCGGAGTGCGGCCCTGCGTACAGGTGTGGCCGGGGGAGGAGGAGGTCGACAGGCGCCTGGCCGGGCACGGATACGCGGTGGTGGAGCCCACGCTGGTCCTGGCCCGCGACCTCGGTGGACCTCCCGAGGCCCCCGGTACGTCCTCGGTCTCGACCGAGCCCGCGGCGGCCTGGTCGGGCCTGGAGGCCACACGCATCCTCGGCCAGGTCGACGCCGCCTACGCCACCGCCCCGGGCGGGAGGGGCGCCGCGGTGCTGGACGGGAGGTCGGTGGGCGTATGCGCCATGTTCACCGAGCCCCGGGCACGCGGCAGAGGCGTGGCCGCCGGGCTCCTGGCCGACCTGCTGCGGTGGTCGTACGACGAGGGGGCGCGCCGGGCCTACCTGTGCGTGGTCGCCGACAACGCCCCGGCCCTGAGCCTGTACGAGCGGGCCGGGTTCACCAGGGTCTCCGGCTATCACAACCGGGTCCTGGGCTGAACATCACGAAGGCGGCGGTTCGGTGAACCGCCGCCTTCGCCCGTTCGTGTGGCTAACGCTCGTCCGTCTTGCTCTCGTGGAGCTTGTCGGTCTCGTCCTGGATGTCCGAGGCAATCTTTCGGAGTGAGTCATCGTGCTTGCGCATGTGGTGTGCGCAGAACAGCAGTTCACCGCCGGAGTTCAGCAGCACCCGGACATAAGCCTGTGCACCACAGCGGTCGCAACGGTCAGCAGCCGTCAGCGGCTGGGTGGGGGCAAGGGTTCCAGTCACTTCGCCATCCTCAATACTCGGCGTTAGTCACCTCTGACAACATCTAACCCGACCAAGACGTTCCCAACCAGGGCCCGTGTACGCCGACAGCGGAATCTGCCTGGTTGATGCCCTGAAGAGCTCCTTCCAGATCGATGTCGCTTCACGTCCTGGTTGTACCCGTTGGGAGGGGCTGCATTCCCGGATAAGCGGAGCATACGGGGCGCATTCACCAGAGGTGGTAGTCTCGCGCGGGGCAGGCTCCCGTCCTCCCGCCGGGCCCCGGCGGTAGCAAGCGACCGGCACGCCGCCCCTTATCGTCAGTGCGGCGCGGTACAAAGGGCACGCACCGCATCAGCGCCCTGATGGCCCTCAATACGCAGGAGATGTCCGAGTGACCGCCTTGACCGCAGCCGTTCACGACCCCGAGGATTACTCCGCCCGACACCTGTCGGTCCTCGAAGGTCTTGAGGCGGTGCGCAAACGGCCGGGCATGTACATCGGGTCCACCGACAGCCGCGGCCTCACCCACTGCATGTGGGAGATCATCGACAACTCCGTGGACGAGGCCCTGGGCGGCTTCTGCGGACGGATCGACGTCACCCTGCACACCGACGGATCGGTGTCGGTGAGTGACGACGGCCGCGGTATCCCCGTGGACGCCGAACCCAAGTCCGGCCTGTCCGGTGTGGAGCTGGTCATGACCAAGCTGCACGCTGGCGGCAAGTTCGGCTCAGGTTCCTACACCGCCTCCGGCGGTCTGCACGGCGTTGGCGCCTCGGTGGTCAACGCCCTGTCGGCCCGGGTGGACGTGGAGGTCGACCGCCAGGGCCGCACCCACGCGATCAGCTTCCGCCGGGGTATCCCCGGCCGATTCGCCGGCCCCGGCCCCGATGCCGATTTCACCGCCGTCTCGGGCTTGGAGCAGGGCCGCAAGGTGGCTCAGAGGACCACCGGCACCCGTATCCGGTTCTGGCCGGACAGGCAGATCTTCCTCAAGGAAGCCGAGGTCGCCCGAGAGTCACTCCTGGACCGGGCCCGCCAGACCGCCTTCCTCGTGCCGGGGCTGACCATCGCCGTGCGCGACGAGCGCGCGGAGGGCGAGCCCGTCTACGAGGAGGAGTTCCGCTTCGACGGCGGCATCAGCGAGTTCTGCACCTTCCTGGCCGCTGACGAGCCGGTCAGCGACGTGTTGCGCATCCAGGGCAGCGGTAACTTCACCGAGACGGTTCCCGTCCTGGACGACGCGGGGCACATGGTGCCCGCCGATGTCGACCGCCGTCTGGACGTGGACGTGGCCCTGCGCTGGGGTACCGGCTACGACACCACCGTGCGCAGCTTCGTCAACGTCATCGCCACGCCCAAGGGCGGCACCCACATCAACGGCTTCGAGCGCGCCCTGGTGCGGGTGGTCAACGACCAGCTGCGCGCCACCAAGCTGCTCAAGAACAACGACGACCCCGTCACCAAGGACGACACCCAGGAGGGCCTCACCGCGGTCGTCACGGTCCGTCTGCCCGAGCCGCAGTTCGAGGGCCAGACCAAGGAGATCCTCGGCACCTCCGCGGCGGCCAAGATCGTCTCCCAGGTGGTCGGCAAGGAGCTGCGCGAGTTCCTGGCCTCCACCAAGAGGACGGACAAGACCAAGGCCCGCATGGTCCTGGAGAAGGTCGTCGGTGCCGCCAAGGCCCGCCTGGCCGCGCGCCAGCAGCGCGAGACCCAGCGGCGCAAGAACGCCCTGGAGAGCTCGGCGCTCCCCGCCAAGCTGGTGGACTGCCGCAGCGAGGGCCTGGAGCACAGCGAACTGTTCATCGTCGAGGGTGACTCGGCCCTGGGCACCGCCAAGCTGGCCCGCGACTCCGAGTTCCAGGCGCTGCTGCCGATCCGGGGCAAGATCCTCAACGTGCAGAAGTCCTCGGTCGCCGACATGCTCAAGAACGCCGAGTGCGCGGCCATCCTTCAGGTGGTCGGCGCGGGGTCGGGGCGGACCTTCGACATCGACGCGGCCCGCTACGGCCGGATCATCCTCATGGCCGACGCCGACGTGGACGGTGCGCACATCCGCTGCCTGCTGCTCACGCTCATCTACCGGTACATGCGCCCGATGCTGGAAGCCGGACGGGTCTACGCGGCCGTTCCGCCGCTGCACCGTATCGAGCTGACCAACGTCCGGCGTAAGCGCGGAGCCAAGCCCGAGGACCGCTACATCTACACCTACTCCGACGCCGAGCTCTCCCGCACGCTGCTGGACCTGGAGAAGCGCAAGATCTCCTGGAAGGAGCCGGTGCAGCGGTACAAGGGCCTGGGTGAGATGGACGCCGACCAGCTGGCCGAGACCACCATGGACCCGAACCACCGCACGCTGCGCCGGATCCGCGTGGAACAGGCCGAGGAGGCCGCCTCGGTGTTCAACCTGCTGATGGGTAACGAGGTGGCCCCGCGCCGCCGCTTCATCCAGCAGGGCGCCCAGGAACTGGACGTGGCCCGCATCGACACCTGAGCGGTCAGGGGGTCCGCGGCGGTGCCCAGACCCCCTCGGCGAGGAAGCGGTCGACGGCCGAGCGGTAGGGGGCGGGGTCCAGCCCCCGCTCCGCCACCCAGGCGTCGTTGTAGTAGCTGTGCTGGTAGCGTTCGCCGCCGTCGCAGATCAGGGTGACCACGCTGCCCTTGCGGCCCTCACGGAGCATCCTGGCGATCAGGTGCCACACCCCCCACAGGTTGGTGCCCGTGGAGCCCCCGGCGCACAGCCCGGTGAGGTCGTGCAGGTGCCGCATCGCGGCGATGCTCGCGGCGTCGGGCACGGGCATCATCAGGTCGATCACCGAGGGCACGAAACTCGGCTCCATGCGGGGGCGGCCGATCCCCTCGATACGGGAGGGCATGCCCGTGGAATAGTCGGCCGCGCCGGTCACCCAGCCGGGGAAGAACGCCGAGTTCTCCGGATCCACCACCGCCAGGCGGGTACCCAGGCGCCGGTAGCGCAGATAGCGGCCGATGGTGGCGGAGGTGCCACCGGTGCCCGCGCCCACCACGATCCAGTCGGGGCAGGGGTGGCGTTCCAGGCTGAGCTGCTCGAAGATCGATTCGGCGATGTTGTTGTTGCCGCGCCAGTCGGTGGCCCGCTCGGCGTAGGTGAACTGGTCCATGTAGTGGCCGCCCGTCTCGGCGGCCAGCCGCTCGGCCTCGGCGTACATCTCGGGCGGAGCGTCCACGAAGTGGCACTTGCCGCCGTAGCGCTCGATGAGGGCGATCTTCTCCGGGCTGGTCCTGCGCGGGATGACGGTGACGAAGTCCAACCCGACCAGCTGGGCGAAATAGGCCTCAGAGACAGCTGTGGAGCCCGAGCTGGCCTCCACGACCGTGGTGCCCTCACCGATCCATCCGTTGGCCAGCCCGTACAGGAACAGCGAGCGCGCCAGCCGGTGCTTGAGGCTTCCGGTGGGGTGCACCGACTCGTCCTTGAGGTAGAGGTCGATGCCCCACTCCGGAGGCAGCGGGAACACGTGCAGATGGGTGTCGGCCGAGCGGTTGGCGTCGGCCACGACCCGGCGTACCGCCTCGTCCGCCCAGGAGCGGACGCTGTCGTCACACCGGTCCACCCAGGGGGTGGCGTCGTCCGGCTCGTTTGGTGAGGGTGCCATGTCCAGCAGGGTAGCCCGCACGGGCACGGGAGGAGCCAGGGCCCGTGGCCTCGGCCCCGCCCGGACCGCCGTCTCCCGTCGGACGAAGCGAAGCCCCGAAGGGGCGTTGCCAAAGGGGTACGCCCTGGGTGTACCGATCACTGAGGGGTGTACTGACCGCTGGGACCGGTACGTCTAGTCCAGTGAACCGCCGGACATCACCGAGTACATGCGCCGATAGGTGGCCGCCTCCTCGTGGCGGCTCTGGCGCTCCAGCGTGCGGGCGAGCGCGATGTGCGCCCAGTTGTCCACCGGGTCCAGCTCGATGATCCTGCGGAAGGTCTGTTCGGCCTTGTTGAGCTGCGCGGAGTGGAAGTAGGCGCGGCCCAACAGCTCGAGCAGGGAACGGCTGTCGGGCTCGTGCTCGAGGACCGGTTCGAGGGTCCGGGCGGCGTAGATGGGGTCGCCCAGCTCCAGGAACATACGGGCGCGGTTGAAGGTGTCGTAGGTGTTCTCTTCCACGGTGCTCCTTCCGACGACGCGGCGCCGTCCCGGATCTCAACGGCCGGGGTGACGGCCGCATTCCCTGGTGGGAAGTATGGGGCGAAGGAGCGCGGAGCGGCCTGGCGCGGCCGCTCCTGGCCTCCGTACCCACTGAAGAGATCCCCGGACACGTGCGCCGCGACACACCTTCGGCCGACGCGGACGCTCCCGGAACGGGCCCTCAGAAGTCGACGGGGGAGATCCGTCCGGTGTCCACGTCGTAGACCGCGCCCGCCACCGGCAGGTCCTCGGGCAGCAGCGGATGGTGGCGGATGCGCTCCAGGTCGTGCCGGAGAGCCCCCAGCTGGTCGTTGTCGGTGTGGAACTCCAGGCTGCGGGTGTCCACTCCGTACTCGTCCTCGATGAGGTCGTGGACGACGCCGTCGTTCTCCACGGAGGCCATCTTGCAGCGTGTGTGCGGCATGACCAGCACCCGGTTCACGCCGAGCAGGTACACCGCCAGGACCAGGGTGCGCAGGGTGTCGTCGGTCACCCGCGCGCCCGCGTTACGGAGGATCTTGGCGTCCCCCGGCTTCAGCCCGAGCATGTCCAGGGGCTCGATCCTTGAGTCCATGCAGGTGACCAGGGCCAGACCGCTGGCAGCCACCGGCTGGAGCCCTCCCAGCGAGAAGGACTCGGCATAGGCCTCGTTGGCCTTGATGAGGTCGTTGAAGGCGTCCGTGGCGGATGTGGCGCCGTTGTTGTCACTCACGTGAAATCGCTCCTTTGTCCCGTGGTCGCGCACGCGCCGCGCGCACCGGACCGCTCCGGTGCGCGCGGCGCTCAGACGAAGAACTCAGGCGCCGGTACCGGGAGGGGTGATCCCGGCGTTGGTCTGCCCACTACCTACGGTAACGATCGCGCGGGGGAGGGCCTCACCCGACCCGTCCCTGCGGTCGCTCAGGTCGGGCAGGCGTACCGGCTTGCCGTCGGCACGGGCGGCGCGGGCGGGAGAGCGGCCGATCCAGCCGAACAGCAGTGTGTCCTCGCCCTTGAGGTAGCGGTGACAGCGCACGCCGCCGGTGGCCCGGCCCTTGGTCGGGTAGACCTCGAACGGTGTGATCTTGCCCGAGCCGGCCTGTGTGCCCTCCAGCGTGTGGGAGGAGCCGGAGATGGTGACCACCACCGAGTCCTCCGGGCTGGGCACCGCGCCGAACCACAGCACCCTCGCCTCCTCAGAGAGACGGATGCCCGTCACGCCGCTCGCGGGCCGTCCCTGGGGGCGCACGGCGGTCGCGGAGAAGCGCAGCAGCTGCGCCTCGGAGGTGATGAAGGCCAGGTCCTCCTCGCCCGTGGACAGCTGGGTGACGCCCACGACGCGGTCGTCGTCCTTGAGGGAGATGACCTCGAAGTCGTCCTTGTTGGGCGGGTAGTCGGGGGAGACCCGTTTGACCACGCCCCCGCGGGTGCCGGCGACGAAGCCGGGGCCGGAGGCGTCCATCGACACGACCGACACCACCCGCTCGTCCTCCTCGAGTTGGACGAACTCGGCCACGGGCAGCCCCGAGGCCAGCGGCGGCCCCTCCCCGCCCTCGTCGGGCAGTTCGGGCAGCTCCACCACCGGGACGCGGATCATCCGGCCCAGGTCGGTGACCAGGCCGATGTCCGAGCGCGAGGTGGTGGGGACGGACACGTGGACCGCGTCGTGCCGGGTGCGCAGGCCTTCGTACACGCTCGGCACGGTGGCGCCCTTGCTCCGGCCGACCGTGCCGTCCACGCCCATCAGTACGTGACAGGGCTGGTCGGCCATCTCCAGCGGGATCACCGCGCTGCGCGAAGCGCCGTCGCTCTCACGCAGCTGGGTGCGGCGCGGGGTGGCGAACTGCTTGGAGACCTCGCTCATCTCCTTGGAGACCATGCGGCGCAGCTTCTTGTCCGACTCCAGGACCTCGGTGAGGGCCTCGACCTCCTTGTTGAGCTTGTCCCGCTCGGTCTCCAGCTCCAGCCGGTCGAAGCGGGTCAGGCGGCGCAGCGGGGTGTCCAGGATGTAGCGGGCCTGGATCTCGGACAGGTCGTAGGCGCCCATGAGCGCCTCACGCGCGCCCGCGGTGTCGTCGGCCTCACGGATCAGGGAGATGACCCGGTCGATGTCCAGCAGGGCCACGAGCAGGCCGTCCACCAGGTGCAGGCGCTGCTGGCGCTTGGTGCGGCGGAACTCGCTGCGGCGGCGCACCACGTCGAGGCGGTGGTTGACGTAGACCTCGAGGAGCTCGCGCAGTCCCAGTGTCTGGGGCTGGCCGTTCACCAGGGCGACGTTGTTGATGCCGAAGGACTCCTCCATCGGCGTCAGGCGGTACAGCTCCTCCAGGACGGCCTCGGGGTTGAAGCCGTTCTTGAGCTCGATGACCAGGCGCAGGCCCTGGTTGCGGTCGGTGAGGTCCTTCAGGTCCGAGATGCCCTGGAGCTTCTTGTTCTGTACCAACTCCTTGATTCGGCTGACGACCTTCTCCGGGCCCACGCTGTAGGGCAGCTCGGTGACCACCAGACCGGTGCGGCGCGCGGAGACCTTCTCGATGGAGACGGTGGCGCGCGTCTTGAAGGTGCCGCGGCCGGTTCGGTAGGCGTCGCGGATGCCGTCCAGCCCGGTGATGGTGCCGCCGGTGGGCAGGTCCGGGCCCGGTACGAACTCGGTGAGTTCCTCCAGGGTGGCGTCGGGGTGGGCGATCAGGTGACGGGCGGCTGCGATGACCTCGCCCAGGTTGTGCGGGGCCATGTTGGTGGCCATGCCCACCGCGATCCCGGAAGCGCCGTTGACCAGCAGGTTCGGGAACGCCGCGGGCAGGACCTCCGGCTCGGTCTCCTGGCCGTCGTAGTTGGGCCCGAAGTCGACGACGTTCTCGTCGATGGAGGAGACCAGCAGCTCGGCGGCGTTGTCCAGGCGGGCCTCGGTGTAGCGCATGGCGGCGGGTGCGTCGTCGCCGCCCAGAGAGCCGAAGTTGCCGTGTCCGTCGACCAGCGGCACCCGCATGGCGAAGGACTGGCTCAGGCGCACGAGCGCGTCGTAGATGGCGCTGTCACCGTGGGGGTGCAGTCGCCCCATCACCTCCCCGACAACACGGGCGCACTTGACGTGGCCGCGGTCGTGCCGGAGCCCCATCTCGTTCATCTGGTAGAGGATGCGCCGCTGCACGGGTTTCATACCGTCGCGCGCGTCGGGTAGCGCGCGTTGGTAGATGACCGAGTAGGCGTACTCCAGGAAGCTGCCGCGCATCTCCTCGGAGACGTCGATGTCGATGATCTTCTCGGCGAGATCCTCGGGGGGACGGGTAGTAGTACGGGCCATGTCCGTAATTCTGGCCTGTGCCAGAGACTGAAACGTACACAGACGCGTGGTTGGGCGCGTGTGAGTCGCATGACGCATGGGTTTTTGTCTATCTCCGAGGTGGTTTTCGCCCCATGGGCGGGTTGAGGCGAAAACCACCGTCACCAGAGGGAGGGAAGAGGCCCAACCGCCGGTCACAGCTGGTTCTCCCCGGACCCGCGGGGACGCCGGAGGGCCGGTGTCCCCGCGGTGTTCCCGCGGTCGCGGCCGTCGTCAGCCGGTGAAGGGAATCGTGATCGAGGCGCCGTCCTGGGGGCCGACCAGAACCTTCGAGGGCTGACTGCCCAGGGCGCTCCACAGCTCGACGCGGACGGAGCCGCCGTCCAGGTCACCGAGGGTTCCGTCACCGCTGACCACGCCCCGGTCCTGCGTGTACTCCTCCCAGCCGTCCCGGTCGTCGGTGGCGAAGTAGCTGTAGGTCTCCGTCCGGTCGTCGGTGCCGTCACCGTCCAGGTCGTAGACCACGCGGACCTGGACCGCGTTACCGACCGCGCCTCCGGAGTCCACCGGCAGGGAGAACGCCGTGGTGCCGCCGGTGTGGGAGCCGGTCAGGCCGTCGGCGCTCAGGACCACCCGGTCGTCCGGCGGCAGGCCGTCCTGGTTGCCTCCTCCGGCGGAGGCCATGGTGATATCGCTCACGGAGTCGTGCGGGGCGTCGGAGAGCGCGGAGGGGGTCAGGTGGAGGCGTCCGTCACCGACCCCGCCGTCCCCCGGATCCCCGGGCTCGTCCGGATCCCCGGGCTCGTCCGGGCCCCCGGGGTCGCCACCGCCGCCCTCGCCAGCGGTGGAGGCCAGGGAACGCGGCTCCACGCGCAGTTCGACGCCGTCGGAGAAGGAGACGGTCATCGGGTCCGGGCCGGGGTTGAACGCGGTGTGGGTACGGGTTCCGCCGTCGTCGAAGACCGCGTAGTGCGCGGTGTCGGCGGTGACGGAGGTGTCGACGGTGCCGACCTCGGCGAGTGTGGAGACCCACTGATAGGTGTGCGGCTTGGAGCTGCCCGCCTCCGGTTCGTAGGTGTCCCACTGCTCCTCGAACATGCGCAGGGCGTCGTCACCGTCGGAGAGGGCGCGGTGCGCCCAGTGGATGTCGCGCCAGATCCTCGGTTCGCCGCCGAGGCGGTCCACCAGGGACTCGTACATGGCTCCGGCGTGCTCGGGGTCGTGCCCCAGGTACAGCGAGCCCGCGGTGAAGGGCAGGTAGTTGATGCCGTAGTGCTCCTCCTCGCCGCCGTCCCACCAGATGCGGTAGTCGCCGCCGTCGCCCCAGACCATGCCCACGACGTCGTGCTCGAAGCCCTCGGGGAAGGTGTCGCCGCCGTGGTCCTGCCAGTAGCGGGCGATGGCGGAGGCCTGGGTGGTGTGCAGGTACACGCCCAGGTCGCGCAGCTCCTCGTCACCGGTCAGCGAGCCGAACAGGGCGGTGGCTGCGGCGAAGTGCATGCCCTCGGACGAGGATTCCTGGTTGTTGCCCGAGGCGAACCCGGCGTGCCCGGAGGCCCAGCCGTGCCCGGCGTAGGGCGAGAAGGAGCGCAGCCGCGGGAACATGTCGTCGTCGGGGTCGGTGGCGGCCACGTCGCGGACGAGCAGGCGGATCATGCCGCCCCAGGAGTCCTCGTCGGCCCAGTCGCTGTCATAGCGGGCCACCACGGCGGCGGCCGAGACGAAGTAGCCGTAGTGGAAGTCGTGGTCGTTGAGCTCCTGCGCGGCTCCGAAGCTGTCGGGGTAGCCGAGCATGGCGCCCCACTCGGTGTCGTGGTGGAACTGGCGTGTGCCCCCGGCGGTCAGCCAGTCCTCCAGGCGTTGCCTGACCAGGTCGAGGAGTTCGTCGCGGGCCTCGGTGTGTCCTATGGAGTCGGCGATGGGCACGAGCTGGGCCAGCCGTCCCATGGCCTTGCCGTCCCAGTAGGTGTCGCCGGGCTCGGGGAAGGGTTCGGAGTCGGCGAGGACCTCGTCGATGAGTTGGCGCATCCGGTCGTGGTCCGCGCTGTCGACCGTGGGCAGGTTCGGTAGGACGCCGTTCACGGTCAGCTCGGTCGTGAAGCTGGCGCCCTCGACCACGCGCATCTCGCCGCGCGGCGAGGCGTAGGAGAGGCCGGTGAGCTCGGTGGCGGCGTTGTCCCACTGGTGGGGGTAGAGCGCCATCAGGGTGCCGGCCGCCCCGTCCTCACGGGCCTCGGTCCGTAGCCGGTAGGTGCTGGTCAGGGTGGCGGCGGCCTCGTCGTAGTCGTACTCGACGATGGAGCCGGTGACGAAGGAGTGGGCGTGCGGGGCGAAGGCGTCCAGGTCCTCGGGGGAGGGCAGCACCGCCACGGAGTAGTGGCCGTCGTCACCGGTGGCGGCGGTGAAGGTGTCCCCGGACCGGGACCAGGGAGCGCCGGAGGGTGCGAAGAGGGCGTAGTGGCGGCCGTCGACGCTCGCGCCGATCACCGGCCCGTCCTCGTGCCAGACCTCGGGCGGGCTGGAGAAGGCCACCTCGGCATCGCCGCCGCTGGTCTCGGCGTAGGCGAAGGGCAGGCCCTGGCCGATGGTGGCGCGCAGGGCGGAGCCGCCGCCCTCCCAGTGCGCGGTGACCGTCCAGTCGCCGCTGTCGGCTACTCGTGTGTCGGGGGAGTCGAGCCCGGTCACGCCCAGGGACAGGTCGGCCGTGTGCGGGTGCTCGTACTTGAGGCCCTCGGCGATGACCTGGGGATCCTTCGGATAACCCATCTCCAGTCCACCCGAGTGGGGGCGGAAGGTGGCCGGGTGGGCGAAGAGGTTCTCGCCGTACGGGTTGTCGGGGTAGCGCTGGAAGATGAGGGAGGACCACCACTCGTTGGTGGGGGCGGGGCCCTCGTAGTCGCTGGTGACCTTGGGCGAGACCGGATCGCCGTTGAGGTCGGAGGGGCCGGAGGCTCCCTCGGGGCGGGCGTCGGCGTAGCTCCCCGCTCCCACCTGGACCTGCGCCGCTGACGCGGACGCGCTGGCGGCGTCGACGCCGTCGTGGGTGACGGCCAGGGCGGACGTTCCGGCGACGGCGAGTGCCGCCGCGGCCGCCAACGCCCCGAACCGTGTGTTCCGCCGGGACGAGGCCCGGGAGCGTGGGTGGCGGGAGCCCGATCGACTCCATGGATGCTGCATGGTGCGCCTTTCGCTCGTTCTCGCGGGAGGACGCTCTCCGGATTTGCGGGAGCGCTCCCAGATGTGAGCCCTGGCGATGAGTGTTCAGTCGGACACGGAGGAGCGCAATGCCGGGAAAGTGGAAAGTTCTCTTTCTGTTACAAGTTTGATCTTGTGTGCTTTTCTGGAACTCAGTCCCGAAGCGGCCATCCTGGAGCGTCCTTGGGGAAACGGGCCTGTGGACCATCACTTCGCTGTCCCCGGGCTCTGGTACCAAAGGACGTATGGCCACACCCACCCCTGACAGCACCTCCCACACCGACGCCACCGGCGGCGCGCTGCGCGAACGCGCCGAGGCACACCTGCGTGCCCTGGCCGGGGAGTCCGCCCGGCTGCGCGAGGACCAGTGGACCGCCATCCACGCCCTGGCCGCCGAGCGTCGCAGAGCTCTCGTCGTCCAGCGCACCGGTTGGGGCAAGTCGGCGGTGTACTTCGTGGCCACCGCGCTCAGGCGCGCCGAGGGGGCGGGGCCCACCGTCATCGTCTCCCCGCTGCTGGCGCTGATGCGCAACCAGATCGCCGCCGCCGAGCGCGCGGGTATCCACGCGCGCACCATCAACAGCTCCAACACCACTGACTGGGAGACCACCTACGCCGACGTGGCGGCGGGTCTGGTCGACGTGCTGCTGGTCAGTCCCGAACGCCTCAACAACCCCGAGTTCCGCGACCGGGTCCTGCCCGAGCTGGCCGCCGGTGCGGGCCTGGTCGTCATCGACGAGGCCCACTGCGTCTCGGACTGGGGACACGACTTCCGCCCCGACTACCGGCGCATCCGCTCCCTGTTGCACGACCTGCCCGACGGCGTCCCGGTGCTGGCCACCACCGCCACCGCCAACGAGCGCGTCACCCACGACGTCGCCGAACAGCTCCGGGCGGGCGGCGAGCGGGAGGACACCCTGGTCCTGCGTGGTTCCCTGGAGCGCGAGAGCCTGCGCCTGGCCGTGGCCCGACTGCCCGACTCCACGGCACGGCTCGGCTGGCTGGCCGAGCACCTGCCCAAGATCCAGGGCTCGGGCATCGTCTACACGCTCACCGTCAGCGCCGCCCAGGAGACCGCCCGTTTCCTGGCCGAACAGGGCATGGACGTACGCGCCTACACCGGCCAGACCGATCCCGAGGAGCGCCGCGAGGCCGAGGACGCCCTGCTCGCCAACCGGGTCAAGGCCCTGGTCGCCACCAGCGCCCTGGGCATGGGCTTCGACAAGCCCGACCTGGGCTTCGTCATCCATCTGGGCGCCCCGCAGTCCCCGATCTCCTACTACCAGCAGGTCGGCCGTGCCGGACGCGGTGTGCAGCGGGCCGAGGTGGTGCTGCTGCCCGGACGCGAGGACACCCAGATCTGGGAGTACTTCGCCGGGCTGTCCTTCCCGCCAGAGCAGACCGTACGCCAGACCCTGGAGGTGCTCGCCACCGCCGACCGGCCGCTGTCGCCCGCCCACCTGGAGACCCGGGTGGACCTGCGCCGCACCCGCCTGGAACAGATGCTCAAGGTGCTGGACGTGGACGGGGCCGTGCGCCGGGTCCGGGGCGGCTGGGTGGCCACGGGGCAGCCGTGGACCTACGACGCCGACCGCTACGCGGCCGTCAGCCGGGCACGCGAGCGTGAGCAGCGCGCCATGCTCGACTACCTCGACCTCGACACCTGCCGCATGGAGTTCCTGCGCCGCCAGCTGGACGATCCCGGGGCCATGTCCTGCGGACGCTGTGACGTGTGCACGGGTGAGTACTGGCCCGCGGACGCCGACCCCGCCCGGCGTGAGGCCGCCGCAGAGCAGCTGGACCGCCCCGGCACGCCGATCGCGCCGCGCCGCCAGTGGCCGACCGGGATGAACACCCTGGGCGTGAACCTGTCCGGCAAGATCAAGGAGGAGCTGCGGGCCGGAGAGGGGCGTGCCCTGGGCCGCCTCACCGACATCGGCTGGGGCAACGAGCTGCGCCGCGTCCTGGCCGTCGACGCCCCCGACGCGCCGGTGGACGAGCGCGTGCTCCAGGGTGTGGTGCGGGTCCTGGCCTCCTGGGGCTGGGAGAGCCGCCCCGTCGGGGTGGTGACGATGCCCTCGCTCACCCGGCCCGGGATGATCACCGACCTGGCCTCGCGGCTGGCCGAGCTCGGACGGCTCACGCCCGTGGGCGCGCTGGAGTACCGCACCGAGCGCGGACCGGGGCCCCGCAGGCACAACAGCGCGATGCGCCTGGAACAGGTGTACTCGGCCCTGGTGGCGGGGGAGGAGCTGACCGGGCGGATGGCCGAGCTCCAGGAGCGCACACCGGGTCCGGTGCTGTTGGTCGACGACTTCGTCGACACAGGCTGGAGCCTGACCGTGGGCACCGCGCTGCTTCGCGGGGCGGGGGCGCCCGAGGTCCTTCCGCTCACCCTGGCCACCACCGGAAGCTGAGCCGGCGACGGTGGTCCCGGGCGGCGGGGCGCGCGGGCGGGAGCGGTGGACCGCGGCGTCGGCCAGGTCGCGGTCGACGTGCCGTTGGACGGGTCCACCGCTGTGTCGCCCGGTGCCTCGCGGACCTGGATCCGTTGTGTGGCAGAGGTTTGCGCAGGCCCTCGACCTTGTGGAGGCAGGGGTGCCTCGAAGTAGGATTGTCGCGGTCCCGGCTCGGTCCGGGCACTCCTTCACGGTTTCACCGGCAAACCTGACAACTTCATGGAGAAGGGGCGGACTATGCCGCACCGGCAGGACGAACAGGCCTGGATCGAAGGTTGGGAACAGGCTCGACGGCTCAAGGAGGCCCTGCTCGCCGAGAAACCGCTACCCGTCCTGCCCTATGTCCCCGTGCGCCTCCAGGCGCGGGAGGTCGCCCACGCCGAACTGGTGATGGACTACTCCCGCTACTACGGGCAGGACGTCACCTACCAGCAGCGTTCCGGCTTCTACTTCGGCTCCCCGATGTTCGTAGCCGCGGGTCTGGCCGGACAGGCGATCGGCAACGCCAGCGCCCGCTCACGGGCACAGGCGATGGCGGCTCCGCAGTGGCGCGAGTTCCAGCGGGTTGTCGCCTATCTGACCAACCAGCGGATCATCGCCCTGATCGGAGGCCACCGCTGGCTGTCGTGGTGGCACGGGGGCATCATGCAGGCCGAACCCCTGCTGGAGCACTGGAGCCTCGTGCAGCTCTTCGAGGACTGCGAACCCCTGCGATGGCAGGGCCCGTGCGTCCCCTGGCTGGCCGTCGCGGTGGTCTACCTCGGCTTCGGCACCGAGCAGCTGCGCAACCATCCCCGGCTCGCGCCCCTCACCCCACCGACGGTCGGCCACGGCGAGCCCGCTCCCACGGGGATGGCCGCCGACCAGACCTACGGCGGCCATGAACCGCCCCGGTAGCCAGGGCATGCGTCGGCGGACGCGCCGACCCCGCCGCGGGACGGACAGCCCCGCGAAACACGGTCTAACGGATGCGCTGGCCGCGCGGTCTGCTGCGGCGGACCGGCTCGCCCTCGCCCAGATCCGGGCGTGCGCCCGGCTGGTGCAGGGCGCGTGCCGCCAGGTGGTGCGCCCGGCCCAGCGCCTCCTTGGGGTGGCGTCCGACCAGCCACGCGGGCAGGAAACCGGCGATGAACGCGTCACCGGCGCCCACGGAGCCCGGGGACGGGTCCACGAGCTCGGCGGGCGCGGTCACGCAGTCCTCGCGGGTCTTGGACGCCCACAGGCCGCCCTCCTCGCCGAGCTTGAGCACCACGTTCGGGAACCAGGCGGTCAGCACCTTCGCGGCGGCCTCCGGCTCGTCCCGTCCGGTGAGCACCCGGGCCTGGGCGACGTTGGCGAACAGCAGGCGCGCACCCTGGGTCCAGTCCAGGAAGTTCTCCGCGCCCGCGCGCTCCAACGGCGCGTGCGAGCCGGCGTCCACAGAGATCGACATCCCGCTCTCGCGGGCCATGCGCAGCGCCACCCGGGCGGCGCGCCGGGAGTCGGGGTTGATCAGCGTGTACCCCGACACGTGCAGGTGCCCGTCCGGGCCGAACACGTCGCGGGGCAGGTCCTCGGGCTGTAGGCGGGCGTTGGCACCCGGATCGCTCAGCATCGTCCGGTCGCCCCGGTGGGTGATCATCACCACGCAGGTGCCGGTGGAGCGCTCGGGGTCCATCACCATGCGCGAGTCCAGGCCGTAGCCCATGAGCTCCATCTCACGAGTACGGCCGGTGATGTCGGAGCCCCGGCGACCGACGAACGTGGTCGCGGTGCCCTCCACGGCCAGCCACGAGGCGATGTTCGCCCCGGAACCGCCGCCGTACATGACCACGGACGCCGGAGTGTCGCTGCCGCGAGCCAACGGGTGGAACGCGCGTGCGACGGCGTCGGTCATCAGGTCACCGATCACGACCACTCGTGTCATTTCGCCAGCCACCGCCGAGGGTTATAAGGATCTGTGCTCGCACGACGTTAACAGGTGAACTGTCAGCGGCGTGTAACGAAGTGACAGCGCCCCGGCCACACTGGGACCAATGCCTCGCCGAAGCCCGAATCCTGTCAGGACAGGACTTCCTGGACTCGTGTGGTCGAGCCCGCGCGGACGCACCGCGCGAGGTTTTCGGACGGGGTTTTCGCGGCGCCCGCACGAACTTTCACCGGATTCGGCCGTTTGTCGTCTAGTCTCGCAGTCGTGCAGTCCTACCCGAACCACTGGGAAGCCGACGTCGTCCTCACCGACGGAGGCACCGCGCACCTGCGCCCCATCACCCCCGAAGACACCGACCTGCTCCGCGAGTTCCACGCCCGGCTCTCTCCAGAGACCGTCTACTACCGGTTCTTCGCGCCCTACCCGAAGCTCTCCGACCGAGACGTCAGGCGCTTCACCAACGTCGACTACGAGGACCGTGTGGCGCTGGTCGCCACCATCTCCGACTCCCTCGTCGCCGTGGTGCGCTACGACAAGGTGGCGCCGGAGGAGGCCGAGGTGGCCTTCGTCGTGGAGGACGCCCACCAGGGCCGCGGTCTGGCATCGGTACTGCTGGAGCACATCGGCGCGGCCGCCCGCGAACGCGGCATGCGCCGCTTCATCGCCGACGTGCTGCCCGAGAACCGGCGGATGATCAACGTCTTCCGCGAGGCCGGGTACACCGCCCAGCAGACCTTCGACGAGGGCGTCATCCGCCTCACCCTCGACCTACAGCCCACCGACGACTCCACCGAGGTCATGCGGGCCCGCGAGCAGCGCGCGGAGTCGCGCTCCATCGCCCGCCTGCTCTTCCCGGAGTCGGTCGCGGTCATCGGCGCCAGCCGCACCGCCCACACCATCGGCCAGACCGCCCTGCGCAACCTGCTGGGCGGCGAGTTCCAGGGCCCCGTCTACCCCGTCCACCCCGAGGCCAAAGCCGTCGTGGGCGTGCGCGCTTACCCTTCGGTCCTGGACATCCCCGACCAGGTCGACCTCGCCGTCGTGGCGGTACGCGCCGACACGGTGGTCGACGTGGTCGAGCAGTGCGCCGAGAAGGGCGTGCACGGGCTCATCGTGGTCAGCTCCGGGTTCGGCGAGGTCGGTCCCGAGGGCCGCGCCCGCCAGGACGAGCTGGTGCGTACCGCCCGCGCCGCCGGGATGCGCGTGGTCGGCCCCAACTGCCTGGGCATCGCCAACAGCGACCCCGCGGTCTCGCTCAACGCCACCCTGTCCCCGGATCTGCCGCCCACCGGCACGATCGGGTTCTTCTCCCAGTCCGGTGCCCTGGGCCGCGCCATCCTCCAGCGCGTCGCCGAACGCGGGATGGGCCTGTCCACCTTCGTCTCGGCGGGCAACCGCGCGGACGTGTCCGGCAACGACCTCATGCAGTACTGGCAGGAGGACCCGACCACCGAGGTGGTGTTGCAGTACCTGGAGTCGCTGGGCAACCCGCGCAAGTTCACGCGTTTGGCCCGACGCCTCGCCAAACTGAAGCCGGTGGTGGCGGTGCGCAGCGGCGGCTCGACGCGGACCACGCCCACCGGCCACGCCGCGGGCGGGCTCTCCCTGCCCGACTACGCGGTCACCTCGCTGTTCCAGCAGGCCGGGGTGGTGCGGGTGGACGACATCACGCAGATGTTCGACGCCGCCCAGGTGTTCGCCTACCAGCCCGTGCCCGAAGGGCCCCGCGTGGGCGTCATCGGCAACTCCGACTCCCTGGAGCTGTTGGTCAAGGACGCGGTCGTGCGCCAGGGGCTCAAACCGCACGACCCGGTCAACCTGGGGCCGCAGGCCACCGCTGAGGATTTCGACCGCGCCCTGGAGGCGGCGCTGGCCGCCGAGGACGTGCACTCGGTCGTGGTGGTGTTCGTACCCGCGCTGCACCCCATCTCCGACGATGTGGCCCGGGTGCTGCGGGCCCGCTCCCTGAACTCGGCCAAACCCATCGTCACCACCTACCTGGCCCGCCAGGGAGTCCCCGAGGAGCTGCGCCACGTCGGCGCGCGGGGCGAGACCCTGCGCGGGTCGGTGCCCTCCTACCCCTCGCCCGAGGACGCGGTACGCGCCCTGGCCTACGCCACCCGCTACGCCCAGTGGCGCAACCGCAAGCCCGGACGCCACCCCGAGCTGCCCGACATCGACCGCGCCCGTGCACGCGCCACCATCGCCCGAGCGCTCAAGAACGCCACGACCTCGGCGGACGACATCGCCTGGTTCGGCGGGGAGCGCCGCTACGACGAGGAGAAGGCGGTCTCCGACGAGGACGCCCGCGACCTGCTGTCCTGCTACGGCATCACCGCCTACCCCGGTATCCCGGTCTCCTCGGAGGAGGGGGCCGTGGTGGCCGCCGGGGAGCTGGGCTACCCCGTGGTGGTCAAGGCCGACTCCCCGGACATGCGTCTGCGTGCGGGCGGTGCGTTCGTGCGCGCCGACCTGCGTGCCCCCGAGGACGTGCGCAGCGCCTTCGCGTCCATGTACGACCGCTTCGGTGAGGAGGCCCCGCTCGTCGTGCAGCGCATGGTCGCCCCCGGCGTGCCCACGGTCGTCCGGGCGGGAGACAACCAGTCCTTCGGCTCGGTGGTCTCCTTCGGCCTGGCGGACGTGACCGCCGAACTGCTCGACGACCGGGCCTTCCGGCTGGCGCCGCTCACCGACATGGACGCCGCCGACATCATCCACTCCGTGCGCGCCGCCCCGCTGCTGTTCGGGCTGCCCGCCGGTGCGACCTCACTCGCCGAGCAGCCCAACGTGGAAGCCCTGGAGGAGCTCCTCATCCGGGTGTCACGCCTGGTGGAGGCATTCCCCGAGATCGGCTACATCGATCTGGACCCGGTTCTGGTCAACGCCACGGGAGCCCATGTGCTGGGTGCGCGCATATGGCTGCGCGAGGCTCCCGAGGTGCGGCCCGACGCCGGTCCTCGGCGACTGCGCGGGGTGACGTTCTGATCATGGGATGGGCGTCCCGTTTCACGTCCCGGTCGCGAAGTGTCACGGGAAGAGGGCAGGATAGGAGTATGAGGAAAACACGTGCCGTGTCCACGGACTGGCGGCAGGAGATCGAGCGCAGCGGGTACTACCCGGCGCTGGTGATCGACGCCGTCGCCAACGTCCTGGGTGACGAGAACGCCGAGTCGTTCATAGTGCACCACGAGGCGACCTTCGACCCGGCCATGGAGATGCGGCGGCACATCACCGTGATGCTGCTGACCGCGACCCGGCTCGTGGTGTGCCACACCGATGAGCACCCGCCCACCGAACCCGGTGGCACCTCGCACGCTTCCACCACGACCGACAGCATCCAGTTGGGCAACATCCAGTCGGTGGCCCTCACCCGGGTGGTGCCCAACCCCGCCCAGTACACGCCGGGCAGCCTGCCCAGCGAGCTGGTGTTGAGCGTCAACCTCTCCGTGAACTGGGGCGCGATCGCCCACATCGACCTCGAACCGGCCTCCTGCGCGGACGAGACGTGCGAGCTCGACCACGGTTACACCGGAGCGATCACCGCCGAGCCCCTCACCCTGCGGGTGAGCGAGGCGGCGGACGGCGCTCCGGCCGTCTCGGCGATGATGCACTTCGCCGACGCCCTGTCCACGGCGACCACCCACCGCTGAGGCCGCCGGGACCGGGGAGCCCCGTGCCAGGGTGGTGCGGTCCCGGCATCCGGTGTGGGCGGACGCGGCGGGTGGCGACGAGGGGGAGCCCGCCGTTTCGGGTAACACGTGGATCGCCGCCCGTATCCGGGACTCAACGAACTCGGCGCGGCGAAGCGTGGTGCCTTGACAACGGGGCCGTCTAAGGTTGAACCGGATCCGTGCATACTGCGAGACGCGTCCGGTCACGAGCCCGACGTGTACGCGCGCCGAGGCCCGCGCGCGTTCCCACCCCTCCCCGCACACGCGAGGACGCACCCGGAGAAAGGCCCGCCTGCGATGACGCAGCACCCGTCCCCGACATCCCCGGACGACACGCCCCTGGTACGCCTGACCGTTGACCGCGCCATCGCCACGGTCACCCTCGACTCCCCCCGCAACCGCAACGCGTTGTCCGCGCGGCTGCGCTCGGAACTGTCCGAGGCCCTCGCCGACGCGGTGGCCGATGACGAGGTGCGCGGCATCGTGCTCACCGGTACCGGTCCGGTGTTCTGCGCGGGAGCCGACCTCAAGGAGGTCGGCGCGGCGCTCCAGGGCGCCCCGGTCGAACCGGCGCCCGAGCTTCCCGAGGTCTTCGAGCAGATCATGGGCGCCCCCAAACCGGTGATCGCCGTCCTCAACGGTGCTGCTCGGGCCGGTGGTATCGGCCTGGTGGCCGCCGCCGACATCGCGTTGGCGCCCAAGAGCGCCACGTTCGCCTTCACCGAGGTGCGTATCGGCGTGGTTCCCGCCATCATCTCCGTCCCGGTGTCCGCACGGATGCACTCGCGCCAGCTCAGCCACTACTTCCTCACCGGCGAGCTGTTCGACGCCTCTGCCGCCGCCAGGGCGGGGCTCATCACCCAGGCCGTCCCCGACCGGGACATGGAACACGCGGTGGACGCGGTTCTGCAAGGGATACGGGGATCGGCACCGCGCGCGCTGTCGCGCACCAAGGATCTCCTGGGAGAACTGGGCACGGGCGCGCTGGCCGCCCCGGACCGGCGCACCGAGGCGTTCACCCGGATGGGCGAGCTGTCCGCCGAGTTCTTCGGGGGTGAGGACGCGGCCGAGGGACGTGCCGCCTTCTTCGAGAAGCGCCCGCCGCGCTGGGCCCGGTGACCAGGTCATCCGCATGCCGGGGGGCGCCTCCGTGGCGCCCCGAAGGTCGGACGCCCGGATCACCGGGCGTCCGATCCGTGTGGCCCGGGTGCGTCCGCTCCCGACCACAGGCCACAATGGTCGGGTGAGTTACTCCGGAGATACCAGGGTCGGTGGTACCGCCGACCTGCGACGACTACCGCATCTGACGATCACCAAACTGGCCGTCGGACCGATGGACAACAACACCTACCTGCTGCGTTGCCGTGCCACCGATGAGGCCGTGCTCATCGACGCGGCGGCCGAACCCGACCGCATCCTGGAACTGATCGGCGAGAACGGCCTGACGAGGGTGATCACCACCCACCGTCACCAGGACCACTGGCAGGCCCTGGCCGAGGTCGTCGGCCAGACCGGTGCCCGCACTGTCGCCCACCCCGATGACAGTGGGGAGCTCCCGGTCTCCGTGGACGAGCCCGTCGTGCACGGAACGCGTGTTCCCGTGGGGGAGAGCTTTCTGACCGTCATCCACCTGCGTGGGCACACACCCGGGTCGATCGCCCTGCGCTATGACGACCCCAAGGGCCACACCCATCTGTTCACCGGTGACAGCCTCTTTCCGGGCGGTGTCGGCCGCACCTGGTCCGACGAGGACTTCCGTGTCCTGTTCGGGGACGTGGAGGAGCGCCTCTTCGGATCGATGGCCGACGACACCTGGGTCTACCCCGGGCACGGGAGCGACACCACCCTGGGGGCTGAGCGCCCGCACCTGGGTGAGTGGCGCGAGCGCGGCTGGTAGGGGGCTCAGGCACCGAAGCAGCAGAAGCCGATCCGCCCGAGGTGAACGGCCACCGCCTCGGGCAGGGGGACGCCCGCGGTGAGCGAGCGGTGGAAGTGGTGCATCGCCTCGCTGGTCCTCTCGTCCCCGACGGGGACGGGGCTGGCCACCACGGTGCGGACACCGGCGGCGAGCAGCGCGCCCGCGAACCCCAGCGGGTCCCCGGCACGGCCGGCGAAACCCCGACCGCTCCAGCAGGTGGACAGGATCACCATGTCCGGTACCCGGGACAGGGCGGTCAGGTCGCAGGCGAGCAGGGGGCCGTCGCCCAGCTCGACCGAGGCGAGCATGGGCGACCGGTGGGGAACGCGTCCGTGCCCGGCCAGGTGGACCAGGTCGGCCTCCCCGAAGGCGGCCAGGACCGCCGAGCGCCGGGCACGCTCGGCGGTGAGTACGTGTGCCCCCGGATAAAGGTCGGCCAGCCCGGCCACCTCGCGCCCGGCCCCGCCGGGGCCGGGCGCGGCCACCAGCAGTGCCCGCCCCGGCACGGCGGACGTGGTGGTCCCGGAGGAGACGCGGTTCAACCAGAACCGCGCGGTGGGCACCAGGTGCACCGGGCGGTCCCGCAGCGGGGGGAGCACGCCCCAGGGCGGGTCTCCCAGGTAGGGATCGCCCGCCACCACGAGCGAACGGTCCCCCAGCAACGGCAGCAGCGGGCCGAGCAGGGTTCTGGCGGCGGTCTCGGCCACATCCCGGGTGTTGGACCCGGCCGGGTGCCCGGGAAGCAGCATCGGGTGGACGAACCGGCCGAGTACCCGTGCCACGCGGGAGAGCGGTCCCAGCACGCGGGCGTGTACCCGTCCGGCCACGGCCACGAGCGCCACGGCCTCTTCTCCGGCCCGCGTGTACCGGACGAAGGCCCGGTCGCCGAGGCGCTCCAGCAGCGCGTCGGTCACGGGTTCGGGACGGAGGACCTGTCGGGAACCGCTCGCGTGCTCCCGTGCGGGCGTGGAGGACGGCGGGGAGCCGGCCGACCGCGCTGACCGCGCCTCGTGGTGTGCCTGCCAGCGGGCGGACTCCAGGCGTCGGGCGACGGCGTTCGGGTCGCGGCCGTGGGTCAGGGCGTCCCTGTAGCGGTCGGCCAGCGAGGCCGTCGCCGGTGTACGCACCCGGGGGCCGGGAACGTGGGGTACCGCCCAGGTCCGGGCCAGTTCCGCCCATTCCAGGGCGGTCACCGCGTCATCGGCCGCCAGTGCGTTCCCCAGTCCCGCCTGGACCACGTGGGGGTCTTCCCCCGCACCCGCGAGCCAGGGCCCCGGGAGGCGGGACGCGGCGTGCTCCAGCTCGTCCAGTGCCCGGTGCGGCTCGGCCGGCCCGCGCGACTCCGGTGCAGCCAACGGTCGCCGGACGGCCAGGGCGTCCCGTGCCCGTGACACGGGCCGGGCACGGTCGTCGCACAGCGCGATCCGCTCCAGGCGTGCGGCCAGGCCGTACCACAGGGAGCCCGTGCCGAACGTGTGCCGGACCCGGCGGGTGAGCTCGACCGTGTGGAGGTGGTCGCCCCGCAGCAGACACAGCTTGGCCTCCACCAGCATGGTGTTCGCCGACGCGGGCGCGCCGTCGGCCCAGGGCCCGTCCGCCAGGGCCGCCGCCGCGTCCTCCACCAGCCCTTCGGCCAGCAGGGCCTCGGCCAGGTCCACGTGCAGGGCCTCCCGCCGCTCCGGAGGCAGACGGTCGGTCAGGCTGTGGAAGGTGGCGATGGCCGCGGAGGCGTCTCCCCGGTGGAGGCTCAGGCATCCCAGGTTCTGGCGGACCACCATGTCCATCAGCGGCAGGTGGCGCTCCTCGGCCAGGGAGCGGGCCTCGCACAGGTGGTCCTCGGCCTGTGCGAAACGGCCGCACATCGTCTGGGCCAGCCCCAGGTTGAGCAGGACCCCCGGCATCACGGTCGCGGATTCGGCCACCGGATGGCCGCGAAGCCGTCGGTGGGTGTCGGCCAGCAGCGCCACGGTCTGCTCGAACATGCCGCTCTGCGCCAGCCGCACCCCGTGGGTGACCCGGGCGAGCAGCGATCTGCCGGAGTGCGGAGCGGTGTGGCCGTGCCCGTTCCCTCCACCGGGGAGGAGGGAGGCCGCGGGGGATGCGGAGGACGGGGGATCCGGCTGGGTGCACAGGGACACGTAGGGGATGCCTTTCGCCGAGGGGCGGGCCGATCCCAGGAATAGCAGCCGTGAGGGGCGCACGGGAGTGGTCGGAGCCAACACGGGAAGAATCCGGCCGTACGAACCCGGATGAAGCCGGTCGAAGGAGAGCGATCGGGGCGTGTTCGAGTCAGTCTTCAACCCGGGTTCGGAGCGTCCCGTTCTGTGGCGGCTGGGGCACAGCGGCGTGCGGCACAGGAGCGGAGCACAGCGGCGTGCGGCACCGCGGCACCGAGGGGGCGGATCGGTCGCCCGGTCAGATGGTGAACCAGTCGGTGACCACCTGCGGACGGCCCATTCTGCGCAGTGCCAGGCTGATCGGGCCACGGGCCAGGCCGGACAGCGTGAACCTGCCGTCCTCGCCGACCCGCAGGCTGTCGGAGGAGCTGGGACGGCGCACACGCAGAACCGCGTGCTCGCACTCCCCGGTGGTCAGCCCGGACAGAGCGCGCAGCCTCCCCTCCGAGTGGACCTGGAGGTCCATGGTGAGGTCACCGTGCTCGAACCGCAGGACGGTCACCGCCACACCGTCCGCCCCGTCGTCCGCGGAGCGGAAAGCCTCGGTGCTGGGAGCGGCCTCCACGGTCAACAGAGCCACGTCGGCGTCGTCGTCGCCGCGGTCGAAGGCGGCCAGGGCGGCGGACCGCCCTGCCAGAGCCCATGTCGGGGGGCCGGTCTCGGACTGGTTCCTCATGTCGGTTCCTCCAGGAGGCGGCGGAGTCTGCGGAGCATGCGGCGCCGCTGGTTCGCGGCGGTCCTCGGATTCACCTGGTCGTCCGCGGCGCGGGGGTCGTCGGGGTCCGGGGGCGCACCCGCACCCGCGGACTCGTCGAGGTAGAGCAGGGCGGCTCGCCGCTCCCCGGGGTCGGTGAGCCGCCGGATCGCACGGCGCAGCTCATCGTTCTTCTCCTTGTGCAGGTACGCGGACTCGGGGCCCGGCGCCTCGGCGAAGGCGTCCCGGGAGAGGTCGTGGGGGTCGACCGGCTGGAGGCGGGCGCTCTGGCGGCGTTGACGGCCGCAGACGTCGTGGGTGACCCGGCGCAGCCAGGCACGGAGACCCTCGGGGGTGTGCAGGCGGGGCAGGTGCTGGTTCAGGGCCAGCCATACCGTCTGCACGGCGTCCTCCCGGTCCGGGGCGGACAGGCGGTAGGAGTGTGCGACCGCGTTCACGACGGGAAGGTGGCGGTCCACGATGGCCTCCCACGCCCTGTGCTCGCCCCGGCAGGCCCGCCGTACGAGTTCTGTGTCACCGGGGGCGGCATCGGAACCAGTGGAGGCGTGCCGGGCGGGGGCACCGTCGGAGCGGGGGACCGGAGAGGGGGCTGGAGGCGGGCCACCGCCTTGCTCGGCCGCGTTCTGTGTGGTTTTGTCCGTTTTCGGATCGGTCGTATCGCGGCTGGTTGTGGCCGAATCCAGTGAAGGTGGGGGTGCTTCCTTCCAAGAAAAGGTCGAAAGTACGGTTTGAGGAGATGTTTGGGTGCTGTGGATGTCCTCACGCGACTGGTCTGGCAAACCTGCCCCCACTATGATCGGACTCCCACTCGCCGGGGTTCACGCTAGTCTTCGGAGCCTCCGGACGTGGTGGGAACGCTGGAAAAGACCAGTGTGAGCGCTGGTTCTCAGTGTGCCCGTGGGGCACAATGGGGCGAAAGCATTCAGGCGGGTATGCAACCTTCTCGTGGTACGAGGGCGTCGGGGAAGCGCACTCGTTCGTACCAGGAGGTTCGGTGTCCGCACGTGGCGTCTTGTACGTCCACTCCGCGCCCGCGGCGCTGTGCCCACACGTCGAGTGGGCGGTCGCGGGCGTAGTCGGAGTGCCAGTGAAACTTGACTGGGTCGCCCAACCGGCGGCACCCGGCAACCACCGAGCCGAGCTCAACTGGCAGGGGAAACCGGGTACCGCGGGCGCGGTGGCCTCAGCGCTGAACACGTGGCAGCGCCTGCGTTTTGAGGTGACTGAGGAGGGGTCGCCGGGCTGCGACGGCATGCGTTACAGCTACACGCCGTCCCTCGGCATGTTCACCGCCGTCACCAGCGCCGCGGGGGAGGTCCTCGTGCCCGAGGGGCGCCTGCGCCTCGCCGTGGAGCGGGCCGCCGCCGACGGCACCGACCTGGCCGCCGAACTCGAACGCCTCACCGGCCGCGCCTGGGACGAGGAACTGGAGCCCTTCCGCTACGCGGGCGACGGCGCTCCGGTGCGCTGGCTTCACGCGGTGGGTTGAGAGCCGGGCGGTGAGGGGCCCGGCCCGCCCGCCGTCGCATACCGCCGGAGAGCTGACGGGCGCCGTCGGGGCCCCGGGCGGTCAGGGTGGTTCCCCCTCGCTGGGCCATATGGCGGAGGCGAGCAGGACTGCGGCCCAGATACCCAGCGGAACCAGCGGCCAGTAGGGTACGAGCTCACCGCCCATCAGACTGACCACGCCCCAGACACCGGTGAGGATCACCGCGACGCCCAGCCACCAGCGCCATTCGTCGCCCCACTCGTGCCAGGGGATGGAGAGAACGGACAGTTCCTTTCCGGAGGAGTGCCCGTGGTGGCACCGTGGGCGGGGATCGCGCTGGAACCCCGGGTCGGTGCGCGCCGTCTCCGACCAGGGCTCATGCCAGGGATCCCGTTGGATCGGTGGGCCGGGCCAGGCGGGCCCGGGGGCGAGGTAACCGGGTTCCGGAAGGTCGGCGGTCAACGAGAGCAGCTCACCGACCAGCACGGCCCCCAGCGCCAGACCGACCCGGTGGTCGTACTCCTCATGGTCCAGGCGGCCCTCGACGAACGCGGCGGTGAGGTGGTTCACCGTGAGATCGCGTTCGGCGTCCGAGGCGCGCATCTGGTTCAGCGGCAGGCGTTCATCCTCCACTTCCCACCCCCAAAGGCGCGAGTTGGTGACCACACGATACGCGTCGCACCCGGCGTGGGAAAGGGATACACGGAAGGTGAGTCCGTACTCCTCGAGGAAAGCCCCGGAGCTGCGCCGACGTCGTTCCGGCACCGCCTCACTCAGCCGTCCCGGAAAGCCCCGTGAAGGTCTCGGGAAGGCGCCGGCGGCACACCGGACGGCCTTTCGGGGCGGTCAGGAGGCCAGCCAGCGGGCGAAGGTCCGGCAGGTCGCCGGATCGGCGCCACCGACCAGCCCCGTGTGCTCGTAGGTGCCCTGGTAGCCGAACGGCGTTCCGTCCAGACGGGTGACCAGTCCACCCGTCTCCGCCAGGAGGAGAGCGGGCGCGGCCACGTCCCAGTCGCGGACCGGTACGTCCTTGACGAACAGGTGCGCGCGGCCCTCGGCGACCAGGCACAGCTTCAGCGAGATGCTGCCGCTCTCCAGGTACTCGCCGTAGCCGAAGTGCTCGTAGACCCGGCGGGCGATCCCCTCCGGCTCGGGGGTGTTGTCGGTGAGCACGCCCCGGCCGGGCGGTGCGGCCTCGCAGGGTGGCAGCAGGCGTCCGTCACGGCGTGCGCCCTGACCGCGCACGGCCGTGTAGAGGGTCCCGGTCTCGGGGGCGAACACCGCGGCGATCTCGGGCCGGTCACCGATCATCAGCGCCGCCTGGGTCACGTACCCGGGGAAACCGTGGACGTAGCTGGCGGTTCCGTCGATGGGATCGATCAGCCAGTACCGGGGCGGGCGCTCCCCGCGCAGCGACTCCGGGTCCTCCTCGCTGACCACCGGGATCCGCCCGTCGATCGCCCTGAGCCGCTCCGACAGGGCCCGGTGCGCCATGGTGTCGGCCCGGGCCTTGAACTGGCTGCCCTCCCACGTTCCGCTGAGCGCGGAGGCGTTGGACCGCCACTCCCGGAGCAGGGCCCCGACCTCCACGACCGCCGTGGCCACGGCGGTCGACAACGGGTGAGCGCCGGTCACCGTGTACGCGGCGGTCACCGCGCACGCACCGGAGCGACGGGTGTCTGACTGCCCGATGGCAGCGGCCGGTGCGGTACCGGGGAGCCCACGGGCGCGGGGGAGATGCCTTGCGCGGTGAACTCGGACTCGCTGAGGAAGTCGTCCGTCCACCGGCGTACCATCGCCACCCCCTCGCGCCAGTCGTCGGCCAGGCGGGGGCCGTCGGCGACGGCCTGCCTCAGCAGCCCGGTGATCTCGTCGACCCCGGCGGCCGCGGTCAGCGACGCGGTGGAGGAGAACCGCGGGTTGATCTCGAACACCCTCGGCCTGCCGTCACCGTCCAGGGACAGCTGAACGTTGAACGGTCCGTCGGCGCGGAGCGCGGCCTGCACCGCCCGGCAGGTGCGGATCACCTCCTGGTGGCGCCGGGTCACCGCGTACCTGGTGACCCCCTGTTTGAGGACGATCTCCTTGGGCACCACGGCCTGCACGTCGCCGTCCCGCCACACCACCACCGACACCGTGTACTCGGGTCCGGTGATCCTCTCCTGCACGATCAGTTCGTCCGCCGCGTAGCCGCCCTCGGCCACCACGTGGGCCATGTCGCGGACCGAGTCGATGACCACCACCCCGCGGCTGCCCCGCCCGCTGCGCGGTTTGACGATGAGTCCCCCGGACGCGGCGTCCGCCGCGCCGCTGGGCCACTCCGAGGCCAGCCAGGTGTGGGGCACCCCGATCCCGGCGTCCTCCAGTTCCTGCATCAGCACGTACTTGTCCAGGCAGGTGGTGACGAAGTCCAGCCGGGGGAGCAGCACCGCCACCCCGTCCTTGGCCAGTTCGTCCACGTGGACCAGTTCCTCGTCCACCAGGGGAACGATCGCAGCGGCGTTCTCGCTCGCGCACAGTGCCCGTATCCGGGGCAGGAACGCCTCGCTGTCACCCGGCGGCACCAGGTATCCGCGATCGGCCAGATACAGGCCGGGCGCGGTGGGGTCGACATCGGTCGCCACCACACGGAAACCGTGTTCGCGCAGGTGGAGAATGACTCCGGGGGTAGAAGCCGACCCTGCTGTTGTCACCACGACGGTTGGTTTTCTCGCAGGCTGCTGTGGCACCGTTCGAACCCTTCGGACATGGTCGGCGGACATGCGGAGGATGGATACTGAGCCTAGACCGCGGGGCTGTCGGACGGCTTGTCATTGGCCGGATCCGGTTGTCAGGTGAACCAGACGGGTCTCTCGCGCGTGTATTCACCGGACCCCGAGAGGAAAAGGCCGAAGACGGGTGCGCGGCGGTGCCGTGCACCCGCCCCACGTCTTCGGTGGCCTGTTCGCCGAGCCTGTCCTCGGATCTTCACCGTGCCACCTGCCTTCCGGCTACTCCTGCTCGTAGACCGGGGTGATCATCGCGCGGCCCAGAGCGTGCGAGAACAGGTTGAAGCCGAGGAAGGCCGGGGTCGCCGACTCGTCCACGTCCAGGCTGGGAACGTCCACCGCGTGCACCACGAAGAAGTACCGGTGCGGGCCGTGCCCGGGAGGCGGCCCAGCGCCGATGTAGCGGTGTGAGCCCGCGTCGTTGCGAAGGGTGACGGCTGATTCCGGCAGTCCGGAACCATCGCCGGCGCCCGTAGCCAACTCGGTGACCTCGACGGGGATGTTCGCCACCGCCCAGTGCCAGAAACCGCTGGCGGTGGGCGCGTCCGGGTCGAAGCAGGTGACGGCGAAGCTCCGCGTCCCCTCGGGGAAGCCGCTCCAGGACAGGTGCGGTGAGACGTCCTCGCCTCCGGCACCCATGATCCCGCTCACCTGGGCCTTGGGGAGGGTCTGCCCGTCGGTCACGTCGTCGCTGGTGACGGTGAACGACGGGACCTGGGGCAAGAAGTCGTAAGGGGAGGGTGGCGTGGCCACGAAGGGGCCTCCTTCGTTCGTCTGGGATGCGCTTCTGTCGCCCGGCCGGGTACCCGACGACGGCGGGTCCGGTTCCGAGCCCTACGAACATACGCCCCACCGGGAGCGCGCGTCTCGGGGCTGGCCCGCCGTGTCGGAAGACGGGGGCACAAGCCGGGGCGCGCGAACGGGGAGGCGCTTCGAGACAACAGACCGACCGGGCGGTACGGTCTTGCCAACAAGAACCGGATTCGGTATTTCGAACACCGACAGGGAGTCGCCATGACCACTCGCTGGGGCATCACCATCCCGCTGGAGGGGGTCCCGCTCTCCGAGCAGCGGTCCATCATCGAGCAGATGCCCGACCTGGGCTACACCGACGCCTGGTCGGCCGAGGCCAACGGCACCGACGCCTTCACCCCCCTCGCCCTGGCGAGCGTGTGGGCTCCCCGACTACGCCTGGGCACCGCGATCGTGCCCGCGTACACGCGTGGTCCCGCCACCCTGGCGATGAGCGCCGCCACCTTGGCCGCGGCCGCGCCGGGCCGGTTCGCGCTGGGCATCGGCACCTCCTCCAACGTGATCGTGGAGCGGTGGAACTCCATCCCCTTCGAGGAGCCGTTCAAGAAGGTGCGCGACACTGTGCGGTTCCTGCGGACCGCGCTCACGGGGGAGAAGGTCAAGGCCGACTACGACACCTTCAGCGTCAAGGGCTTCACGCTCGGGGCGGTCCCCGAGCAGGCCCCGCCGCTGTTGGTGGCGGCCCTGCGCCCGGGCATGCTCAAGCTCGCCGGACGCGAGGGCGACGGCGCCATCATCAACTGGCTGTCGGCGGAGGACGTGGGCAAGGTGACCCCCTACGTACGGCAGTACGGCGAGGACAAGGAGGTCGTCGCGCGGATCTTCGCCATGCCCGACACCGACGCCGACACCGCACGTGAGATCGGCCGGTGGGCCATCTCCGCCTACCTCAACGTCCCCGTCTACCGGGCGTTCCACGAGTGGCTGGGCCGCGAGGAGCTGAACCCGATGTGGAAGGCATGGGACGAGGGCGACCGCAAGGGCGCGCTGGCCGCGATCCCGGACTCGGTGGTGGACGAGCTGATCGTGCACGGCCCCGCCGAGTACTGCCGCGAGCGCATCCGTGACTACATGTCCAACGGCGTGACCACCCCGGTGATCGCGCCGATGCCGCGGCCGGGGCAGGACCCGGCCGCCGTCGTGCGGGCACTCGCCCCGGAGGGCTGACGGGACCGCTCCCGCCGGGGCCCTCCCGGCGGGAACCGGGTTCTCCGTCGCTTCCTATCCGTCCTCCTCCACGGGGCCCAGCAAGCGGCGCGCCCGCAGCACCAGTTCCAGTTCGAAGCGCTCACGGGAGTCGTTCAGCCGGGCGCCGAACAGTTCCTCCAGCTGGCGCATCCGGTAACGCACCGTCTGCGGGTGGATGTGCAGCCGCTCCGCCGCCTCGCTGGCGTTCAACCCCGACTCCAGCCAGGCCAGCAGCGTGTCGGCCATCCGTTCCCGCTGCGGCGGGCGCAGCCGCTCCAGCGGGGCCAGCCGGGACCGCGCCATCTCCGCGACCAGGCCGGTGTCCTGCGCCAGCAGCAGCGCGGGCAGGTGGTCGTGCCACCGCACCACGCCCTCGCCCGACACCACGCCCGCCCGTACCAGCTCCACCAGGTCCCGGGCGCGCGCCAGCGACACCGGCGCCTGACCCAGCGGGACACTCGGCCCCAGTACCGCGCACGCACCGCGCAGCGAGCGCTCCAACGACCGCAGCCGTCCCGGGCCCTCAGGATCGGGTACCAGCGCGTACGGCTCCGCCCGGCCCGGAGCCACCAGCACGTCCGAGGGCAGCGCGGGCGCGGTGGAGCCCGCGCCCGTCGGCGCCAGTGCGTCCGCCGTCCCGTCCACCGCCGCACCAGCCGCCCCCCGGTACAGCAGGGCCACCGCCACCCGTTCGGGTAACCGCCACCGAGCCGCCCGTGCCAGCGCCGGTACCGACCGTGCCTCCTGCTCCGCGCCCGCCCCGGCCAGCAGCACCTCCAGCAGCCGCGCCCGGCGGCGGCGCAGCGCGTCCACACCAGCACCGCGCACCTGCGCGTGCCCCTCGCCCGCGGCGGTCGAGATCTCCTCCTGGAACGCGAAGATCGCCTCTCCCAGCACCGCCATGTGGTCGCGGGTGAGCGCGTCCGCGTCGGCCAGCCGTCGCCATGCCACGGCCGCCGCCGTGCGCATCCCCGCGTGAAGGCATTCCAGGGTGCGTCCGTGCCGGGCCTCACCGGCACCGAATTCCCGGAACTCGGCGGCCAGTGCGTCCACGTGCCCGGGGGAGCGGCCGCCGTCCTCCACCCGGTCCAGGAACGCGTGCACCCCCGTGCCGATCACTTGCCGCAGGCCCTCGACGTCGGCGGGCCCCAGGGGCGTGGCGTAGCCCTCCGCCCGGCGCCGGATGCCCTCCAGAGCCTCTTCCACCAGCGGCGGCACCAGCGGACGCAGCCGGATGCCCAGCTCCGGAGGGATCCGCGCGAACGGGTCCGTCCGACGGCTCTCCCGCAGCGAATACGTCATGTCACCTCCGGCGCGGACGCACGGCGAAGCCGCCCGTGGCACGCCCGCGCGTGCTCTGTGCGCCAGAAAGTCCGGTCGGACCCCCGGGGGGACGGGGACCGCGTTCCCATACCACCAGAGCCCGGCGGCGCGGACAACCCCGGCCTCGCCGCCGCCCGTCAACCGCCTCTCGGACACCGCTGGTCACGGGCCGGGCGGATACGGTAACAATGGTGCAGGCACGACGCCCTACCCCCACCCCCGAAAGGCGCTCCGATGAGACGGTCTCCGCTGTTCACACTGCCCTTGGCCCTGCTGCTGGCCGTCACGGCCTGCTCCGAGGGGGAGCCGTCCCCCGAGGGGGCCGCGGACCAGGGGGCCGACGCCGCGTCGGGCGGGGAGGCCGAAGCTGAGGCGGTGCGTGCCGCCGAGGGGTTCGTGGCCTCTCTCCAGGCAGCCGACGGTGAGGCGGGTTGCGCGCTGATGGACGAGGCCGCCCGGGGGGTGCTGGTGGACGCGCACGGGACCGACGACTGCGCGACGGCCTTCCCCCTCTACGCCGAGTCCCTCCAGGGCGGGGACGGCATCGGAACCGGCGAGGTCACCATGGGTGCCGACCTGGAGGGCGACACCTCCATCGCCACGGTCGCCCTGGTCTATCCCGGCGAGGACCACGGTCCCCTGGAGCTGCGCCGGGACTCCGACGACCAGTGGGTCGCCACCCGCCTGCCCGGCACCTCCCTGGGCGGCGCCTGACGGACGGGCCCGCGAAGGAGGCACCCCTAACCCGCGTCCGGGCACGCCTGCGCACAGGCGTCGACCTGCTGCTGGACGATCGGGGCGTACAGTCCCAGCAGTTCCTCGCGGGAGACCTCTCCGGTGGGGAACATGCCCAGGACACGGACGCCCTCGGCCAGGCCGAGCATCTGGCAGGAGATGGCGCTGGCGTAGCGGCGTTCGGGGGTGGTGTCCCCGATCAGGGCGGAGACTCCGTCCAGGAGCTTCCCGCGCGTCTCCTCGCGGGTGCGGTCGGGTTCGGGTGACTCGCGGACGTGGGCGGCGGCGATCAGCCAGCCGTCGGGGATACCGTGCTCCCGCCGGGTGAGGACCTTCTGCACCAGGGCGCGACCGATGCCGGAGCGGGGCAGGCCCAGTTCGGCGAGCGGGACCTCGTGCGGCCCCATCTCGTTGAAGAGCTCGGCCTTGCTGCGGTAGTGCTTGATGACCAGGGCGGGGGAGACCCCCGCGGCGGCGGCGATGTCGCGGATGGTCACCCCGTTGTAGCCGTGCTCGGAGAAGAGCTCTCGCGCCGCGGCGATGATGGTGCTGCGGCTGTCGGGTCTGGTCACGGTTCCGCCCCCACGGATTCCTTGGCGCGCCCGGGACCGGAGGCCGTGCCGATGGTCCCGTACTCCTCGTCGCCTCCGTACCCCCGGGTCGGGATGAACGCCCCCACCAGCACGCTGGCCAGGGCCACCGCCACGCCCAGCCAGTGGATCAGGACCATGGCCTCGCCGGCGGGGAACACCGTTCCCTCCACGCTCACGGTCAGGGAGGCGAAGATCAGCGCGACCACGGCACTGCCGCTGGAGGTACCCAGCGAGCGGACCAGGGTGTTGAGCCCGTTCGCCGAGGCGGTCTCGCTGCGGGGCACGGCCGCCATGACCAGTGTGGGCATGGCGGCGAAGGCGATGGCGGTGCCGACGCTGACGAACATGTTGCCCAGCATCACGTTCAGGACGGTGTCGGAGTTGAACACCCGCCACAGGTAGGTCAGGCCCATGACCGTCGCACCGATCAGCAGGGTCGGCTTCCCGCCCCACCGGTTGAGCATGCGGCTGGAGACCGGCGAGAAGCACAGCATCATCAGGCCGCCCGGCACCATCGCCAGCCCGGCGGTGACCACGGGCAGCGCCAGGCCGTACCCGGTGTCCGCGGGGACCTGGAGCTCCTGGGTGGTGACCAGGCCGTTCAGGAACATCGCGAACCCGGCGAAGTACGAGGACACGTTGGTCAGCAGCACCGGGCGCCGGAAGGCCGTGCGTAGGTTCACCATGGGCTCGCGGGTCCGCAGCTGGAGGGGGACCCAGACCACGAGTGCGACGGCGGAGAGCGCGGTCAGGCCGATGACCTGGCCGCTCGCCCAGCCCCATGACGACCCCTTGGACAGCGCGAGAAGGAAGCCGACGAGGACGACGGAGAGCACGATCGCGCCGACGATGTCGAAGCGCCCGGAGGAGCGCTGCGCGGACTCGTTGATCAGCAGGCGGATGGCGATGATGAGCACGGCCCCCACGATCGCGGTGGACCAGAAGAGGGAGGTCCAACCGAACGCGCCGTAGAGCACGCCGGACAGCGGTAGTCCCAGAGCGGAGCCGATACCGAGTGTGGCGCTCATCAGGGCGACGCCCCCGGAGAGCTTCTCCCTGGGCAGCTCGTCGCGCAGGATGCTGATCCCCACCGGGATCAGGGAGGCGCCGAACCCCTGCATGGCCCGACCGACGATCAGTGGTGGGAAGCCGCTGCCGAGTGCCGCGATGAGCGAACCCGCCGTCATGACGGAGAGGGAGACGAGCAGCATCCTGCGCTTGCCGTACATGTCGGCCATACGGGAGACGATCGGCGTGGCCACGGCACCGGTCAGCAGTGTGGCGGTGACCAGCCAGGATGCGTCGTCGGCGGACACGCCGAGGATCTGCGGCATCTCCGGCATCAGGGGGATGACGAGCGTCTGCTGTAGCGAGACGATCAGTCCGCACAGAGTGAGGATTCCCGTGGTGGCCCAGGCGGGCACGCGTGGGACGGACGGCATTCGACCTCCAGGTGTGGCGCGTTCCGGGGGACGCGCATGGGCGAGGTGTTCGGGAAGGGAGTGCGCGCACACGCTCTGACGCGCTCGTTCACGCTGTTCGGGCGGGGCGCACGAAGGGGGTGAACAGACGTTCACCCCCTTGGAGTAAACACTGTTACACCCGTGAGGGTCAAAGCCTCTGCCCGGATTGGGACCCTTGTCACCCGCGGACACCATCGCCGTGGCGCTGCCGGCGCTCCTCTTGTGCGGCCGGATCCGCCGAGCACCGGGACCCCGTCCCCGCTTGTGTCAACGGGGCCGCCCCTGGGTAGCGGCCGGTCCGTGAGCGTCGGTACCCCTGCCGGTGACGGTGCGTGGAAAGGGCTCGGATACGCGGGCCGCGTACCCGCCCGGGAGACGCCGTGCCGGTGAGCCACTCACGACGTGACCGACCCGGCGGGACAGGGCGTGGTATCGGTGTCGAAGGACGACGGACCCGAGGACGGCCGGAGCATCACCATCGGCTTTCTCGCGGACCCGGGGCTGCCGAGCAAGGTGGCGGAGCTGATGGCCGACGATTTGGCCGACGTGCTGTCCAAGAAGGTCGACAGCACGGTGCCGTGGCGGGTGGGCGTACGCTCCGAACCGCTCGTCCTCGACGAGAACGACGACGTACCCCTCAACACGATCGGCCGTGTCGTGATGGCGGAGGAGGGATGGGAGTACCTGGTCGCTCTGACGGACCTGCCCCGGCGCGTGGGGACCCGGCCGCTGCTCTTCAGCCTCAACAGGACGCACAGGACGGCGATGCTCTCCCTTCCCGCAACGGGCTGGGTACGGATGCGCTCCCACGTGGGGCAGGGGGTCGTGCACCTCGTCGAGCGGATGACCGACGAGGACCCGCGTAGAGGGGAGAGGAAGGCGTCTGCGCGCTCGGCGAACCGCATCACCGAACGCGTCTCCTCGGTCCGCGACGTCGGGCCCGAGTACGACATGGACGAGCACCTGGTGCTGGTCGGGCTGCGCGGACGTACACGCCTGCTGCTGGGCATGGTGCGCAGCAACCGGCCGTGGCGACTCGTGCCCAGCCTCTCCAGCGCGTTCGCCGCGGCCGCCGCGACGGGCTCCTTCGGCGTGTTCTACAACTCGATGTGGTCCATCGCCGACGCACTCAGCCCGTTGCGCCTGGCCCTGATCAGCGTGTTCGCGCTGGCGGCCATGACGGTCTGGCTCATCGTCTACAACGGGCTGTGGGAGAGCCCGGAGGCGATGCGGGCACGGGAGGAGGCGGTGCTGTACAACGTCTCCACCGTCTGCACCGTGGGGATCGGCGTGGCGTGCGTGTACCTCCTGCTGCTCGGGGTGACGCTCACGGAGGCCCTGGTGGTCATCGACAGCAGCGTCATGGAATCGTCGCTCGGCCACGCGGGACTGGACAGCTATGTCGCCATCGCCTGGCTGGCCAGCTCCCTGGGGACGGTGGCCGGGGCACTCGGCTCCAGTTTCGAGGACCAGGAGGCCGTCCGCGAGGCCGCCTACAGCGCACGGGAACGGGAGCGCCGTACCAGGTTCGACGGGAGTTCCGAGGAGGACGTCCTCCGGCGGGACGGCTCCGAGTGACGCCGTGACGGGTGGCGGAAGAGCGTGCCCGTCCCCGCTCAGCCACGGGGCCGGCGGCGCGGGGACGCGAGGCGGCTCGCCGAGGGGCGCCGTTCGCGGTGGACTCCCGGCTGCTGTTCCCGCCGCTGGTCTCCTCGGCGGCGGTCACCGCGGCCATGGCGCTGTCGGTGTCCAAACCGTGGGGCCGGATCCGCTGGAGGTACCCGTGGTCCAGGAACCGTGCCGCCGCGTCGCCAGGGGCCGGGTCCCGCGGCCTCCGGCCAGGCCGATGCCGTCTTACGGGCCGACTCCCCAGGGGCGGAAGGCGGCGATGAGGGCCAGGCCCGGTCGGGGCCGCGGGCCAGCCCCGGTCGGCGGGGCCCGACCGCTGGCGTGGGAGCGGTGCCCGCTCAGCTGGTACCCGCCGTCGCGCTGGTCTCGGCCACCTCGTGGGAGTGGTTGTTGCGTACCGCGTCGAGGTACTCGGACACCGCGTCCCTGTTACGGACCAGACACTCGATGCGGCGTGTCATACGATCGCGCTCCTGCTCCAGGGTGGCGATCATCTCCGGTGTGGCGTCGGAGAAGTGGATCGTCCGGGGCTTGTCGAGGCACGGAAGGATCTGTTTGATGATCCTGGTGGGAAGCCCCGCGTCGAGCAGGCCCCTGATCTGTGTCACCCGGTCCACGAAACGCTCGTCGTAGTTCCTGTAGCCGTTCGCGCAACGTTGGGAGGCGATCAGTCCCTGCTCCTCGTAGTAGCGAAGCAGGCGGCGCGAGGCGCCAGTGCGTTCTGACAATTCACCGATGCGCATGTGACCTGCCCCATTCGTGTTGCGATTGACCTTCACATAAATGTGAGGGTTTCAGTATGCGGCTATGCCGACTGAAAGCACACACTCACCCGAGAACGGCACCAAGGGCCAGAAGTTCCCCGTGGCCTCTCTTCTGGCGCTGGCCACGGCGGTCTTCATCACCGTTCTGACCGAGGCACTGCCCGCCGGACTGCTTCCCGCGATGAGCGCGGACGTGGGCGTCAGCGAGTCCGCGATGGGACAGGTGGTGACGATCTACGCGATCGGAACCGCTCTTACCGCCATTCCGCTCACCGCCGCCACCGCGGGGTGGCGGCGCAAGAGGCTGCTGGTGGTCACGATGGCGGGTTTCGCCCTGGCCAATACCGTCACAGCTTTCTCGACTGATTACATCCTGATCATGGGGGCTCGTTTCGTCGCGGGAGTGGCGGCCGGCCTGGCTTGGGCGATGCTCGTCGGATACGCGCGCCGCCTGGCTCCCGAGCATTTGCGGGGCAAGGCGATCGCGATCGTCATGGCGGGTATTCCGGTCGCGCTGTCCCTCGGCGTGCCCGTCGGGTCCTTCGTCGGCGATTTCGTGGGCTGGCGCATCACCTTCTCCGTCATGTCCCTGCTCGCGCTCGTCGTGATCGGTTGGATCACCCTGGTCGCTCCCGACTTCGCCGGGCGGAAGCCGGAGAACCGAACGTCGGTTCTGCGAGCCCTCACCATTCCTGGCGTGGTGCCGGTCCTCGTCGTCACCCTGGTCTACGTGCTGGCCCACACCATCCTCTACACCTACATCGCCACTTTCCTCGAGGGCGTCGGCATGGGCGAATTCGTCAGTGTCGTGCTCCTGCTCTTCGGCGGGGCCTCCCTCGTCAGCATCTTGGTCGTGGGCGTACACATCGACCGCGGGCTGCGCCTCCTGACCGTCACGAGCATCATCCTGATCGGTGTGGCCGCCATGGTCCTGACAGTGCTGGCGCAGAGCCCCGTGATGGTCTACGCGGCGGTGTTCCTGTGGGGGCTCGGCTGGGGCGGTGTCCCCACGCTGTTGCAGACCGCGGCGACCGACGCCGGAGGCGATCCGGCGCAGGCCATGCTCGTCACCCTCTGGAACGTGGCCATGGCGGGCGGCGGAGTCGTCGGCGGCATCCTCCTCGGCGTGCTCGGATTCAGCGCCTTTCCGTGGAGCGTCATCCTGCTCCTCGCGCCGGTACTGCTCGTCGTCCTGGTCGCACGGGCGCACGGGTTCCCCGCGAGGAGGGTGGAAACAGCCGTCTGAGCACCGAGGCGCGCCAACCGGCCAGGGCTCGACGGGCACCCTCGGTGACGTACCCGAGGGTGCCCGAAGCCGCCGCCGACCCGCTGCCCCCGTGGTGCGCGCGCTGTCGGCGGCCTGCCCCACCATCGTGGGCTTGCGCGCTCCCAGCGCCGCGAGCCGGAGCCTGAGCGGGCCCACCGCCTCACGGTCACCCGGCGCTCGGGCCGGACCCCGGCAAGCGGACCGAGGGCACGACCGTCCTGGTCTCGCTCGGCCAGCTCTTCACCTCCAACCCGGACCTGCCCGAACGGCGGCAGCGCGAACACGAAGCCGCAGACGCCCAGCACGGCCGTGATAGCCACGAGGACCCAGAGCAGCCGTCGCGGCGGGAGGAGGGATCCGCATGTGTAGGCCACGAAGAACGACGCCAGCCCCTGGAAGGCGACGTCGTCGGGCGGCAGCGCGTACATCCCGGCCTGGGCGGCAACCACGGCGGACAGGCACAGGAGAGGCGTGCGTCTGCGCACGCACAGCACCAGCGACTGCGCACACGCCAGGACGGCGACGGCGGCCGGGGCGGTCGGGGCGGTCGGCGCGAACGCCGCTCCCGCCGACACGGCCATGACCTGTATCGACATGAGCACGCCGATCGAGACCAGCGCGACGAGCACGCCCAGAACGAGGTCCCGGGAGAAGGGTCCGCGCAGCCCCAGACGGTTGAGCCCGGCGTCGAGCAGTGCCAGCGGCCGGGACACCGGTGTCCCGGGCAGATCATGGCCCCCTGGGGCCTCGATGTTCTCGGGGCGCGCCGTGCCTTCGGGCATCATGCGTCCACCTGGTCGTGTGTGGGGGGAGACGGGATGAGGGTAGCGCAGGCCCGACGACGACAGGCCGCCGACGAGTGCCGCTCAGGTCACCCGCCGGCGAATGCGCACTGTGGCACGTCCACAGAACGAGATACCGCCTACCACCCTTCCGAACACGGCGGCGCACGCGCCGGGAGGGACCATCGGCCCTTGGCGGCGGCCCCGGGCCCGACCGTGGCGCGAATCCCTCCGTCGACGGCGTAGTAGGCCGCCATGAAGCTGCTTTGAATCGACCGCGACGATGTGTGGCTTCCCCCGAGCATCCTCGCGTGCTCCTCCGCCGTCTTCCTCCCGGCGCCGCCGTCGGCCTCGCCCCCGGGAACGGGAAGGGACCGCCGGTTCCGGTGCGTCGTTGGCGGCCGACGCCGCGGTCGCTGCCTCCCACGGCCTGGTCGCGGATTATCCACGCCTGGCCGAGTTCCGCGCTGACCGGTGCCTATGAGCTGCTGATGTGCGGGTTCCGTACGGCGGCCAGGAGCGTACGCACTGCGTCCGCGACCGGTGTGCGGACGCCGGTGCCGACGTTCGGGGTGAAGACTTCGGCAGTTCAGGACCCCATCGTGTCGGATGCTTCGAAAGCCGCTGACCCTCAGGCCGTGCACGCCAGGGAGGCGTTGCCGAGCAGAGCGCAGTACTACAATCACCGCCAGTGCCACACCACGATCGCGAGTACCCCGCGAAGCGCGTTCTCCGCTGCTCAGCACAGAACACCTGAGATGTGGCCCCTCCCCACCCCTCGTTTGGAGCATGATTCCCATGACCTCTCCACCCCCCGTCGACACTTCCATCCCCCATTCCGCCCGAGTGTGGAACTACTGGCTAGGAGGCAAGGACAACTACCCGGCCGACAGGGCCCTGGGCGACCTCGTCCTCAAGGATTTCCCGGAGATGGCCGACGTGGCGCGCGCCCAGCGCACCTTCCTGTTGCGCGCGGTCACCCATCTGGCTGATGAGGCAGGCATCGACCAGTTCCTGGACCTGGGTACGGGGCTGCCCACCCACAACAACACCCACGAGATCGCGCAGGCCGTGGACCCGGCCGCGCGCGTGGTCTACGTGGACAACGACCCGTTGGTGCTCGCGCACGCCCGCGCCCTACTCGTCGGTACCGCGGAGGGTGCCACCGACTACGTCGACGCCGACGTGCACCGACCCGAGGCCGTGTTGGAGGCGGCCTCCCGGACGTTGGACCTGACCCGTCCGGTGGGCTTGACGATGCTGGGCGTCCTGGGTCATCAGACACACGAGACCGCGGTGGCCCTGGTGCGCTCGTACATGGAACGGCTGCCCTCGGGCAGTTTCCTCGCGATCGCCGACAGCACCGATACCAGCGAGGGGATGCGGCGGGCCGCGGAGGCGTGGAACGCCGACGCCGCCCTGCCGTACATCCTGCGCTCACCCGAGCAGATCAGCGAGTACTTCGCGGGACTGGACCTGATAGAGCCCGGAGTGGTGCCCGCTCTGGAATGGCGCAGTTCTCGGGTCGACGTCGGTGGTGGGTTGCCCGCGGCCGCTGACGAGTACTGCGGGATGGCGCGCAAACCCTGATCGATCCTGGATCTGGCTCTGTGTAAGCCGCCAGGTCCGCGCGTCCCACGGTGCGGGCCTGGCGAGCCGTCTTGGCCGCGGGTGTTCTCAGCGCAGGCGCTCGCTGCCTGGTACTACTGGGAGCAACCTCCCTCCTGGCCGCGGCAGCGGTGCACCTGGTAGTGCACTGTGGTGGGAACGGTGAAAGCGGGCTCACGGAGGGGTTCGCTCGGGGGCCTCCCGGACGGCTTCGGTCCGGGGGCGCCGGACACGCGAAGGGCCAGAGCCGAAGCTCTGGCCCGCGGTGATGCTGGTGGGCAAGACAGTGCTCCCCGCGCGAGCGGGGGCGAGTCGTACGGGTTCGACCCCGTCCCGCTGCTGGCCTAGATGTGCTGACCGGGGACGTTGGTTGAGAGCCGCGCCCGCGCTTTCCCTCTCCTCGGCGCCTCCGACGCAGCTGCGGGATCGGGACTTACGAGGCCGGCCGTTTACGTGCGCTGTGACCAGAGCTGGTCGGTTCAACACCACGTTCGGGCTGGTTGAGCTCGGCCCACACCGCATCGAGGGAGAGGCCGAGGACATCGGCGATCGCGGCGATGGTCGGGAAGGCGGGGGTCGCTACGCGGCCCGACTCTATCTTGCGGAGGGTCTCCGGTGAGACGCGTGCATCGAGCGCGGTCTCGAGCATCGAGCGCTCTCCCCTGGCGCGACGCAACAGGGCGCCGAGGCGCTGTCCGCGCTCGACCTCTGCGAGTGTGAGCGGCAATCTGACCATGGCTCCGATTCTAGTACCGGGATAGCATGGCCGGTATAGTTATTGGCCACATGAGGAAGGCGCCGCATGATCGAGATCCTGAGCCCCACCGAGCTGCCCCGGGCAAAGGAGGCAGGCGCCCTGGTCGCTGACATCTTGCAGACGCTGAGGAGCCGTAGCTCGGTCGGCGCGAGCCTCCTGGACATCGATCGGTGGGCCGAGACCATGATCGTCGAGGCTGGAGCGCTGTCCTGTTACGTCGACTACGAGCCGTCCTTCGGACGCGGGCCGTTCGGCCACTACATCTGCACGGCCGTCAACGACGCCGTGCTCCACGGAAAGCCGTACGACTACACGCTTGCCGACGGCGATCTGCTGACACTCGACCTCGCCGTCTCCAAAGGCGGAGTCGTCGCGGACTCTGCCATCAGCTTCATCGTGGGCGAATCGAAGCCCCCGGAGAGCGTCGCGATGATCAGCGCGACCGAACGCGCACTGTACGCAGGGATCGCCGCTGCCGGCCCCGGGGCCCGCCTCGGCGACATCTCCCATGCCATCGGCTCGGTCCTCAGCGGGGCGGGGTACCCGATCAACACCGAGTTCGGAGGCCATGGCGTCGGATCGACGATGCACCAGGACCCGCACGTTCCGAACACCGGACGACCCGGCCGTGGACCCAGACTGCGCCCTGGGCTGCTGCTGGCACTGGAGCCGTGGGTCATGGCGGACACCGCTGAACTCATCACTGATGCCGACGGGTGGACGCTCCGAAGTGCGACAGGTTGCCGGACAGCGCACAGTGAGCACACGATCGCTATCACCGACGACGGCGCCGAAATCCTCACCTTGCCGAAGCAGGTGCATTCGTGAGGTCGGAGCCACGCCTGCCCCTGTGCTCCCGGCGCTTCGCTGGGCGATCCCGGGGCCGGAGGAATCGCGCGTCGACGCCGGACAGGCCGAAGCGGACTCGCCCGTACCGCCCGCAAACCAAGGGCGAGGTCGAGCGCTTCCACCGCACCATGGCCGACGGGTGGGTCTTGCCGGCGCTTGGAACAAACCCTGAGCCAACGCGTCCTTAGCGGGACGACCCGTCTTGGCATGCTGGTGCGAGAACACTCCCCGCCGGGCTGTGCCTGGCGGACGGAGCGGCATGGCCTTCCGCGCCGCTCATTGCCGGGGCTGCGACTGGTGCCACGCTAGGAGCCCTGGTCCTGCTGGTGTGACCCCCGCCGCCACGGCAAGGACGGCGGCCACCGCCGTGGCGGCGAACCCGACGAGGGATACCTGTGCCGACACCCGAGCGACTACGCGCGTGGCCGGTGGATCCGGGTGGCCGTCGCCACAGCCACCCGGAGCCGCCCCCGCAACGACTCGTTGCGGGGGCAGGGAAGGTTACGGCGCCGTGACCGAAGGGCAGTGTGAAACCGTCAGCGGTACGGGTTACACGGGTGGATCCCAGCCAAGCGCGTCGGTGATGTTCTCCACCAATGGGATGGCGATGATGTTGACGTCCACAGGGAAGTCGTCGTCCTGGGCGTGGGCAGGTGCGGCGCCCGCGACCAGGACGGCGGCGGCCAACGCCAGGGACGAGGCGAGCTTGCGCATGAAGAACCTCCGGTGTGTGGGTCATGTCCTCAGAGGCCTCTATCCCGGTGACCTGCACCGATGCCCCTCGCGATAAAAGGTGACAGAGTATTTACTCTCTGTGTTCGCGAGAGTGCCCCAGCAGCGGGGCCATGGCCACCGCGAGGGCTTGCCCGTGCGTTGCGGGAAGCTGACCTGCACAGGAGTAAAACTGCGGTGGACCGCGGTCAGCGGCCGCAGCGACAGGGACTGCGCTCCTTGCCGGTACCCCGACTGCGCTGTCAGGTTTCGCTGAAGGTGCGCCGGTAGGCGCCGGGCGTGGTGCCGAGATGTGCCCGAAAACTGCGGCGCAGGTTGACCGCCGAGGCGAGTCCGACCCGGGAGGCGATGGCTTCGACCAGCAGGTCGGGCTGCTCCAGCAGTACCCGCGCCGCGTCGAGGCGCTGGCCGAGCAGCCACTGTCCCGGGCTGGGGCGCTCGGGAGGCGAGCTCACCCTGGAAACGGCCACGGTCTCGGCCCTCGCGGACTGGGTGGCGCGATTCACCTCCGCGCTGGAGGTCTCCGGACCCATCGCCGTGGCGGGTCACGACATCGGCGGCGGCGTCGCCCAGCATCTCCTCGTCCACGATTGGCTGGAGGTGCCCCGGCTGGCCCTGGTCAACTCGGTCACCTACGACTCCTGGCCGGTGCCCGGCGTGGCCCGGTTCCGGGACCCGCTGGTCGCCGCGGCGACCAGCGCCGGTGAATTTCTCGCCGACCGCCGGCGGATCGTGGCGATGGCGCTGGCCGGTGCCGCCACCGAGCAGCGGATCGCGGGCTATCTGGATCCGTGGACCGCTGCGCGGGTCCGCCGCTCCTGGACGGCCATGGCGGGCGCGGCCGACAGCCGCTACACCCGTGATTTCGTTCCCGCGCTGCGGCGGTCCGCGACGCCCAAGCTGCTGATCTGGGGCGAGGACGACGACTTCCAGAAGGTGGAGTACGCCGAGCGGTTCGCCTCGGAGGTCCTGCGGACCACGCTCGAACGCGTCCCCGAGGCGGGGCACATCCCCACGGAGAACGCGCCCGGCCAGATCGCCCGCGCGCTCGTCGACTTCCTCACGGCGTAGAGATCTGAGCGGATGGTGTGTGAGCGGCCCTCGTCGGTTTCGGGGCCGGTAGTTCTGGCGGAGAATCCAACGGGGAGGATCCGGCTGGCACTCTGGCCGCACTGGTAAGAGCGACTACCGGCGGCGAGACGCACCGCCTCACCGTGCTGGCACGGAAAAACCCCCGCGCGACCCCTGGTCGCGCGGGGGCTCCCGCATGTCGCCGGACCCTGCGGATCCCCCCGATGCCGGCGGCCCGGCGCGGGCCGTGCGCGCTCATCCCCCGTGGGCGCTCGGCCCCGCACCCGCGCCGTGTCATCCCGGGGCCGCACGGCCGTGTAGGCCGCCCCCCGTGGCCCGCGGGGCGCGCAGGTGCGCACCCGGCCCCTACCCGAGCTGCGGCAGGCAAACATGGCCTGCCTTGCGGATCGCCGTAGCTTCGGGAGAACCGGGCCTCGACGGCGAAGCGGCCCTGGTGGATCAGTCGGACAAGCGGTGGATCCGGCTCCCGCCGTTCCTGGACGCCCGCTACACGGACCTGATCGAGGAATGCGCGCACGACCACCTCTTCAGCGGATCCCGGGGCGGACCGCCGCGCCGGGGGAACCTCCGGGCGCGGTCCTGGCGTCAACATCCGGAACGGCCGGCCCGCCCGGTTCGTTCGGACGGGCCGGCCGGTATCCAGTCGGCTCCGGTACTGTCGGCCGGATCGGTTACAGGTTGACCTCACTGCCGCCGATGGTCACCACGAGGCGGCCGCTCGAGTCGAAGCTCCAGTCCAGGGACCCGGAGTACTGGGAGCAGCGGGAACCGTTGGAACCGTCCCAGAACTGGTTCGAGCCATCGGCGTCGCCCTTGTACCGGTCGGTCGAGCCGCTGTCGCACGAGGTGTTGTCGCGGAACACCGAGTCGCCACCGTCGAACTGGAAGTTGCGTTCCTCGTTGCCGATGCTCAGGTTGTTCGAGACCGTCATGGTGCCGGGGTTCGAGTTGTAGGTGAACCCGTGCTTGCCGTTCTCGAAGGCGATGCTGTGGTGGATGTTGTGGTCCACCTCGATGCCCGCACCGCCGAGCTTGAACCCGTTGCGATCGCCGTCCGAGTGCTGGGAGCCGTCTGAGAGCGAGCCGTTGCCGAACACCAGCGAGTGTTCGATGGTCACCTCGCCGATCGGGCCCGTGTCCGACTTGGTGTACAGGTCGTAGCCGTCGTCGATGTTGTTGTACGCCACGGTGTGGCGGAACACGTTCCCCTCCCCGACGGTGAGTTTCGGGGCGAACCCGTCGGCGTCCTCACCGTCGGAGTCGGCGTTGTCGTGCGAGACCGAGCTGACGATCAGGTTGTCCGAGGGCCACTCTTCCCTGGGAGCCCCGGCGGTGTACCGCGACAGCTGCAGCCCGGTGTCGCGGTTGTACCGGGTGGTCACCCCCTCGATGATGTTGTTGTCGCCGCCCAGCAGGATTCCGTTGTCGCCGGCGCGCTCGACGATGACGCCGTTGATGTGCCACCAGTCGCCGCCGATGGCGAGTCCCCTGTTGGACGAGTCCTCGCTCTGAGCCGAGAAGTTCAGCACGGGGGTCTCACCGGGGTAGGCGAACAGCTCGTTGCGGTCGCTCGACAGGCCGTCGTTCCCCGGCTCGATGTGAACCGTCTCGGAGAAGTCATAGGTACCGTCGCGCATGTAGATCGACCCGCCGGGCTCGATCCGGTCGATCGCCGAGGGGAGCGTCGTCGGGTCGGACTCGGTGCCGGAGGCGCTGTCGCTACCTCCCGGAGCCACGAAGAACTCGTCGCCCGAAGGCTGCGGGGTGTCACCTCCGCCGTCCGGAGGCGGGGTGTCGCCTCCGCCGTCCGGCGGCGAGCCGGCGTAGGTCTCGAACTCGGCGACGCGCGGCGTGCCGTCCGAGCTGGTGATCTCGAAGTTGATCTTTCGCAGCGTCGTCGGGTCGAAGGTGATGACACCGGCTCCGCTTCCGGTGGTCAGGACGGCGCCGGTGTCGTGGTCGACGACCTGCCAGGAGCCGATGTTGCCTTCGGCTCCGGCCGCCTCGCGGATGTTGATCGTGGACACCGTGGGGTCGGAGCCCCACTTGACCGAAATGCGGCCGGTCGAGCCGCTCGGCGACCAGTAGGTGCTCGTGTCGCCGTCGATGACGTTCCCGTAGCTGGTCCCGCTGGCCTTGCTGGAGCCGTCGGCGCCGGCCCCGATGCTGAGGTTGGTCCCGTCGGGGGGATCGGTCGGGTCCGGGTCGGTCGGGTCCGGGTCAGTCGGGTCCGGGTCGGTCGGGTCCGGGTCGGTCGGGTCCGGGTCGACCGGGTCCTCCGCTTCGCAGTTGCCGTCCGAGACCCGGTTGCCCTTGCCCGCGCCCGCGGTCTGCTCCAGTACCTCCAGCACGCAGCCGGCGTCGTCGAGCTCGTAGGAGTAGGGGATGCTCACCGACGTGTTGGACTGCGGGTCGGGTCCGGCGGGGTAGTTCTCGTCGCCCTCGCCGGACCAGGTCACGTTGTCGAAGATGTTGCCGCTGACCTCCCAGGAGCCCTTCTCGTTGGTGTAGAAGGTGCCCAGGACGTCCTTTGAGTCCTTGAAGTAGTTGTTCTCCACCTTCGCAGTGGCCCCGGCCCGGGAGTTGATGCCGGACTTGTGCAGCTCCGCATAGTGGTTGTTGTACATGTGCCCGGTGCCGCCGCGCAGCAGGGGTGCGCGCGAGTCGATGTTCTCGTACCGGTTGTGGTGGTACGTGACGTAGCCGTTCGAGCGGTCGCTCTCGCTGGACCCGACCAGGCCGCCACGACCGGAGTCGCGCAGGACGCTGTAGGAGAGGGTGACGTACTGGGTGTTGTTCTTCAGGTCGAAGAGGCCGTCGTAGCCCTCCGACTCCCCGCCCGACGCCTCCAGGGTGACGTGGTCGACCCAGACGTTGCGGACGTCCTTCTCCATCCCGATGGCGTCACCGCCGTTGGACGTGGGCGAGCCGGACTTCTTGACGTTCCGGACGGTCACGTTCTGGATGATGATGTTGTGGGACTCCCGGACGTGGATGCCCAGCTGGTCGAACACGGCTCCGCCGCCGGTGCCGACGATCGTGACGTTGCTGATCTTCTTGAGCTCGATCACGTCGTCGGCGGTGTCGCAACCGTCGCCGGACACCTTGGAGGTGTTGCCGTGGTCGATGGTTCCTTCCACCTCGATAATGATCGGAGTGCCGGTGCTGGGCCGATCGCACAGGGCCTCGTGGATCTGCGTTCCGGTCGTGGCCCGTACCGTCTGTCCGCCCGCGCCGCCGGTGGTCCCGCCGTTCTGAGTCGCGTAACCCGTAGCGCCATCGGTCTGCGCCGATGCCGGGGACATCGGCAGGGCCAGACCAGCCGCCACCACGGCCGTAGTGACCAGCGTCGACACGAGTCGACGCGTGATTGATCGTCTCACTGCTTACCCTTCGTAGTAGAGCATGAGCATTGACGTGCTTTACCTGAGAGTAGAGAAAGCGCTTTCCATGTCAAGGGGGGTTAGTGCAATCGTTTGCAAGGAAGTAGAGCATCCCAGATGACTCTCACGCCTGTGTCCTGCGGTTTCCTCGGCATGAGGCGTCGAATTCGGGATCGGGTACCTCAAAGCGTGCAACCGATTGGACTGTCTCATCGACGACGCAGCAGGCCGGACGCAGGCGCCCGGTCGCGGTCAAGGAAGCGTCGCGATGGGGCGGGAAGGCCTTCCCGGTCGCCGGTGGCCCGTGCCATACTCGACGTTCCACGACCCGGTCGACGTCGGCTGCACCGGTGCCGACACCGGTGCGCACGCGCCCTTCCGCCCCTATCCGACCCCCTCCTCGCCCCGGGCTGGGGCCATGCCCACCAGCTGCTCCATGATCAGTGGATAGCGGTCCACCTCGACGCCGCCATCCGGGAAGAGGTCTCCAGCCATCCCTGCCTGCCTGAATCCTTGGTCAGGCTCAACAGCTCCTCCCGCTTGCCGGTGCGGGCGGGACAGGTGCGCAGGCGTGAACGTACGGCAGCGGGAACGGCTCCTCGCCATGGCGCCGGTGCTGGGAGAGCACTGCCGTGGGGGCGGTGAAAGCGGGCTCACGGAGGGGCCCGCTCGGGGACTGGTCTCCCGAATGTCTTCCACAAGGGCCCCGGAAACACCCCAGGCCAGAGTCGAAGCTCTGGCCTGGGGTGATGCTGGTGGGCGATATAGGACTCGAACCTATGACCTCTACCGTGTCGAGGTAGCGCTCTAACCAACTGAGCTAATCGCCCGCGTAAAGCGATGTGAGGTGGAGACGGGATTTGAACCCGTGTAGACGGCTTTGCAGGCCGCTGCCTCGCCTCTCGGCCACTCCACCGAGTTACACGAGAAACGCCTGGGCGCTTCGCGTCTCCTCCGAGCGGACGACGGGATTCGAACCCGCGACCCCCACCTTGGCAAGGTGATGCTCTACCAGCTGAGCTACGTCCGCTTGCTGCTCAGCGTGAGGCCCGTGGGCTCCGCCGTGCTGCTGATAAGAACTCTAGCGGAAAGTTGGTATACGGCAAATCGGCGCAGGGAGGAACCGGTTCGCCCAGCCGGGGTCGGGCGGGGCGGGTGTCGGCACCTGTGTCGTGGCGGCCGGGTGGACAATGGGACACACCGGCGCGGCGAGGGGGAGACGGTATGAGCGGGAAGGGACACGGCACGCACCGGCCGTGGCCGCAGGCACGCGAGGCCGCCGAGGCCCTGGGCGGGCGCAGGCCCCCCGTCCCGCGTGATCTTCCCCTCGCGGACGCCCTGGGCGCGGTCCTCCACGCGGACGTGCGAGCCCTGGCGGGCCTGCCCGCTTTCGACGCCTCGGCCATGGACGGCTTCGCCGTGGCGGGCGGGGGCCCCTGGCGGCTGGTCGGCACGCAGCTGGCGGGAGCGCCCTCGGCGTCCGCGGGCCTGCGTCCCGGCGAGGCCGTCGAGATCGCCACGGGTGCCCGGGTCCCCAAGGACACCGAGTCCGTGCTGCCCTACGAGCTGGCCGTCACCCGTGACGGGACGGTGGACGGACCCGCCGAGACGGGCCGCCACGTGCGCTGGTCGGGGGAGGAGACCGCCCCTGGTGAGACCGTTCTCACACGCGGGGCCGTGGTCGGTCCGGCGGCGCTGGGCCTGGCCGCCAGCCTGGGCCACGAGACTCTGCCCGTGCTGCGTCCTCGGGTCTCGGTACTGGTCACCGGGGACGAGGTCACCACCTCGGGCCTGCCCGGTGACGGGAGTGTGCGTGATGCCATCGGCCCCATGCTGCCGGGGATCGTCGACCGCGCGGGCGGCAGGGTCGAGGACGTGCGCCACCTGGGTGACGACCGGCGACCGCTGCTCGACGTAGTGGCGGGCCCGGACTGTGACGTGGTCGCCGTGTGCGGCTCCTCCTCCCGAGGGCCGGCCGACCACCTGCGCTCGGTCCTGGCGGAGCTGGGCGCACGCGTCGTGGTGGACGGCGTCGCCTGCCGTCCGGGCCACCCGCAGCTGCTGGCGCACACCGACCGGACCGTGTTCGTGGGCCTTCCGGGAAATCCGGGGGCCGCCCTCGTCGCCGCGGTGACCCTGCTGGTTCCCCTGCTCGCCGCCATGGCGGGCCGCCCGGACCCCTGCCGGGGACTTCCCCCGGCCGTCCTGGAGGGCCGGGTGAGCGCCCACTCCAGGGACACCAGGCTCGTTCCAGTCCACCTGGAGGGAGGCCGTGCCCGTCCGGTAGGCCACGATCGGCCGGGCAGTCTGCGCGGCGCCGCCCTGGCCGACGCCTACGCGGTGGTCCCCCCGGGCTGGGACGGGGCCGAGGCGGACCTGGTCCGCCTCCCCTGAGCCCGTCGGCCCCGGACACACGCCGGCCCCGGGGGCGCGTCCCCCCCCGGGGCCGTGCCGTGCTGACCACCCGTCGTGCTGGCTACCCGTCGCCCCGCTCAGCCCCGGCGCCCTCCTCGGCGGGCTCCGGAGCGGGCACCGGTTCCACCGCCGGGTTGCCCCGGCCGCGCAACAGCACCCAGGCCTGCGCGGCGGCGTACAGGACGATCACCACGGCGATGGCGCTGGTCAGGTGCATCCCGTCGGTGAACGCGGACCGCGCCGCGTTCATGAGGGCACCGCCCGTGGCGCCGCCCAGATCGGTGGCGGTGTTCGCGGCACCGCCCAGCGTCTCCCGGGCGGCGTCCACCGCGTCCGGCGGGACCGTGTCCACCGCGCTCAGGTTCGCCCGGTAGGACGCGGTCAGCACGCTGCCCAGCACCGCGACACCGAGCGCGGCGCCCAGTTCGTAGGCGGTCTCGGAGATCGCCGAGGCCGCGCCGGCGCGCTGCGGCGGGGACGCCGACATGATCGCGCCGTTGGTCAGCGTCTCGGCGAACCCCGAACCCGTGGCGATCAGCGCGAAGCCCAGCGCCACCAGCGTCACACCGGTGACCACACCGGCCTCCGGCGCGAACACCAGCACAGCGAACCCCGCCGCGGTCACCAGCAGGGCCCCGCCGACCACAGTGGCCAGACTCATACGGCGTGACAGCCGTACCGCGACCAGGCTCGCCAGGACCGACATCACCAGCCCCGGGACCAGCACGAAACCGGCCCGCATCGGCGAGACTCCCAGGACCAGCTGCAGGTACTGCGTCAGGAAGAACAGCGACGAGACCAGCGAGAACACGATCATCAGGTTGGTGGCCACGGCCACGCTGAACACCCGGTACCGGAACAGGCCCACGTCGATCAGCGGGTCGTCGAGTCCCCGCTGCCGACGGACGAACACGTAGCCCAGGGCCAGGCCGGCCACCAGCGTCACCACTGGGACGACCTCCAGGCCCTCGGTGGCCAGCTCCTTGATCCCGTACACGACGGGCAACATCGCGGCCATCGACAGCACCACGCTCAGCAGGTCCAGGCGCCCCGGCTCGGGGTTGCGCGACTCACGCACCAGCAGCGGGACCAGCACCAGGATCAGCGCCATCACCGGCAGGTTGACCAGGAAGACCGATCCCCAGAAGAAGTGCTCCAGCAGCCAGCCGCCCAGGATCGGGCCGAGCGCGGCACCGCCGGAGAACCCGGAGGCCCACAGGGCGATGGCCAGCAGCCGCTGGCGCGGGTCCAGGAAGGTGTTGCGCAGCAGGGACAGGGTGGAGGGCATCAGTGAGGCGCCCGCCACCGCGAGCAGTGCGCGGGCCAGGATCAGCACCTCGGCCGTGGGTGAGAACGCGGCCAGCAGGGAGGCCACCCCGAAGGCGGCCGATCCCATCATGAGCAGGCGCCGCCGACCGATGCGGTCGCCCAGGGACCCCATGGTGATCAGCAGCCCGGCCAGGACGAAGCCGTAGACGTCGACGATCCACAGCAGCTGGCCCGCGCTGGGACGCAGCTGCTCGCTCAGTGCGGGGACGGCGAACCCGAGCACGGTCGAGTCGACCGAGATCAGGACCACCGGCAGGACCAGGACGGCCAGGGCGGCCCACTCGCGCGGACCCGCGAGGGCGGGCGCCGCGCCGTCGCGGCCGCGCACGCCAGTGGTGCCGTTTCCGGCCTTGGCGGAACTCATCTTTCCTCGTTACGTGATCGCTGGTGGCGCGCCGCTCGGCTCAGAGGGCGCGGTCGCGGCCCGGCGGGAGGCGGAAGGCGAACGGCCGGGCGGGCGGGAACGGGAAGTCTGGTCGACCGAGGGCATGCGTCGGGACTCTTCAACCGTCCAGCCGGTACAGTACCGTCCAGCCGGTACAGTGTCAATCGTGAATGCTTCGAACACCCGCGACCGGATCCTCGACTCCCTCCAGGGCATCCTCATCGGTGAGGGTTACTCAGGAGTGACCCTGGAGGCCGTGGCCCGTGACGCCTCAGTGTCCAAGGGCGGGCTGCTGTACCACTTCCCGTCCAAGGCCGCCATGTTCACGGGGCTCATCGAGCGCCTGAGCGTGCTGGCCGAGGAGGAGTTCCGCGAGGCCGTGGAGGGGGAGGAGGGCGTGGTCCGCGTCTTCCTGCGCACCTCGCTGCCGCGCAGCACGGAGGAGCGCGAGCTGTTCTGGGCGGTCATCGCGGCCCTGCGCGGCCAGGAGGACATGCCGGAGGAGGCCGCCCGCAAGGTCCAGCGCCTCTTCGGCCGCTGGGGCGAACTGCTGCACGCCGAGCTCACCGACCCAGTCCTGGCCGAGGTCATCCTGCGCGCGGGCGACGGCCTGTACATGTCGGCGATCGCCGGACTGCCCCAACCCGACCCTGAGCTGACCCGGCGAATGATCGACCGTCTGGCCGAGGCCGCCGACAAGGTGCGCCGCGAGCGCTGAGGCGGCGGCCCCGTCGCGGCTCAGACCCTCTGCCGGAGTACCTGGAGCTCCTTGTCTCCGGCGAGCACCCGCTTGACGGGGGTGAAGCCCTGCCTCTCGTAGTAGCGCACGAGCGCTCCGTCGCCGCCCGCCCAGCAGTTCACGCGCAGCAGTCCGATGCCGCGCCCGCGTGCCTGTCTGCGGGCGAGGGCGAGCAGCGTGCCGCCCACGTTCTGTCCGGCGTACGCACGGGAGACCAGCAGCAAGTGGACGTAGAGTTCGCGCTCGGCCACCGGGGGCGCGTAGTCGGGGGCCTGCTCGGTGATGGTGAGGAACCCGGCCGTGTCATCGCCGATCTCGGCCACCCACAGCCCCTCGGCGACCAGTCCCTCCACCCGGGCGACCCTGCCCGGGTCGTGTGACCAGGGCTGGTCGCCCCACTGGCCGGAGCGGCCGTGCTCGGCCAGCCACGCCACAGTGGCGTCGAACGTCTCCAGCGCCGCCGGCAGGTCCGCCGGTCCGCCTTGGCGCAGCCTCATGTGTCCGCCTCACCCGTCGGGGAACAAATACAACCAACGCACGGTAGCCGGTCGGCGGGCCGTCCAGCACACGGATCCACTCGGCACGGAGCGAAGGAGGGGAGCTGTCGCCGTGGTGACCGTGCGCGCGGATCCCACCGGTGCCCCTACCGGTGCCCGCGTACGAGGAAGATGGTCGTGTGGTGCTGTTCACGTACCCGGGATCATGATTTACTTGCCAGTAACTTCGTTGCCGCAGCCGGGCTCCGTGCTCGTAGGGTGCCCGTACACCCCGCGAGGTGAAGTGTGCACTACCTCCAGGAGTGGGGCGAGCCGTGTCGACCGCGACCGGTCTCTTCGCGAGACTGTTGCCATCTCGTAGGGGCGTCCACGGGGTGAGAACACGCAGACGGGAAAGCGGGGGTCGGATGCACAGGCTCACCAACCAGGTAAGACCCTACGCCTGGGGAGCTCGCACGGCCATCCCACGGCTGCTGGGCACCGATCCCGACGGCACGCCCCAGGCCGAGCTCTGGCTGGGTGCCCACCACGGTGCGCCGAGTACGGCGCACTGCGATGGCGGCCTGCGCCCCCTGCCCGGCCTCATCGCCGACAACCCCCACCGCGTGTTGGGGCGACGCACCGCCGAGCGCTTCGGGGGACGGCTGCCCTTCCTGCTCAAGGTCCTGGCCGCCGAAGAGCCCCTCTCCCTCCAGGTGCACCCCGGCGCCGCCCGCGCCCGGGCCGGGTTCGAGGCCGAGGAGTGTTCGGGCATCCCCCTCGGAGCCCCCCACCGCAACTACCGTGATCCCCACCACAAGCCCGAACTCCTCCTCGCCCTGGAACCCTTCGAGGCGCTGTGCGGCTTCCGCGAACCCGCGGCGGCCCACGCCGACCTGGACGGGCTCACCTGTGAACTGGCCGCCTCACTGCGCGGCGACCTGGCCCTGCCCGACACCCACGCCGCCCTGCGCGCCGCACTGACCCGCCTGCTCACCCTCCCCGACAGCGACCGCGAACGGCTGATCGGTGACTTCGTGCGCGAGTGGTCGGCCTCCGGCCCGCACGGCCTTCACCGCGGCATCGTCGCGGACCTGGCCGACCGCTACCCGGGCGACCCGGGCGCGGTCGCCGCCCTACTGCTCAACCGGGTCACCCTGTGGCCGGGGCAGGCCCTGTTCCTGCCCGCGGGCAACATGCACGCCTACCTCCAGGGCACCGCCGTGGAGGTGATGGCCAGTTCCGACAACGTGCTGCGTGCCGGGCTCACCCGCAAGCACGTGGACGCGCCCGAGCTGCTGGACGTGGTCGACTTCTCGGTGCTGCCCATCCCCTACGCCCGGCCCTGCCATGTGGAGGGGCGCCGGGAGTTCCGCCCGCCCGCGCCCGAGTTCGCTCTGCACGAGATCGGTCCCGGCCACATCACCGCCCACCTGCCGGGGGAGGGGCCGACCGTCGTGCTCGCCCTGCACGGCCAGGTGGAGCTGGTCGCCGAGGTCGGCCAGGGGCTGACCTTGCAGCGCGGCGAGTCGGTGTTCGTGCAGGCGGACAGCGGGCCGATCAAGGTCGAGGGGCGCGGGCACATCGTCGCCGCGACCGTCGGGGACCCCTGAGGAACCGGCCGGAGCCGCTCCGCGCCAGGTCTGTGCCAGGTCCGAGCCGGGGCACACCGGGCGCGCCGATACCCTGGGCTCTTCTGTTCCCATAGACAACGCGAGGGGTACCACCATGGCGCTTGAGCGTCCGGAGATCGACTTCATCGAGGGCCCGCCGCCCGCCGACCTGGAGGTCACCGACATCGAGATCGGCGAGGGCGCGCAGGCCGGTCACGGCAGCACCGTCGACATCCACTACGTCGGCGTGGCCTTCTCCAGCGGCGAGGAGTTCGACGCCAGCTGGAACCGCGGCACCCCGCTGAGCTTCCGGCTCGGCACGGGCCAGGTCATCCAGGGCTGGGACCAGGGCGTCATGGGCATGCGCGTGGGCGGCCGCCGCAAGCTGGTCATCCCGCCGCACCTGGCCTACGGCGAGCGCGGCGCCCCGGGCGCCATCAAGCCGAACGAGACCCTGATCTTCGTCTGCGACCTGGTCGGCGTGCACTAGGTCGCGGTGAGGGTTCGCCCGCGCCCCGGTTCCGACCACACGGACCGGCCGGGCACACGAAGGGGCCCGTGCCGCGCTCCCACGCGCGGCACGGGCCCCTTCTCCCGCTCCTAGCCCAAGGTTGCGCCCACCTTCACGTGGCCCTTGAGCAGGTCGCGGGCGATCGTGCGGCGCTGGATCTCGTCAGTGCCCTCGAAGATGCGCAGCAGCCGCACGTCGCGGTAGAAGCGCTCGATGGGCAGCTCACGGGTGTAGCCCATGCCGCCGTGGATCTGCATGACGCGGTCGACGATCTCGTTGGCCTTCACACCGCCGAAGAGCTTGGCGATGGACTGCGCGTGCCGCGAGTCCCGGCCCATCGACACCTGCCAGGCGGCGTGCAGCACCAGCAGGCGCAGCGCCTCGATCTCGGTCTGGGAGTCGGCGATCATCCACTGGATGGCCTGCCGGTCGGCGATGGGCGCGCCGAAGGTCTCGCGTGTGCGGGAGTACTCGACCGCCATGTCCAGCAGCCGCTCGCAGCCGCCGAGCGCACGGGCGGGCAGCAGGTAGCGGCCCTTGCCGATCCACTTCATGGCCAGCTCGAAGCCGCGGCCCTCCTCACCCAGGATGTTCTCGTGGGGCACGCGAACATCCTGGAAGATCAGGGCGGCGGGGCGGCGCTCGCCCATGGTGTCGATGGGCTCGGAGGTCCAGCCCGCGTCGCGGTCGACGAGGAAGCAGGTCACGCCCCCGTTGGCGCCCAACGCAGGGTCGGTGACGGCGAAGACCATGGCGAAGTCGGCCTCGTTGCCGCCGGTGATGAAGGTCTTCTCGCCGTTGATGACCCACTCGTCGCCGTCGCGGACCGCGCTGGCGCGGATGGCCTTGGCGTCGGAGCCCGCGCCGGGCTCGGTGATGGCGAAGCAGGAGCGGCGCTCACCGGCGATGGTGGGCAGCAGGTAGCGCTTCTTCTGCTCGTCGTTGGCGTGGTAGAGGATGTTGTCGGCCTCACCGCCGAACTTGAAGGTCAGGAAGCTCCTGCCCAGCTCGGTCTCGATGATCGCGGCGGTGATCGGGTCCAGGCCCATGCCGCCGTACTCCTCGGGGGTCTCCACGCCCCAGAAGTCGGACTTGCGGGCCAGCTCGCGCAGGCGGGTGTTCTCCTCGGCGTTGAGTCCGGGCGGGTGCCCCTCGCGCTCGCGGCGCAGCACCTCGTTCTCCAGCGGCATCAGCTCCCGCTCGACGAAGGTCCGCACCCAGTCGCGGACGGCGCGCTGCTCTTCGCTCAGTGAGAAATCGATCACGGCCTGTCTCCCCAGTAACCTAACAGTGTTCGGTTATTTGAGGGTACGGTGTCCATGGCCGTGCGTGCAAGGGGGGTCTCGGAGCAGGTGGGAGCGGGCGCCACGGCGCCGCCGCGGAATCCGCGGGGGAGTTGCGGGGGGCGGGGCGTCCATGTGCGCGAAAGCCACCAAGAGGCCGCATACGGCGCGCCGACGTGCGATGATCAGGCCGGACGCCGGAGGGACCGGTTCGTCCGCCGCAGTGGAGAAGGGGATCCTTCCGTGGCCCGACCCAAGACGCCGATCCTGAGTAAACCGGCCATCCGTCAAAGCGCGCTCGCGCTCGTCGACCGGGACGGGCTGGACGGGCTGTCCATGCGCAAACTCGCCCAGGAGCTCGACGTCCAGGCTGCCTCCCTCTACAGCCACTACCGCACCAAGGAGGAGCTGCTCACCGACGTCGCCAACGAGGTCACCTCATACATCGACGTCTCGGGGTTCGAGGGCGGCGACTGGCGTGAGGGGCTCACCGTCTGGGCCCGCTCCTACCGCGACGCCCTCACGGAGCACCCCCAGCTGCTGCCGGTGGTCTCCTCCGGGCCCGGCCGCCGTGAGGAGGCGCTGCGCCGCGCGGACGCCGTGCACGGCGGGCTGGTGGGCGCAGGGTGGCCGCCCCGCTACGCCACGATGATCGGCGCCTCCACCAAGTACCTGGTCGTGGGGGCCGCCACCAACTCCTTCGCCCGCGGGTTCGACGACGACGTGAGCGTCTACCGGGACCGCTACCCGAACCTGTCGCAGGCCCACCGCCTGCCCGAGCACGCCACCGAGATCGACGACGCGAGCTTCGAGCTGGCGCTGTCGGCCTTCCTGGACGGACTCACCGGCGTCTTCGCCCGCGTCAGGGTCCGGGACTGAGCGCGGGGGAGTCGACCCAGGCGCACAGCGCGTCCAGGGCGGCCTCGGCGCGCTCCCGGTCCCCGGTGGTGAGGTAGTCGCCCTCCAGGCCGGAGTAGGCCGCGTTGAGCAGGGTGGCCCGGGTCAGGGCCTCCTCGGCGGGCAGCCCGCGTAGCCGCAGGCACCGGGCGACGAACTCGGCGCGCCCACGCACGAAGCCGGCCCGGGCGGTCAGGCGCCCGCCCGCGGTCAGGCCCTCGATCTCCAGCAGCAGCCGGGTCATCTCCAGCTCCGGACCCAGGTGGCGCTGCCAGGAGTCGCGGATGACCGCGCTGACCGGTACCGAGGGGTCGTCCCAGCCCGGTGTGGCGCGCAGCGCCGTGTGCTGGCGCTCGTCCAGCCGCTCCAACACCGCCGTGAGCAGGGCTTCCTTGTCCGCGAAGTGGTGGGTGAGCACGCGGGTGCTCCGCCCGAGGCCCTGGGCCGCGCCGCGCAGGGTGAAACCGGACACGCCGGTACGGGCCAACTGGTCGATGACGGCGTCGACGACAGCGCGCCGGCGTTCGGGATCGGCCGGTCTGGGCACAACACCACCTCCGCCCTCACCCTGGCACACCCAGTTAGGGTAACAAATGTTACCTTAACTTCCATGCGCCGTCCGATCTGGCTCCCGGCCCTGGCCCTTGCCGCCCTCACCGTCCAGACCGACGACTTCGTCGTCCTGGGCGTGCTGCCCGGACTCGCCGCCGACCTGAGCGTCTCGGAGTCGGCCGCCGGACAGCTGGTCACCGTGTACTCGCTGACCTACGCCCTGTCCGCACCGGCCTGGGCGCTCCTGCTACCGCGTGTGCCCGTGCGCCGTGCCCTGTGCGTCGGGCTCGTCGTGTTCACCGCCGCCAACCTGGCCGTTCCCGCCGTCGACGGCTGGGCGCAGCTCCTCGTGCTGCGCGTGGCCGCGGCCCTGGCCGCCGCCGTGGTGATGCCCGCGGCCCTGGCCACGGCCGCGGCCCAGGCGCCTCCCGGCCGCAGGGGCCGCTACCTCGCCACCGTGACGACCGGTCTCACCGGCGCCGTCCTTCTCGGTGTGCCCGCCGGGACCTGGGTCGGCGCGGTGTTCGGCTGGGAGGGCGCCTTCCTGCTCTGCGGCGCCCTGAGCGTGCTGGCCCTGGCCCTGATCGCCCGGACCCTGCCCTCCGGCGATCCCGTAGGGGCGCGCGTCACCCCCGCCGACCTGTTGCGGCCCCTGGCCAGGGGCCCCGTCGCCGTCCTGCTGGCGGTCACCGTTCTGGCGGTGGCGGGCAACCTGGCCTTCCAGACCTACCTGGCGCCCGTCCTGGCCGGGCTGTCCGGGGTGACCCCACGTGTGCTCGCCCTGCTTCTGGTCTGCTCCGGCGCGGGCGGCCTGCTGGGCACCCAGGGCGCGGGCCGCATCATCGACCGGTTCGGAGCGGTGCGGTCCCTGGCGTACGCACTCGGCGTCTTCTGCGTGATGATGTTCGCCCTGGCACTGCTGTGGCCGCTGCGGCCGGTCCCGGTGGCGGTGGTCGCCGCGTTGCTGGTGTGCTGGTCAGCCGCCGCGTGGGCGGTTCCGCCCGGCCTCCAGGCGCTACTGCTCGACCGGGCCGGAAAGCGGTCCGCCACCCAGGCGATGGCCGTGCAGAGCGCCTCGGTCCACGTCGGGGCCGCATCCGGAGGGGCGCTCGGCGGTGGCGCCATGGCGGTCGGTGCCGGCCTGGTGCCCGTAGCCGCCGCGGTTCCGGCGGCGCTCGCACTGCTCATCGTCCTCACAGCGGCCAGGGACGGCAGCGGCGCGGCACCGGAGCAGGACGTCGACCCCCTCTGAGCCGGGGCAGGGCCCCGCCTCCTCGGAAAGCCCGTGCGGTGAGCCGGTCCAGGCGCGCAGCGCGCCGCCAGCACCGTGTCGGCCGCTCCCTCGACCAGGCCGAACAGTGCCAGGTCTACGGCGATTTCGACCAGGTCCGAAGGAGGTTGAGCGCGAACGCCGCCTGCGCCGGCGCCTGTGCCGCCAGCGCAAGGGGTCGGCCAACCGGGCCAGGGCCAAGGCCGCCCTGTCGAAGCTGACCGGGCGTGTACGGGCCCGGCGTGCTGATTTCGCCGCGCAGACCGCACGCGTGCTGTGCGGTAAGAACGCGGTCGTGGTGTTGGAGAAGCTCCACACCACGAGCATGACCGCCTCGGCCAAGGGCACCGCCGACGCACCGGGCCGAGGCGTGCGGCAGAAGGCGGGGTTGAACCGGGCGATCCTGGCCAAGGGGTGGCCCGGGTTCGGACTCGCGTGCCACAACGCCGCCCGCCGGACCGGTACCAAGATCGTGGAGGTCGGTCCCGCGTACACGTCCCAGACCTGTCACCCGTGCGGGTACGTCGCGTCGCAGAGCCGAGAGAGCCAATCGGTCTTGCGGTGCGGCGCGTGCGGGTACAGGCCTCACGCGGACGTGAACGCGGCCCGGAACACCCTTGCGCGCGGATGGACTGATCCTTCGGGGCGAACCGTGCCAGCCTGTCGAGACCTCTGGGTCGCCGTGTCGGTGAAGCGGGAACCAGCGCGCGCCGCGAGGCGCGCAGTGCCACCATCCCGTCAGGGGTGGTCGGAATCCTCTTCTTCAGGAAGAGGAGGAAGCCAAGGTCTTGAGAGTAGTGTCCTGTGGCGAGACGAGATACGACGATGGGACGGATTCCATGCCGCTCGAAGGTGTGTACGAGCCAAGCCCGACGGAGTGGGTGCGCAACCAGGTTGAGCAGATCGAGGAGTCTGGTGGGACCGAGGGGATGAGCATGCGCGGCATGCCCGTCATCCTGCTCACCACGCGTGGCGCCAAGAGCGGCAAGCTGCGCAAGACCCCGCTGATGCGGGTGGAGCACGAGGGCCGCTACGCCGCGGTCGCCTCGCTCGGCGGCGCGCCCAAGCACCCTGTCTGGTACCACAACGTCATCGCCGACCCGCGCGTGGAACTCCGGGACGGCACCGTGCGCAAGGACATGACGGCCCGTGAGGTCACGGGCGAGGAGAAGGCGCTGTGGTGGGAACGCGCCGTGGCGGCCTTCCCCGACTACGCCGACTACCAGAAGAAGACCGACCGCGAGATCCCGGTCCTCGTGCTGGAGCCCGTCGACGACCACTGAGCCGCCCGGTCGATCCGACGCCCCTTCCCGCGGGCCGGGGAGGGGCGTGGACGAGTGGCACGCCGATGGCGGGCGAAGCGGAACGGCCGCGTCCGTGGACGGCCCCGGCCGGGCCCGGGAGCACTCTTCCTCAGGTGGGGAGGGGTGGCACGGTGGAGGCCGTGAACACTCCGATACGCGTCCTGCTCGTCGACGACGACCCGCTGGTCCGCTCCGGCCTGGGCGTCATGCTCTCCGGCGACGGGGACATCAAGGTGGTGGGAGAGGCCGGGGACGGCGCCGAGGTGGCCGCCGCTGTGGTCGAGCACCGGCCGGACGTGGTGCTCATGGACGTTCGCATGCCCGGGATGGACGGGATCGCCGCGACCGAGGCGCTGCGCGGAGGTAGCGGAGTGCGTCCCCAGGTCCTGGTGCTCACCACCTTCGACGCCGACGCCACAGTGGTACGGGCGCTACGCGCCGGAGCCGCCGGGTACCTGCTCAAGCACACGAGGCCGGAGCGGATCGTGGAGGCGGTGCGCCGCGCGGCCGCGGGGGAGCCGGTGCTCTCGCCGAGCGTGACCCGCGCGCTCATGGGCCGGGTGGCCGGTACCGACTCCGCGGAGCACGCCGAGGCGCCCTCGCGTCGCGAGCGGGCCCGGGAACGGCTGGCGCTGCTGTCCGACCGCGAGCGGGAGGTGGCCGAGGCGGTCACCGACGGGCTGTCCAACGCCGAGATCGCCGAGCGGCTGTACATGTCGATGGGCACGGTGAAGGCACATGTGTCCAGCGCCCTGGGCAAACTGGACCTGTCCGGGCGGGTCCAACTGGCCCTGCTCGCCCACGACGCCCGCGACCCCGACCCGCCCTCCGTGCCGTGACCGTCTTGTACCCACGGCGGGCCTCGAACACCGAACCTCGCTGTGAGTACAAGATCCACTGGTTCGCCGTGGCGGTCGTCGGGGAGGGCTTCGGCGGGGTCTGCCACGTGTGGGACCCGGCCCCCGTCGCCAACGGCTGACGTCACCCGCCCGCGGCGTCCCCGGCCTCCCAGCGCAGCAGATCTCCCGGTTGGCACTCGAGCACCTCGCAGAGCGCGGTGAGCGTCGTGAAGCGCACCGCCTTGGCGCGGCCGTTCTTGAGCACCGCCAGGTTGGCGGGCGTGATCCCGACGCGGTCCGCGAGCTCGCCCACGGACATCTTCCGTTTGGCCAGCATCACGTCGATGTCGACGGTGATCGGCATCAGATGACCTCTTCCAGCTCGGCCCGCATCCGTGTCGCCTCGACGTCGCGCGCGACGGCCTGAGCGAGCAGCATCCGCAGCACGAGCACGATGAGCGCGACCCCCAGGACCGCCACGACGGTCCCGCACATCAGGAGGACGACGCCCGGGGCGACGGCCTCGCCCGGGGCCAGGACGACCGCGAGCGCGAACAGCAGGAGGGCGGCCGCCACGATCGCGCCGATCACGATGTGCACATACCGGAAGGCGGCATGGGAGAACACGGTTCCGCGTCGCACCATCGTCACCAGCCGCCACACGCAGACCATGACGACCTGGGCCGTCACGACGCCCAGGATCGTGATCACGAGGACCGGGGCGCGCAGGTACGAGAAGTCCGCGTTGAGCTCCCTCAGATCGATGGCCAGCAGCGGAACCATCACCGCCTGCACGAACACCGAGCCGGCGAGCAGCACCACGAGCACGGCGCGCAGCGCAAGCACCGTCAGCTTTCCCATTGTCTCTCCCTCGATCGAACAGCGATGGAAATCTATCGATATTCGATAAGTGTGGCAAGGGGTCGGGCAGCTCGGTCCAGCAAGGCCGCCCCACGAGGCCAGCGGTCACGCCCGCGCGTCGTCCCTGCTCCGGGCAGGGCCCGTTCGAAGGCCGGCCATGGCCCTGTTCGGCCCCCGCCGTGTCAGATCCGCGCGGACAGCCGCCAGAACGCCAGGCCCTGCCCGGCCACCAGGCCGATGGTGGCCACCGCGTACACGGCCCATACCAGCGCCAGCCCTCCGGCCCCGGCGACGGGCACCGCCACCAGAGCCAGCAGCCCGTAGCAGGCCGCGAACGTGTACATCGACGGCTTGGTGTTCCTGATGCCCAGCAGCCCCATCCCCGGCAGCGCCTGCGCGGTGTCGGCCACGACCACCACGAACAGCACGGGCAGCAGCGCGCCCACCGCGGCCGCGACCTCGGGATCGTCGGTGAGCAGTCCGACGACCGGATCCGACGCGGCCCACACCAGCGCAGCGCCCACCGCGACCACCGGGAGCGCCACCAGGTAGCCCGCCAGGACGGACCGGCGTACCCCGGCCCGGTCGCCCCCTCCTGCGGCGCGGGCGGTGAAGGGCACGGTGGCCTGGCCGGTGGCCGTGGCCGAGAGGAAGACGAAGGTGGCGACGACCACGAGCAGCTGGTGGGCGGCGGCGTCCACGGAACCCAGCCGAGACACCGCCAGCGCCAGGACGCCCATCGCGCCGAACTTGGCCAGCAGCGTGGAACCGGTGGGCAGGCCCACCCGCGCGATCCGGCGGACACCCGACCAGCGGGGTGGTCCGATCCGGACCGGCTGCCCGCGCAGGACGGTCATGCGGCGCGCGACGTACAGAGACAGGCAGACGGCGACGCCCCCGTCGGCCAGCGCCGCCACCCCGGCACCGGTCAGGCCCATCGCGGGCACCGGGCCCGGACCCAGCACGAGCGCGGGGGTGAGGACGACCACGACGGCGGTGGTGACCAGGCTCAGCGCCAGGACGGCACGGTTGTGCCCCAGCCCGATGAGCAGCACGGTCATCGCGGCCCGTGCCGAGGCGATGACCACGTACAGGCCCATGAACAGCGGATAGGGGCCGAACGCGGCCAGCGTGGGGTCGGCCACGCCGATCAGCCGTCCCCACAGGGGTGCGGTGGCGACCAGGAGGCCGCCGAGCGTGCCCGTGACCAGGGCCAGCCAGAGGCTGTCGCGGAGCACCGGAGCGAGCGCACGGGGGTCCTCCCCGTTCTCGGCGACGAAGGGCGTCGACCCGCGCAACACGCCCTGGACGACCATCAGTACCGGGTTGAACACCGCGATGACCAAGGCGTAGGCAGCGAGCTGCGCGGTTCCGGAACTGCCGAGCACCCCAGCGGTGACCATGCCGCCCGCCATGGTGGCGAGCATGGACAGATACAGCGGGGCCGCCTTGCCCGCGATCCTCCGGGACAGGGCGCCCACGGGGCCGGGGCCCTCCACTGGCGCCGCGGCGCCCGCCGGCCCCGGGGATCCGCTGGCGCCACCCTCGTCAGTGCCGGATTCGGGGTCGGTGGGCATCGGTCGCTCTCCGAGGGGGACGCTTCCTGCGGGCGTCAGAAAACCTAGCACCTGCGGCCGGTAGGAGGAAGTAGAATTCTGAGCGAATATCCTTTTCGCCATGCCGGTGCCGAGGAATTGTGGGAACACGGGAAATGGCCGGAGCCAGCCTTTCCCATCCGGTTCCTCTCTGGGCAGGCCGTACGGGAGGGGCGTTGGTAGCGTTGGCGTCCGGGCCCCGGTTCGATGCCGGGGCGGCGAAGGTGTTCGACGAGGAGGGCGGTCCCCCGTGGCCAAAGAACGCGTGATCTGGGCAAAGAAACTTCCTGAGGTCTACGGGAAACTCGACGAGATCGACAAGGTCATCGCCGGGCACCTCGACGCCAGCCTTCTGGAGCTGGTCAAGCTGCGCGCCTCGGTGCTCAACGGCTGCTCCTTCTGTGTCGACCTGCACACCCGGGCCGCCCTGGAGGCGGGGGAGAGCCAGCAGCGGCTCTTCCTGGTCTCCGCCTGGTACGAGGCCGGTGAGATCTTCACCGGCGCCGAGCGGGCCGCCCTGGCGCTTACCGACGAGATCACCCGGCTGGGTGAGCACGGGGTGTCCGACGAGGCCTACGACGCCGCCGCGGAGCACTTCGACGACGAGTCCCTGGCCGCGCTCATCACCGCCGCCGCGGTGATGAACCTCTACAACCGGCTGGCCGTCACCAGCCACGTGCACCCGCGCAAGCGCTGAGTCCGGAGCCGGGCCGCCGACCGAACGGGCCGGTGGCCCGGCAGCCGGGTCCAGCCAGGCGAAACCGCCCCCGTCCTGGGGACGGAGGCGGCCCGGGAGGGAACTCAGGACCCCTGGCCCATGGTCTGCTGCGGTCCGCCTGTCTGCTGCGGTCCGCCAGTCTGTTCAGGCGTCTCCGTGGGGCGGGGGGCCGCGTGTGACGCCCGGTACCCGCTGCGGTAGACGGCCTCGTCGCCCTCCGTGCGCCCCGTGTCCGCGGGCTCCCGGGAGGGCCAGCCCGCGGTCAGGCCGTAGATCACCAGGATGTCCACGGCGATGGCGACCATCGACCACAGCGGCATCGCCATGACGAAGCCCAGCTGGGCGATGGCGTTCACCGAGGCGAGGATGAGGGCGAAGGCCCTGGCCCACGTGCTGCGGGAGAGCACCGCCAGGCCCGCGACGATCAGGGCCGCGCCCCACAGCCCGAGCAGGACACCCCAGGAGGCGTAGCCCAGGAGGAGTACGTCCGAGCTCGTGGCGGCGTAGAAGGCGGGGGTGAAGAACGACACCAGCCCCTGGATGACGTTGACGGCCCCGATGACGATCAGCAGTGTCGCGACGAAGAACTGCCAGCCGTTGGCTCCCTGCGTTCGCATGTCCGTTCCTTCCCGGCCGTTCCCCGAGGCCTTCTCCAGGACGTGGGAACGGCCGCTCGGGTGCCCCTCGCGGATGCGCGATCCGCGCGCCTTCCCTCCATCATCGAACCCGACGGGTCAGCGGAACCTCACCGGTGTCTCCGGATCCGGCAAAGCTCCCGGGCCGCCATCGGCGGGAATGATATTACGTAACTACGAAAAACAGGTATGGTGGAGACGTCATGGAGAGAACGACGGAGGAGCGGCTGGCGGACCTGGAGACACGGGTCGCCGCGCTGGAGGGAGGCACGGGCGCGGGGGCCGCGCGGGCCGGGGCCGCGGCGCAGCCGCCGGAGGACGTGTTCTTCGCCCTCAACGCCCTGCGCGAGCACGTCACCGGGCGCGGCGGAGTGGTCCTCGCCGGGATCGTCCGCGACGAGAAGGAGGAGGACGGGCTGGAGTGGCAGCAGGGACTACCGGTCGAGCGCCTGGAGGAGTCCGACTGGTCACGCCACGCCGCCAGCCTCGACGCCTTGGGCAAACCCGTGCGCCTCCAGTTGCTGCACGCCGTCTGGAACGGCACCAGCACCGTCGCCGAACTGGCCGAGCGCTCCGACTTCGGCACCACCGGCCAGATCTACCACCACGTCAACCTGCTCGCCGCCGCCGGATGGCTCACCACCGTCCGGCGCGGTCATTACGCCGTTCCCCCGGAACGCGTCGTCCCCCTGCTCGCCGTCCTGACGGCGGTGGGCGGCGCTCCCTAGGGGAGAGAGGAAGAGGACCCTGTGAGATCCAGAACACGGGTCGTCGCGGCCGCCTGCGCGGTGGCCGTCCTGATCGTCGCCGCCGGGATCGCCGTACGGCCGCACACACCGTCCCTGTCCACCGAGGAGGCCGGGGACCCCGGTCTGCTCGACCGGGCGCGGCCGCTGCTGGCAGGTGACACCCACGACCGGGTCAGCGTGGTCGAGATCGACGGCGACCGGACCCGCTCCGCCCACTTCGGCGCGGACGAGCACACCGACTACGAGATCGGCTCGGTCGTCAAGACCATGACCGGGGCCCTGCTCGCCGACGCCGTCGAGCGGGGCGAGGTCACCGAGGACACCCGCCTCGGAGAGCTCGTCGGGCTGGACGGTGCCCCGGCCGCCGACGTCACCCTGGCCGAACTGTCCGGCCACCGCTCCGGCCTGCCCAGGCTTCCCGGCCGCCTGACCGACCATGCCACCTCGATCGTGGCCGTCTACCTGGGGCGCGACCCCTACCCGTACGACTACGAGACCCTGGTCGAACAGGTCGCCGCCGCCGAACTGTCCGGCCGCGGCGAGTACGGCTACCGGTCTTATCCGAGAGTGCTTCGGCCTTCAGGCCGGAGGTGAATCGGATCCGAGCCCCACGCCCGTCCGTCAGGACGGGCGCTGCTGGTCCTCGATGTACTGGCGCAGCACGCTGATCGGAGCACCCCCGACCGATCCGGCGAAGTAGGACCCCGACCACAACCGCTT